>CAYOFA010000137.1:0-5236 GCA_964402885.1 uncultured Spirochaetaceae bacterium
CTCGGGGGCATGAGCTGGGAATCCTCGGCGGAGTATTATCGCATTATCAACGAGCTGGTCGCCGAGCGGCTGGGAGGCTATCATTCCGCGGACATCGTCATGGTGTCGGTGGATTTCGACCCCATCGAGCAGATGCAGCGCGACGCGCGCTGGGACGATGCCGCCGCGGTGCTCATCAAGGCGGCCCGCTCCTGCGAACGGGCGGGAGCCGAGTGTCTCTTGCTCGCCACCAACACCATGCATCTCGTCTTCGATGAGCTCGAGGCTGCCACGCAGGCACCCTGGGTCCACATTGCAGACCCCACCGCACGTGCGGCGAAGGCACATGGTACCCACGTCGTCGGTCTGCTCGGCACCGCCTTCACCATGGAGCAGTCATTCTACCGCGAGCGGCTCGAGAAGCGATTCGGGCTGAAAGTCGTGATTCCCGACGAGGATGATCGTGCCCTCGTCCACCAGGTGATCTTCGACGAACTCGTCCGGGGCGTAATCCGGCCGGAGTCGCGGCGCGCATACACGCGCGTCGCCGGACGCCTCGTCGACCAGGGTGCCCAGGCCGTCATCCTCGGCTGCACGGAGATCGGGATGCTCCTGAAGGAAGAGGATGTTCCGGTGCCTGCGCTCGACACTACCAGCCTTCATGCCGAGGCGGCGGTGGACTTTGCGTTGTCGTGAGCTGTGAAGTATCAAGAACCGTGTTGGTAAAGCTCGCATAAGTCCTTGCAGGACGTGGAGCTCGGCGTGATTTTGGTTACCGAGCGATATCGTGCACCTCGTATTCCCTTCAAAACCCTGCGCCGCTTGAAGTTGTTTCCGCCCTCACCAACACGCTGCTATATACCTCACTCAGCGTGCCAGCCGAACGAGCGCCTCGGCCAGCACAGTTGCACCGGCCGCGAGATCTTCGTAGCTGGTGAGCTCGTCCGGCGAATGGCTGATTCCGTCCCGACTCGGAACGAAGATCATGCCGGTTGGGCAGTGCGAGGCCATATTCACTGCGTCGTGCCCCGCGCCCGAGGTGAGACGCATGAAATCGATCCCCTGCGCGGCCGCGGCTTCCTCGACGGCCCCCATGACCGTGCGCGAGAACCGTACTGCTCCGGCGCGCCACGCCTCCCGCCACTCGAAGCTGCAACCTTCCTCCGCAGCGAACCGCCTCCCGCTTTCGAGAACCGCCTCCAACATCCGCCCCACCGCAGCATCATCCGGGTGGCGGATGTCGAGCGTGCTCTCGACCCGTCCAGGGACGGCGTTCCGCGCGCCGGGGGTAACGCGAAGCCCGCCCACGGTGGCTACGCCGGGAGCCTCGCCGGCGGCGATCTGCGGCACCGCTGCGACGAGCCGCGCCGCGGCGACGAGCGCGTCGGCGCGGTCGTCCATTGGTGTGGAGCCCGCGTGGTCGGCGCGACCCGCCATCGTCCAGTCCCCGGCCGCCTGCCCCTGCACGCCCTCGACGACGCCGATCCGCACGCCTGCAGCCTCGAGAATGCGCCCCTGCTCGGGGTGCAGTTCCAGGTAGGCGGCGGGCCGGGGAAGCCCGCGCAGGCGCGCGGTGGGCCCGGCGGCCGCCTCAGCGTTGTCGGTAACGCCGGGGTCCCCGGCGGACGCCTCAGCGTTGCCGGTGACGCCGGGGTCGCCGGCCGCGGTCTCAGCGTTGCCGATAACGCCGGGGTCCACCGGGGCAGTCTCAGCGTTTCCGGTAACGCCGCGGTTCGCTCCGGCTGCCTCAGCGTTGCTGCGCTGCGCCGCAGCGTTTTCGGTTCCGTGACCGCCGGAGTTCCCGGCGTCCTCGGGACCTGAGGTCTCCTCCTTCGCGAGCTCTTCGCTCACGGTCACGCCGGCCGCGTCGGCGCTTGCAGCGGCGGTCTCGAAGGGGATCGCACCGGTGAACACGCCTGAGCCCATCATGGCGGGGGCAAAGCGCGCTCCCTCCTCGTTGGCCCAGCTGACGAGGACGATGGGGCGTCGGGTCGAGATTTGCTCGGTCTCGAGAAGCTCGAGGGCGGCAAGGCCGCAGAGGACGCCCGAGGCGCCGTCAAAGCAGCCGCCGCCGGGTACGGTGTCGAGGTGGCTGCCGGTGTAGACGGCCTCTGCCTCGGGGTCGGTGCCCGGGCGAAGAGCAAAGACCGAACCGACGGCGTCGCGAAAGACGTGGAAGCCGAGGCGGGTTGCGGCGTCGGCGAGGGCGCTGCGGGCGGCGCGCTCCTCGGGCGAGAAGGCGAGCCGTTCGCAGCCGCCGTCTTCCCGTCGGCCGTGAGCCCCGATGGTCTCAAAGAGTGTGCGAATGCGCTCTTCGCTCACGCGGGTCTTCATCACGTTTCGGCTCAGAGATCGGTTCTTGCGCGTCGCCCGCGTGGCGCGGACGCGGCGGTGTCGGCGCCATTGGCGTCATCCGGATGTTTCTGGGGCGGTGGTTGGGGGTCGTCCGCGTAGTAGCAGGCCGCTTCATGGCCGTCTCCGTAGTCCTCGAGTGGTGGCGGAGACTCCCAGCAGTGGGGCTGCACCCGGTAGCACCGCGGCGCGAAGGGACAGCCGGCGGGTGGATTGGAGGGGTCGGGAAGCTCGCCCTCGAGTTTGAGCCTGGTAGACTCGTAGTTGCCCGGCTCCGGAACGCTTCCAAGGAGTACGTGGGTGTAGGGATGGCGCGGGGAGTCGAAGATCTGCGCCGCGGTGCCGTGCTCGATGACGCTTCCGAGATACATCACCACGACGCGGTCGCAGAGGTAGTCGACGACGGCGAGGTCGTGGCTTATGAAGAGATAGGTCAGGTTGAGATCGTGCTTCAGCGACAGGAGCAGCTTCAGGATCTGAGCCTGAATCGACACGTCGAGGGCGCTCACCGGCTCGTCGAGAATCAGCAGCTCCGGCTTCGGCGCGAGTGCGCGGGCGATGCCGATGCGCTGGGCCTGACCGCCCGAGAACTCATGGGGATGCCTATCGAGAAATTCGGGGCGCATGTTGACGAGGTCCATGAGCTCGAGCAGGCGCGTTTCGCGCGAGGCTCGTTCGAGTCCGAGCAGCTCGACCATCGGCGCCTCGAGGATCTGGCGGACGGTCTTCCTGGGGTTCAGAGAGCTCTGCGGGTCCTGAAAGACGAACTGAATGCGTCGGTAGAGATCGCGGCGTCGCTCACCGCGAATACCGGTGATGTCCTCGCCGCGGAAGTAGATCTCTCCCTCGCTCGGAGGGATGATGCCCATGATCATGCGGGCAAGGGTGGACTTGCCGCACCCCGACTCTCCCACGACTCCGAGGGAGTCTCCGGGGTAGAGGTCGAGGTCGACCTCGTGGACTGCACGGATGGACGGCGTCGGCGCGCCGATGAGCCGTCGCTCGCCGCCGAAGCGTTTGCTTGCGGTTCGCACATGGAGAAGCGATTCTGAGTTCATGACGCGCCGTCCTTCTGCGGCTCGGGCTTCGTCAGGCGAGCCTGATGGGAGGCGTGCTGCTCCTCGGCGCGAATGCACCTGACATCACGTCCCGCCACGCTGCGAAGATCAACCGGAGCCTGCCGGCAGGCATCGATGGCCATGTCACAGCGATCGGCGAAGCGGCATCCTCCCGGAAGCGAATCGAGCGCCGGCGGGAGGCCCGGAATGGCATCCATCTCTCGCCCGCGCTCGCCGACGCGAGGCACACAGGCCATGAGGCGGCGCGTGTAGGGATGCAGGGGCTCGCGGTAGATCTGATCGACGGTGCCGACCTCCACGACCTGACCGGCGTACATGACGACCACGCGTTCGCAGATCTGCGAAATCACCCCGAAGTCGTGAGAGATAAACAGTAGAGACACCCCGCGCGTGTTCCGCAGCTCGTCGAAGAGCTGCAGGATCTGTGCCTGTATGGTGACATCGAGGGCAGTAGTCGGCTCGTCTGCGATGATGAGATCGGGATCGTTGGCCAGCGCCATGGCGATGACCACTCGCTGCCGCATTCCGCCGGAGAGCTCATGGGGATAGGCATCGATACGGCGGCCGGCATCCGGGATGTGTACCGCGGTCATGAGCTCGACGGCGCGCTCGCGCGAGGAGGCGTTGGTCGCGTCCTGATGCCTGCGGATGGATTCGGCGATCTGCTCACCCACGGGCATCAGCGGATTGAGCGCGGTCATCGGATTCTGGAAGACGTAGGAAATGCGATTCCCGCGGAAGTGCTGCAGCTGCTGTAGTGAGGACCCGAGGAGCTCTTCCTCGTTGTAGCGGATGCTTCCCTCCATGATCCGTCCCGGCGGCGTGGGAACGAGGCCGAGGACGGACAGAGCGGTAACCGATTTGCCGGAGCCTGATTCGCCCATCACGCCCACGGCGGTGCCGCGGGGGATGTCGATGGATACCCCGTCGGTTGCGTGGACGGGAGCTCCGCCGGTCCAGAACCAGGTCTTGAGATCGGCGATGGCGAGGATCGGAGCACCCCCGTCGGTGGTGGCGGCGGCTTCACGCGCGCCGGCGGCTTCCCGTTTGGCGGCTCCGCGGACGCGCTTCGCGAGCGCACCGTCGACCTCGGTTGCCGCGCGAGGGCTCACCAGGGCCCCCGAGCTCAGATAGGGGTCGAGCACGTCTCGCAGACCGTCGCCGACGAGGTTTATCCCGATCACGAGCACGAGGATCACCAGGCCGGGTAGTGTGGCAACGTGCGGCGCCTGCAGAATGAGTCGCCGGCCGTTTCCGAGCATGCTCCCGAGGTCGGCTTGCGGCGGCTGGGCACCGAGGCCGAGGAAGCTCAAGCCCGCCGTCTCGAGAATCATCCAGCCCACGGTGGTCGAGATGGTGATGAAGATCACCGGCAGCACGTTCGGCAGGAGCTCCTCGAAGAGAATCTTTGCATCGCCGAGACCGCTGAGGCGTGCGGCGTCCACGTACTCCAGTCGCACGAGGCTCACCGTGGCACCGCGCACATTCCGCGCGAAGAAGGGGATATTCACGATGGAGATCGCGATCAACGCATTGAAGAGACCCGGGCCCAGCACCGCAACGATGGCAAGGGCCAGCAGCAGATAGGGAAAGGCCATCAGCATGTCGACGCCCCGCATGAGAAAGTTGTCAAGAAACTTCCCGTAGAAGGCGGCGATGATGCCGATGAGAGACCCGATGACCGCGGCGATGGCGGTAGCGGAGATCCCCACCGCAAGGCTCACCCGGGTTCCCCAGATGAGCCGCGAGAGCATATCCCGCCCGAGCTCGTCGGTGCCGAGGAAGTGCCCCTCGCTTCCGGGCGGAAGCAGTCGGTCGGCGAGTGA
>CAYOFA010000137.1:5336-8758 GCA_964402885.1 uncultured Spirochaetaceae bacterium
ATGTCGCGGGTCTGAATCGCGGTCACGAGCATGCGTCCGATGCCCGGCCACTGGAAGACCGTCTCGATATAGATGGCGCCGCCGATGACGAAGCCGGTCTGAATTCCGAGAACAGGCACGATGCTCACCAGCGCGTTCTTGTAGGCGTGACGCATGATGACCCGGCGCTCGGAAAGCCCCTTTGCGCGGGCTGAGCGGATGAAGTCCTTGCGAAGCACCTCCAACATCGTGGAGCGCGTGAGCCGTGCGATGACGCCGGTTGCAACCACACCGAGTGTAATCGCAGGAAGCACCAGGTGATGGAGGACGTCGAGCAGCCCGCCGCCTCCGACCACCTGCATCATGCCGCTGACCGGAAACCACCCGAGCTGCACGCTGAAGAGAAGCACGAAGATGAGCCCGAGCCAGAACGACGGCGTGGAGATGCCCACGAGCACGATGACGGTGAAGAACATATCCTGCCAGCCGAACTGCTTCACCGCCGCGATGATCCCCGCGACCATTCCCATGACCGCAGCAAAGAGCAGCGAGGAGCCGGCGAGAAGGAGTGTCGGGCCGAGCCTGTCGAGCACCTCGTCGATCACCGGTCGATTCAGTGAGTAGGAGCGTCCGAAATCACCCTGAAGGATATTTCCGAGCCAGATGAAGTAGCGCTGAACGAGCGGTTTGTCGAGGCCGAGCTCGCTTCGGACCCGCTCGAGGTTCTCAGGTGTCGCGAACGAGCCGAGGATGGCCTGCGCCGCATCGCCGGGAATGAGCTCCATGATCAGAAATACGATGATGGAGATTCCGAGCAAGACGGGCACCAGCAGCAGAAGCCGTTTCAGGATGTATCGCCACATTGTTCTATTCCCGCAACCGCAGCCGCGTCCGGCGGACAGCCCGTAGGCCGCCCGCCGAAGCTACGGAATTGTCATTGTCGTCCGAGAGTCAGTAGCTGACGTCTCCGAGCTCGAGCAGGAAGGATGGCTGGAGGCTGAAGTTGTTCACCTCACTTCGCGCCACCGCGTTCTGTTTCCAGTTTGCCACGAAGACCCACGGGGCGTCCTCATAGACGATTTCCTGCACCTCAGCATAGAGACGGGCGCGCTCGTCCTGGCTCGTGGATACACGGGCCTGGTTCAGCAGCTCGTCGACTTCCGGGTTCGAGTAGTAGCCGGAGTTGAACCCGCCCTCTTCAGGAAAGGCGGCGGTTCGAAGCGTCAGGAAGGGCAGGGTGTCAGGGTCGTTGGTCATCCATGCCATCTGAGCCATATCGGCCTTGCCCTCGAGGCCCGGATTAACCTCGCCCAGGAAGGTGTTCCACTCGTAGGTCTCGATGCTGACGTCGAGCCCGACCGCTTCGAGGTCCGCCTGAATTGCGGTGCCCATCGGCACCGGATCGAGCATGCCCGAGCCGCCCTCGGTCACGTAGAAGGTAATCTCTGCGCCCTCGGCGCCTGCTTCCCGGATGAGCTCACGGGCCCGATCGGGATCGTAGGGGTAGGGATCGAGACTCTCGTTGTAGGCCCAGTCGAAGGCCGGCGGAATCGGGCTGTCGGCGACCGTGGCGGTGCCCTGCAGCACGTTCTCCACGAGTGCTTCCTTGTCGATGGCGTAATTCGCCGCCTGACGAACGCGCTCATCCGTGAACGGGCCCTCGCGGAGGTTCAGGATCAGGAACCAGACATGGGGGCCGGCCTGCTCATAGACGGTGAAGTCGTCATTGTTCTCGAAGGTTGCAACCGAGTCGGGCGGAACTTCAACCATCAGGTCGAGCCCACCGGAGAGCATCTCGTTCACCCGGGTGTTACCTTCGGTGATGGGCCGAAAAACGATCTGATCCATGCCCGGCTCGCCGTCCCAGTAATCGGCGTTCTTCGCTACCGTCACCTGCGTATTACTTTGCCATTCCACGAAGCTGTAGGGACCGGTGCCGACCGGATTCCGGCCGTAGTCCTCGCCGTGTTCCCGTACCGCATCCGGGGAGACGAGCAGGCCCGTCGGATAGGCCAGGTTGGAGAGCAGGGGCGCGAACGGCTCGTTGAGCACGAGCTCCACGGTGTACTCGTCGACGACCCGGGTTTCCTGGATAGAGCTGAAGAAGAACGCCAGCGGGAAGGGGCCGGTGTCGTAGTAGGGGTGGTCCTCGTTGAGCATGCGATCGAAGTTGAACTTCACCGCCTCGGCGTTGAACGGCGTGCCGTCGTGGAAGCTCACATCCTCTCGGAGGTTGAAGGTATAGACCGTGCCGTCCTCTGAGATCTCCCAGGATTCCGCGAGCGCGGGCTCGACCTCGAGAGAGCCGTCACGGAACCGGACCAGTCCGTCGTAGATGTTCACCAGAATGCGGAAGTCGTTGACCGCCGTAACCGTATGGGGGTCTAGCGCCTTGGGCTCCGCCACCTGGCCGACGACCAGGGTGTCCATCGCCTCCGACTCGCCCTGCCCACCGCCGAATACGGCGCCTGCCGCCAGCATCAGAACGAGCGAAAGTATCAAAGTCCTCTGTAGCATGATTCCTCCTTATGCTACCGAAATATAGTGGAGGCCCCGAAGCGGGGTCCCGTCAGCTCTCGAGCCCGGCGTCGGGCTCCTGTTTCCTCGTTTCTTTCAGCACCGCGAGCAGGCGTGCGAGTTCCGCCACCGGATCCGCGTGATCGTCGACCCGCAGGTCGACCACGACCTCCCCGCTGCCCCGATACCCGCCCCCTGCGCGATGAACGCGCATCGCGGCGGCCTGCTTCCCGCGCGCGTCTCCCCCGGCTGCGTCACCCCGGTCGAGCGCAGCAAGAAGACGATCCCACAGTCGCCCCTCCGTCCCCGCGAAGCCCTCGAGCATTGCCTCGAGTACCTCGGGGCCGGTGAGGGTGTTCCCCGCGCATACCGCGTCAGCGCCCTCGCGCTCTCCGGCGAATGGAAGGCACCGCGAGCCGGTAAACGCGGCCGTGCGACCGTCGGCGGTGACGAGTGCAAACTGACGGATATCACGGGATGCGTCCCCGGCGAGAAGCCGGTCGAGGACAGTGCCGGGCGCGTGTTCGCCGGCGGCGAGAGAATCGATCAGGGCGTCCGCAACGGCGGGATGAGCGACCGACTGGGTAGCGACCGCCGCGACCCCGGCTCGCACGTGTGGCACGAGCGAGCCGACTGCAACATAACGTGAAGCGGTGGCTACACCGATGTCACCGGTGGCGCGGTCTGTGGCGGCAATACTGAAAGTTGAGACCGGCATGATGTCGGATACACTTCCGCCCGTGCCGGTCGTCTCGCCGAATCGCATGATGATTCATAAAACTGCATGGAAATGTAGCAAATTGCAAGTCCCGGTGGGGCCTCACCGGCTGGGCGCCCGTGGGCGCCCGGCCGGCTCTCCGGGAACGCGGGGGCTCAGAGAGCCTCGATGACCCTGCTGATGCGTGAGCGGACTTCTCCGGCAACCG
>CAYOFA010000138.1:0-8673 GCA_964402885.1 uncultured Spirochaetaceae bacterium
ACATGGCAGGCGCCGCTCCAATCGAAACCGCCATCGAGCTCTTCTCCAGGCGCGTCGCGGAGCTCGAGGCGTACTTCTCGTGAGACCCGCGGGCGCACGGGGCCAAGGGCTCGAGGGCGCGCGGGCCCGCAGGCGTACAGGCCCGCAGGCGTACGGGCCCGCCCGACGCGGCGTCGAGGCAATGCGACGACGAGGAACGGCAGTGTGAAACTTTGGGCGCGATCACTTGACAGAATGGACGCCCTTGTATAGATTGTGGCCGCACAAGGCACACATGCGGCGGTGGTGAAATTGGTAGACACGCTAGCTTGAGGGGCTAGTGGGCATTACTGCCCGTGGAGGTTCAAGTCCTCTCCGCCGCAACAGCAACACGCAGACTTTGGTCCACAAGCCTCCCGATTCCGTGCAGCTTTCTCACCTTTCCAAAGATGCACTCGCGTACAGCGGCACCATTGCCACCGACTCCGCGATTTCGTGGCGCTCCTGGTCTTTCATCGCTTCGAAGCGGACGTGCATGTTGTGACCGTCGTTGCTCGTTCGCACCACACGCCCCGCCACTACGTATTCGTTCTCCCCTGCTGAAAACGCGAGCTCGACCACATTACCGATACTGAACTGCGCCCCCGGATTGCTGACGTTTGCCCCGCCGCCGCTGAGATCATTTATGATGACGCGGCGGGATTCGCCGTCACCGAGGTAGGGCCTGACCACAGCCGGGAGTGCCGCCGGGCGGCGGCCGAAGCGTCGGCGCTGAGTGCGCACGATACGGGCCGGGCGTGCGACCACGAGCGTGTCGTCATCGCCTTTGTACATGGTGGACTCGAACTGGTAGGGCCCGCTGCGAGAAAGGAGCAGGAAGGAGGCCGCCTCGCCATCGACGAGCTCTTCGGCACTGTTGAGCACCCACACCGTGAACGAGCTCTCGGCTACTTCGGCGATCGTTCCACGCGCCTGGACACCTCCCTGGCTGACCGCGATCGGCATCCCCGAGGCAGGCACGATCACCGACTCGTCAGGTTGTGACGCCGGGACAGACGACAGCTCCGGCGGGCGGTCCAGCCGTGTCCGAAGGCTCTCCACCTCCGCGGCGGTAAGCACACCCTGTTTCACCGCCTCGCTCGACCATTGATCGAACTCCGCGACGTCGAATGCTGAGAGAAGCGAGTCGATGTGTCGACCGTCGGCCGCGGCGGTCTGCTCGATAACCTGCCACCCCTCGTCGCCGAAAATGTTTCGCCCGAGGAAGCGGACGACATCCTCGATCCTCCGGTCGGTCCGCCGCTCGAGGCGATGCGTCCGCACCGCGTGGATCGCCACGACCGCGAGGGTCACAACGGACAGCAGCACGAAGAGAATCACGAGGAACTCGAGGAGCTCGAAGGTCCGATCCTGTCCCAACATGGCCAGAAGTTCTGAGATCACGATTCACCATCCGATGCTCCGACCAGTAGGGGACAGGCGAGAGGGACACGCCGGAGTGCAGTAATTCTAATGTAGCCGAAGTTGCCCCGTGGGGAAAGATATAATCCGCATGTTCGCTCAAAGAACGCTATCAAACTGACGCTCAGCGTGGCGTGCCCCCGGTCACCGGCGCCGGAGTGTACTCCATGTAGTCGGCGGTATCCCGTGCGACGTCGTCCCCGGCAAGGCGTCTCAGCACGTGAAAGGCACCGTCGAGCCCCGCGGAGATTCCGCCGGTGGAAACGAAGGGCCCCGTGTCGACAACGCGGCGGTCCAGGCGTTGGGTGGCGGCGGGGAAGAGCTCGGCGACGCCGGGAGCGGCCCTGCGGTGCGTGGTGTACTCGCGACCGTCGAGGAGCCCCGCAGCGCCTGCAATACGCGTTCCGGTACACACGGTCATGACGATCGCGGCACGCGTGGCCACCTCTCGCACCCAGGCAATGAGGTGATCGTCATGCATGGCGGCCCGCGAGCCGTCGCCCCCGGGAATGACGAGCACATCGGGTATGTAGTCGTCGGCGGAGCCGGCGACAGCACGATCGGGAATCACCTGCAGTCCGTTCTTGGCGCGAAGGGGCTCGACCGTCGATGCGACAACCGTCACGTCGAACAGGCTGTGACCGCTGAGCTCATCCGCTACCGAAAAGACTTCGAAGGGACCCGCAAAGTCGAGGACCTCGACGTCGGGAAATACGAGAATGGCTATCTGCTGCCTCATCCATGCCTCCTCACGCAGTATGTGGCTCGTCGACAACGGGCTCGGGGTTCGGCTATCATAATGAGTGGCCCAGGGGAGGTATATAGAAGCTTGTTGTTCCCCCTGACCTTAACTCCACCGCCACTATACGGTTACAGACGCAGCGCGTCACCGGATCTACCGGGAAAGGATATGATCACGCATGCATCGGTCTGATCAGGATTTAGCGCAGGAGCGCCAACACGCTTCTGGATACCTCAACCTGTTCGATATTGTGGTCATCGGAGCGGGCCCGGCCGGCAGCTCAGCCGCAACCGAGGCCGCCCGGCGCGGTCTGTCCACCCTGATCATCGACAAGGAAGTTTTTCCCCGCGACAAGCCGTGCGGTGGGGCTATATCGGGTCGGGGGATGTCATACCTCCACGAGCCGATTCCCGCCGAGCTCATCCAGCGTGAGATACACGAGGCGAGGATCGGCTTCCGCTCAGTGACGCGAACCGTGCACAGGAACGACATCATCGCGGTCGTCGTGGAGCGGGCGGCCTTCGATCACCATCTGCTTCGCGGTGCAGAGGCGGCAGGGGCGAGGGCAAAGCTCGGCGAGCGGGTGCAACAACTCACCGACAAAGGCCCCCACGTCGAGGTCGAGACCTCACGCGGTACCTACCGTGCGCGGGTTGCGGTCGTTGCCGAGGGCGCGTTCGGCGGGCTCAAGACGCGAGTGCGGGAAAAGGACCGACCGGATGAAATGGGTTTGTGCGCGGTTGCGGACGTGCCGGCGGCCGCCGAGGAGATAGAGGGCTTCCCGGGCTCGACGCTGGAAATGCAGCTGGGGGTGGCCGGCTACGGCTACGGGTGGGTCTTTCCCCACGACGACCACTTCTCGGTCGGCGTCGGAGATATGGCGCGCCTCATGACGGCTCCCCGCGACCGCCTCGCCGATTTCCTCGCCGCGGAGGGCTTCGACCCCGGTCTTGCCGCCGCCGCACGACTCCATCCGCTCCCCGGAGGCGGGATCAGGCGCCGAATCGCCCGCGGCCGCATTCTGCTCGCAGGCGATGCCGCGGGCTTTGTGGATTCATTTCTCGGTGAGGGCATTTCATTTGCCGTCAGCTCCGGCCGCCACGCAGCCACGGCCGCAGCACACGCCGTCGGCGCAGACGGCGACTCGAGCCCGCAGGCGATCGGCAGGCATTATGAGCGCCTGTGCCGCAAGGACTTCGGTCGCCATCTCAGCCGATCGCTCTTCGTGACGAAGGCTCTTCACGCGGCGCCTGACGCGTTCCTTGTTCAGGTGCTGCGTGACCGCCCACTCTCGGAGGCGTTTTTCGCGATACCGACCGGGCAGACGACCTATGACAGGTACATTCTCCGCACCGCGCTCGCGTTGCCACGCCTGCTCGCGCGCCTCGCCATCAACCGGGCTCGTCCTCGCTCGACATCGCCTTGAGCGCGGACGCCACGTATTCGACGCCGGATGCGAGGGTGAGAACACTGATGATGTAGGACAGCACCGGCATGATGCCCTCGCCGGTAAACTGCCAGTACAGCGGCCCGAGCATGAGCACGCCGCCACCGACTGCCTGTATTCCGGCTTTGAGCTTTCCGCTGAGCTTCGCCGAGGCGGACGCCCCGGTGCGCACCACGATGATCCGCGAGTAGGCCACCGTGATATCGCGGATGGCCATACACACCGGCACGAGCATGAGGGCAAGATTAGCTTGAGCAAGTGCGAAGTAGGTCAGAAAACGTGCGATGCTGTCGGCGTAGGGATCGAGCGTCGCGCCGAGCTCCGAGACGAGCCCGCGGCTGCGCGCGATCATCCCGTCGAAGAGATCGCTGAGCTCGATGAGTATAAGAAGTCCGATACCGATGAGGATCTCGGCCGTTCCCGGCTCGCGCATTGTAAACAGCCCGATGATTACGAGCGCGAGGGGAATTCGCGAGAGTGTCACGAGAAGTAAAAGGAACTTGCCTGTCCGATCGCGCCGCTGCATGAAGACTCACCTTGCTCGGGATTTACCGACCACCGCTGCACAATTGTGGCCACAGTCGGTGTCGCTGTCAACCGAAGAGGTAAAGCTCACGTCGGCCGTCCGGCTGTCCCGCGCATTGACCATCGCCGCCCGGGCCGATACCCTTCGCCGCACATGAGCCGCAGGATCGAAACCGCCACCCGCCGCCTGATCCCGGTGGCGGGCGGGCACATCATCTGCTACGAGATGCCGGCCGCAGCCGCCGGCTCCCGGCAGCCGCCCCGTCCCCTGCCCGTGCTCTTCATACCGGGCTGGGGAGGTGTCGTCGAGGGGTTCGAGGAGGTTATTGCGGCGGTCGACGAGAACGTCGAGCTCTACTATCTCGAGACACGGGAGAAGGGAAGCAGCGAGGTCAGCCTGGACTCGGAGTTTTCCATGGAACAGTGTGCAGCCGATGTGCGAGATGCGGTGTACGCCCTCGGACTTCCCGAGGGAGGCTACGTGCTCATGGGAAGCTCTTTCGGCGCGGCGGTGGCCCTCGAGGCGCTCGGCGGGCTCGAGGAGAAGCCCGGCAACCCGCCGCCGGCCGCGACTGGCGGCGCCTGCACCGGGAACCGCCTCCCGGCTGCCACCATCCTCTTCGAGCCGATGGCCGAGCTCTGGCTTCCCCGGCTCGTTGTCAAGGCGCTCGGAACGCTCATGCCCGTGGGGCTCGTCACCTTCCTTCGGCCGGCTCTCAAGCGGCTCGTGCTCGCGGGCATGCGCGAAGAAGTGCAGCGGGCGCGGGCGGAACTCGTCATAGACAACGCGGACCTCAGAAAGTGGCGGAGGGCTGCCCTGCGCCTCGCAGACTGGCATATCCGCGACATCGCACCTCACGTCCACGAACCCGTGGCCGTCATACAGGCCTCAGGCGACCGTTTTCATGATGAGTCGGTATTCCCCGAGATAGCGGCGGCCCTGCCCGCCGGCCGGCTCTATCGCCTGCCCGTGCCCGAGTCGAAGCGCGAGCACCTCATGGGGCGCGTCGCCTCGGTCTATGCGCACGGCGGTACCGCGGCCGACCTCACACCCGCGGAGCCCGCCCCGCCGGGCTGACCTCACACCCCCGGCGGAGAATCCTCGGCGGCAACCTCCGCAACGACCCCCCGCTCGGGGCGATTCACGAGATACAGGCCGAGAATGACGAGCGCCGCACCGATGAGAAGCGGCGCCGAGAGCCCCTCGCCGAGCAGGCCCACACCGAGCAGAATCGCAGTTACCGGCTCGAGATTGATGAAGACCGCCGCGCGATTCGGTCCGACCTCGCGGATGCCCTCGTAGTACATGAGGTAGGCAAGGCCTGCAGCGCCGAAGACGAGGTAGGCGAAGGCGAGCCAGGTCGCAAGCGATGCTGATGCGAACTCGGTGACGACATCGGCGCGGGCGGCAACCGGCGTCAGCAACAGCGTCCCGATGATCGAGGAGTACGCGAGCACCGAGAGGGACGAGAGGTTTCGCATGGCGTAGCGGGCGATGATGGTGTAGGCCGACCACGAGAGAACGCATCCGAGCAGGAAGAGGTCGCCGACCGAGATACCGCCCGCGATCACCCGTGCCGGGTCCCCGTTGGTGATGGTCACCACCGCGCCGACGAAGGCCACGATGATACCCAGGACCGTGTTCCATCCGGCGCGCTCGCCGAACAGCGTCACCAATACCAGCGCCACCACCGAGGGCGAGAGTGAAAGGATGACCGAGCTCCGCACCGCCGTCACCGTCCGCAGGCCCGAGAAGAGGAAGAGGTTGAACATCACAACGCCCGTGACGCTGAGCATGAGGAGCACCAGAAGGTCACCCCGACTCGGCCGCGGCAGCCTGCCCTCGCGAAGGCGTACCACCGGAAGAAGCATGATGCTCACCAGGGCGAAGCGCACCCAGGTGATGGTCAACGGCGGAAGATCGGCGGAAACGACCCGCCCGGCGACCAGCGCACCGCCCCAGAGAATCGGGCCGAGCGCCAGCTTGATGTAGGACAAAAGCATTTCGGCATCATCGCCGCATTCGCGGGCCTCGTCAATTCGTGACACCGAAATCTTCGGTCGAACCGCCTCGTCATTGCAGGGCGGGCCGGGTTACGGGCCGGCGAAGCCGCTGCACGAAAAAGAGAGCTGCGAGCAGGATGCCGGCAACGACGAGAAAGTACCGGCGGTAGACGTCGAGGCCGACGGCGCTGCGTCCGATGATCTCGAGCAGCCCGCCCCCGATGACGGTCCCCGAGAGGCCCGCGATGGCCGCGGCGGTGAGCTCTGCCATGAGGGAGACGTGCATGCGGTGCTCGGGGCGGTTCTCGGAAATGAGATAGTGCTGCAGCCCGACCGTGATCCCCGCCTTTGCCACTCCGATGAGAAAGAAGAGCCCTGCGACCGCGGGCAGCACGAACTGCGCCGGTGCGATCGCCCAGGCCCCTGCCACACCGACGAGTACCGCGGTGTAGAGCGTGACGAGCGTGTGGGGTTTCATGCGCTCGGTGAGCCTCCGGTTGACGAGCCCGGAGGCGACGCTGCCCGTGAGAGAAACCAGAGTGAAGGAGAGCGCAGTGTAGTCGTCGATTCCGTATCCGTTTTTCACGAGCATGATCGCAAACGGGGCGACGAGCATGATCGCCATGAGACCTCCGGCCCAGGCGGGAATGAGGAGCCCGAGTCGTACCTCGCGCCTGACCTGCCGCAGCATCGCGAAGAAAGGCTCCCGCGCCGCGGCCTGCCCTTCCCCGGACTCCGGCACCGAGCGCAGGACGAAGAGCGAGGAGAAGCCCACCGCAGATCCGACGGCGACCATCACCTGATAGATCCACGTGGAGTCGAAGATCCGTGTCGCAACAATGGTGAGCCCCACCGCGAGCAGGTACGTGCCGTTGAAGAGTGCAAAGTTGCCGTGAAGATATCGCCCGCGGTCCTCATCGCTCGTGATCTCTCCGTTGAGCGGGTGCATGTTGATCACGCCGACCGCGCGGAACATCGCAAAGACGAATCCGCCAAGAAGGACGATGGCGGTCGTCAGGCTCTGACTCTCCACGAACGGCGCGGCGATGAGAATGAGCACGGCGGTGTAGCGGACCCGGTAGGCGGCAACCCAGCCTCGCGCGAGGCCGCGGCGCGCGGTGAACACGCGCCCGAGCAGCATGAAGGGCATGGTGAGCTGAACGAAGGAGGCAAGCGCCGCGAGGGCCGGTTCCGGCAGACCGTTTCGGATCCCGTAGAGAATCAGAATGTCCTCGAGGAGGAATGCTACGGGAATCGCGTTGAGAATCCAGAAGATGCGGAATCGGCGCTGGGCGAGGCTTCGGGTTGCGGCGTCCATATCGGAGGGTTATATCATGAATCGGTGGCGAGGGGCTCGCCCGGCCTACCTCGTGGGAAGCTCGACCGTTACCCGTGCGCCGTTCTCGTTTGAGAGGATAAGCGCCCCACCGTCGTGGCCCGAAACGGCTTCTACGAGCCGCAGGCCGAAGCCGTACGTGCGGCCCTCTACGACCTCGGGCGGGAACCCGGGACCGTTGTCGCGCACCGTCAACTGAATGCGGTTCTCGCCCACCGAACGAAAGGACAGGCTGAGCTCCGGCGCCTCCGTGGAGGGGAACGCATACTTCGAGGCGTTCATCGCCAGCTCATTGGCGAGTATGGAAACGACTGTCGCCGTGCGTGGGCCGATCATGACCTGCTCGATGTCCGCGTCGATGCGTACCTTTCCTGAGCCCGCCGAGGCCCGCAATCCGTCGGCGATCTGGGAGAACAGCGTCTGCGCATCCACCGTGGTAGCATCAGACTCATACTGCATGATGCTGTACATACGGCCCAGGACCGCCACCCGATCGGCGGCGCGTGAGAGCGCATCGCGCGCTTCCGGCGCCTCAGCCTCCTCGGCCTGTAGATTCAGCAATGAGCGGGTAAGCGCCATATCGTTTTTGACCCGGTGATAGACCTCTTTGAGCAACATCTCTTTTTCAGAGAGAAGTCGTTCCACCTCGGTCTGCATCTCTCTTACTTCCGCCGCCAGTTCCTGCTGGCGAGTGATGTCACGCTGCACCGCGATCATCATATCGACCTCTCCGTCTTCGTTGCGCACGGGCGTGATGGTCTGAGAAGCTTCATAGAGTTCACCGTTGCCGCGCCTGTTCGTGATTATCTCCCGCCATACGCGTCCGCCGAGGACGGTTTCCCAGAGCCTGCGGTAGTAGGCCTCCGACATTTTGCCCGACTTGAACACCCGCGTCGTACTTCCGAGAAGTTCGTCCATGGACAGGCCGGTAATGCCGAGGAGTGCCTGATTGGCAAAGATGATTCGTCCCTCACGATTGGTGATGTACACCCCGTCGTCGGTGGCATTGATCGCACGGGAGAGCATGGCGGGGGTAAGGTGCTCGGGACTTTTTATCATCGAGCGATCCTATCATGATTCGAGATCACCGGCCATAACGAGAGTTCGTATACGCTGAACCCGTGCGTGCCGGCCGCCGGAGCGGCCGACTCGCGACCACCGCCCTCGACCTCCGCCTCG
>CAYOFA010000139.1:0-6934 GCA_964402885.1 uncultured Spirochaetaceae bacterium
GATAGCGGAGACGCGGATGTGCCGGGGGCAGAGGAACCAACGGTGAAAAAATGCGGGCTCCAGTCGAATTGCTGTTTGAATCGCGCCCAGAAGGCCGATTGCATGAACCCCGTCGGAGTCGGATAGGCGTTCTCGTCAACCTCGGAGATGATCACGCGGCACCTCCTCGCCCGGCGTGCGGGCCGCCGGCCCTCGCCGTCACCCGACCTTGCCGCTCGTCACCTTCTCGCTGGTGACCTTCTTGCCGCCCACCTCGAGGTCCCGCCCGCCGACCTGCACCACCCCGTCCTTCACGGTGATGGGCATCGAGAAGAAGCTCTCGATGTCGATCTCATCGGGCTCGGTCGTCGGGGCCGACACGCCCTCGGGCAGGACTCGCTCGCCGGGTGTCGCATGGTCGACGAAGAGCACGTCGACGGTGCGTTCATCACCCTCGGCACCGTCATCGGGGTCGGCTGCAAGGAGCATGCCCTGGCTTTTCACACCGCGGAGTTTCGCGGGCTTGAGGTTGTTCACCAGTATGACCGTCCGTCCGGAGAGCTCCTCGGCCTCGTAGTAGGGGACAAGACCGGAGACGATTACGCGCTCGCTGGTCTCCCCGTCGTCGACTGTCTCGACGTAGAGCTTATCCGCTTTAGGATGGCGCTCCACCGACACGATCTTCGCGGCCCGCAGATCCACCTTCGAGACGAACTCCTCGGCCGGATCCGCGGGCGCGCCGGCCCCGCCGCCGGCGAGCTCGTCGCGCACTTTGCGCTCTGCCTGGCTGCCGGAGAAGCGCTCGCGCATCTCGGTAACGAGCTCGTCGGTGAGCTGGGCGAAGAGAATGTCGGGCTTCGAGACCCGGGTAAGACCTTCGAAGCGGCCGAGGTCCTTCCAGTCGGCTTCGCGGGCTCCGATGAAGGCGGCGATGCGCTTTGCGGTATCGGGGATATAGGGGGCGATCAGTATGGAGAGGTCGCGCAGCAGGTAGACGAGGTGGGACAGAAGCACCTTCGTTCCCTCGGGATCGGAATCCTTCGTCTTCCACGGCTCGGCGGCCTGGAAGGTGCGGTTGCCGAGCGAGGAGATCTGAAAGACCTTGCGAAACGCGTCGCGAAGCTGGGCGAACTCGAGATGCCCGGTGATCTCCTTCTCGAGCCCCCTCACCTCCTCCCAGAATGATTTCCAGGAGGCATCCATCTTCGCTTCGTCGATCGGGACGAGCTCACCGTCGTAGTTCTTGTAGAGGAAGGTCAGCGTGCGATTGACGAGGTTCGCGAGATTCCCGATGAGCTCCCCGTTGGTCTTCTCCTGAAAATCGTCCCAGGTGAAGGTGAAGTCGGAGGTCTCGGGGCGGTTGTAGAAAATGTAGAAGCGCCACACGTCGGCGGGTATGCCGGTATCCTGGGCGTCGGTGCCGAATACGCCGATCCCGCGGCTCTTGGAGAACTGCCCGCCCTCGTAGTTCAGGTACTCCGAGGAGGACATCGTGTGGAGCATGGTCCACTTCTCGCCGGTCCCGATGAGGGACGACGGGAAGATGACGGTATGGAAGGGAATGTTGTCCTTGCCGACGAACTGGACGAGCTCGGTGTTCTCCGGATCCCGCCACCAGCTTTCCCACTCGTCGGTGAGGTTCATGGTGATGGAAATGTAGCCGATCGGCGCGTCGAACCACACGTAGAAGACCTTGTCCTGAAAGCCCTCCAGCGGAACGGGGATGCCCCACTTGAGATCACGGGTGATGCCGCGCTCCTTGAGGCCGTCGCGGATCCACGCCTGCGTCATCTGAACCGCGTTTCGCGCCCACTGCCCCTTCACCGAGGCGGTCTTCACCCACTCCTCCAGCCTGGGCCGTATGCCGGGCAGGTCTATGTAGAGGTGATTCGTTTTCTTCATCACCGGCGTCGAGTTGTCGATTTCGCTTCGCGGGTTCAAGAGATCCGCCGGATCGAGCAGCTTCCCGCAGCTCTCGCACTGATCGCCCCTCGCGTCTTCGTAGCCGCAGTGGGGACAGGTGCCCCGGACATAGCGGTCGGCGAGGAACATCTGAGATTCCTCCGAGTAGAGCTGCTCGATGGTGTGCTCTTTGATGTACCCGTTCTCGTAGAGCTTCCAGAAGATGTGCTGCGTTATCTCGGTGTGCCTGGGCGTGGAGGTCCGGCCGAACTTGTCGAAGGAGATGTTGAACCACCGATAGATATCATCGTGCACCTTGTAGTAACGGGTGCACAGCTCCCGCGGGGTGATCCCTTCTTCCCGTGCCCGCGTCTCGGTGGCGGTACCGTACTCATCGGTACCGCAGATGTAGAGCGTCTCGTAGCCGGCAAGCCGGCAGTAGCGCGCAAATACATCCGCCGAAAGGACCTGGATCAGGTTGCCGAGATGGGGAATATTGTTCACGTAAGGCAGGGCCGAGGTAACCAGTCGTTTCTTCATAGCCTCCGACTATAGGTTTCGCCACCCTGCCTGTCAACCTTGGCCTCCCGGCGCCTTCCGGCGGACGGACGGCGATCTCGATCAGCTGCCGGAAATGCTGAGCTTGTTCTCCACGTCGATCTCGTCGCCGACCTTCGCGGCAATCATGTCACCGATCGACTTGATTTCGAGCTCGTTCTGGGCCTTGCCTTCGAGGACCACGACGGTCCGCTTGTTGAGCAGGCCGCCGCGCTTGTAGGCTGAAACCGAGATCCTACTGGGGTCGGAGATCGCGGGGTCCTGGTTCACGTATCTGAGTACCTCGTCGATGACTTCCTGTGGCTTCTGTTTGGCCATATTCTCTCCTTGTCCGGGCGTCCCACCGTATGCGGCGGGGCCGTTCTACTAAGACAGAATGTAGCCGGCTGCCGACAAAGCTCGGACAAGAAAATGTGAAGTTTCTGTTAAGTCTCGGTGGCACCACTCGCGGTATCCGGCGGTCCGTGGCATGGTATATTGAGCTTATGAGCAGGGTCTACATAGTCGAGGACAACAAACTCATACGGGAAGGCGTGGCCGAGTACTTTCAGGTGCACGGATTCGAGGTTCTCCAGTTCGAGCAGGCCGCCGGCGTCCTCGAGGGCCTGCGCGTCTCCGCTCCGGACGCCATCATCCTCGATATCATGCTTCCCGACAAAAGCGGCTACATCCTCGCCACCGAGATCCGCAAACTGTCGGATGTACCGATTCTCTTTCTCACCGCGCGAGAGGATGAATCGAGCAGGGTCATGGGTTTCGAGATCGGCGGCGACGACTACATCGTCAAACCCTTCTCCACGAAGGAGCTTCTCCTCCGAACTCAGGCAGTTCTGAAGCGGGCCGGAGCCGACGAGGATACCGAGCAGGAGGAGGGAACCTGGCACCGTGACGGTCATGAGCTGCATATCGACCGCGCCGGTCGACGCGTGCTCCTCGACGGCGAGGAGCTGTCGCTGACCAACGCCGAGTGGTCCATTCTATCCTATCTCGCGTTCCGCGAAGGCAGGGCGATCTCCCGCAGCCAGATTCTCGGAGAATGCCTGGGATACCACTTCGAAGGTTCGGAGCGCACCGTGGACACGCATATCGCCAATCTCCGCCATCAACTCGGCAAGCGGGGATGGATAGAAACCGTCCGCGGCTTCGGATACCGCTTCGCGACGGATGACTCGAACTATGCTCGTTGACGCTGCCTGTTCGGCGACGCAGCAGCTTCAGGTTCCTCCGCGGGCTGAGGTATGAATACCCACACCCTGGTAACCTCCCCTTCCTGAGTGAAACGGATGAACCCGCCGTGCAGCTTCACTATCGTGTCGGCGATCGATAGCCCGAGTCCGGAGCCCGGAGAGCTGCGGGCTCCTTCTCCGCGATAGAAACGCTCGAACATGAGTCGCACCTCTTCCGGCGCCACGTACCCCGTGTTCGACACCTCGAACCACACGCCGTTCTCACGCGTCAGCATGCGCAGGCCGATCTCTCCGCCCTCGCGAACGTAACGGAACGCGTTGTCGAGAAGGTTGGTGAGCGCCCGGCGAACCAGATGCTCGTCTGCAAAGAACGAGCTCCCCTCGTAGTCGACCGAGAAACGGCCGATGCCGGGTTCCAAGCGTGGCCGGAAAGACCTCTCGAGCTCCTCGAGAAGCGAGGGTCCGTCGATATGCTCTCGCTCGAGTGACATCTCCGGTGATTCCATGCGGCTCAGCTCCCGCAGGTCATTTACAAGCCGCTCGATACGGGTGACTTCCTCGAAGAGCGCATCAAAGCGCTCCGGAGTCGGGGAGATGACGTGTTCCCTGATTCCTTCGAACTGGGTTTTGAGGGCCGTGATCGGTGTGCGGAGGTCATGTGCGATATCCTGCGTCCAACGACGTCTCAGCCGTTCCTCGGTGGAGAGCTGTTCCTGCAGCTTCGTGGCGGAAGCTGCAATCGTGCGCAGCTCACGGGGGCCACGAGCCGGAAAGTCGACATCCCGCCGCCCCGATGCAAGCTCCCCGATACCGGCAGCGAGCCCCTCTGCGTGTGCGGAGAGAAGGCGCGAGAACAGAAAGGCCAGAGCAAGAGCCACCCCGAGTGATGCGAGCACGCCGCTCGTGACGGTGGTCAACATGCTCTGGACCAGGTATCGGTTCGCAAGGCTCTCCCGGAAACCGAGGGTGTCCGCATAGAGGTAGGCGACGACGCGGCTTCCGCTGAGTATCGGCACCGGCGTACCCAGTTCGCCCTCGAGTGCCTGCTCGTGCTCCGCGATCCCCTCCCCCTCGTGGACCAGGCGCCGTTCACCTCTGACAAAGAGGTAGAGCCCTTCCTTGTCGGGCGTAGTCACGTACGCGTAGACGCTCGACGACAGAAACGGTGAAAGCGCCCTGTGGATGTTTGATTCGGTGAGCTCTCCGTTCTGCCGGTAGGCTCGAGCCAATTCGGGAACCATCAGATTCTGCAGCCGCCTGCCGCGGTGCACATTCCATCGTTCGACCGACTGCTGAATTGCGAAGACGAAAACACCGGAGAGGACGATGACAACGATGAGCAGGGAGACGAAAATGAAGATGAATGCCCGGGAGAACAGGGAGCGGACCGGTATCACGTTTCCTGCTCGTATTCGATCGTGCGGCGCAGGACTCTCTCTTCCACAACCCGACGTGAATCGGATTCTACGATTTCAGTCGTCGTCCGCTTCCGTATCCAGTTGCCGAACTCGTCATACTCGTAGTCCCGCGAGACGATGCGCTCGGTGTCGTCGGCGGGCAGCATAAGACGCTCGCGGACCACATTGCCGCGACTGTCGAGCTGTCGCTCGGTCCGGCGCTGGAGATCTCCCTGACCGTCGTAACTCTCCTCGACGACGGGGTGATTGAAGGGGCCATAGGTGTATTCGATTCGCTCGTAGGTGGTGCCGAGCTGGTCCCGGTGGGTCTCCTCGACCACCCGCCCTCGCTCATCGACTCTCTCCCGAATCTGCTTGATCCGCGTACCGTCCGGGTAGTACACGCTCCAGCGTCTGGTGTCCTCTTCCTCGCCATAATCATACGCTTTACGCCACTGAATGGAATTGTCGGGTCCATACATGACGTCTTCGACGAGCTCGTCATCGTGGTATTCGTGAAGGAGGATCTGCTCCAGATTATCCCCTGTCCCGTACGAAATCTCGCGAACCACACGGCCCTGAGAGTCGTAAACGTACTCGTAACGCCAGTTGACGTCGTCGTCGGAGTCGATCGCCCGCCAGTCAACGAGATCTCCCTCATCGTTATACGTTCGCCGCGATTCCCAGAGCAGCTCGTCGGCGGGCTCGTAGCGCTTCTGCCGTACAAGGCGGCCATCTTCGAAACTGAGAATATCACGTCGGCTTGTGCGCCCGTCCGCGTCGGAGCCCGATCCACGCAGCACGGTTTCGCGCAGCTCGACCTCGGATACAGGACCGACGAGGTCCTCTGCAGCATCCGGCTGCGGGACAACAACCGCTGCGGGAGCCGAAGCGACCGGCACAGCCATCAGAACAATCGGCAGCACGGCGAACACGGCACCGTGCGCAATTCGCGAAACTCGTCTCATATCCTTACAGTATAACGGCTCCGTGCCCACTCGAAAACCTGACGACGCCGCCTGTGAAGCCCGGGTGCCGAATCTTGATTGAATCTTCACACAGAGTGGTCGTGACGCTGATAGGCGCAGCGTATTCTCTGTTCACAAACCTCATTCAAGGAGAATGATATGCAACACACGTTCAAATCGATCCTGCGCGTTTCCATCGTGCTTTTCCTCTTGTTGGGTCTGGGGCTGACACTGAGCGCCCAGGCCGGCTCACAGGCGCCCGGAGGTCAGGGGGCACAGGCGCCCGACGTCGATCCGGACTCCGGAGAGTTCGACCGATTCATCGACGCACTCAAGACAGTGCAGAAGGTGCAAGAGGAAGTCAACGAAGAAATTGATGAGCTCATCGTCGACTCGCCTCTCAGCGAAGAGGATTTCGGGCAAATCCACAGGGAGCTTCAGGGTCAGCCCGACCGCGACAACGGGGGCAGTGGAAGTGAGATCTCCGAAATGGAGCGAGAGCAGTATAGAGACCTGATGGAACGAATCAGCACGACGCAGGAGTCCTCTCAGGAGGAGATGATTTCGGCGATCGAGGAAAACGGGCTCAACGTGACCCGATTCAACGAGATCATGATGGCGGCGCGAAGCGATGCCGAACTCCAGCAGAAGCTTCAGCGGGAACTCAACAGCTGATTTAATTGCGGGCCGTGTGAGCCTCGGCCTTCCACCTTCGGGGTTGCTCTCCGGAGGCCGGACGCTCGCTCTTGCGGGCTCTCGAGCCTCCGGGGGCGCCCCATTTCTTCGAGTGCCTCAGTGGACGATCCGCTTACTGATGCGGTCGAAGAGCATCGCGACGATCACGACCGCTATGCCGGCCTCGAAGCCGTTGCCCGGCTCGAGCCGCTGGATCGCCCGCCATACCTCGCCGCCGAGGCCGCCGGCGCCGATCATGGCCGCGATG
>CAYOFA010000139.1:7034-8612 GCA_964402885.1 uncultured Spirochaetaceae bacterium
TCCTCGTCCACAACGGCCATCGGTGAGCTCTTCTCATGCATCAGCTCGAAAATTTCCCGGATCGGCGTGTCGGGGCGAACCGTCAGCTCGCCGTATGGATCGAGGAAATCCTCGACGTGCTCGTGCTCGCCCTTCTCCGTTTCCTCCTCGAGCCTGTCGGCGTCCACGTAGCCCCGGAACTGACCATCTCTGGTAACGACGAAAATCCCCGAAAGCCCGGCACGCTGGAGGCGATGGAGGGCCGTGCGGGGGCCGTCCTTGGGATAGGCGACGGTACCGGCGGGCTTCATGATGTCGGAAGCCTCGAGCACTTTGGTGACGTCCACGTTCTCGACGAAGTTGCTGACATACTGATTCGCCGGCTCTGTGAGAATCTCTTCGGAGTTTCCGATCTGCACCACCCTGCCGTCTTTCATGAGGACGATGCGGTCGCCCATCTTGAGGGCCTCGTCCAGATCGTGGGTGATGAAGATGATGGTCTTCTGAAGCTTCTCTTCCATCGCGAGGAGCTCATCCTGCACTTCGGTCCGGATGAGCGGATCGAGGGCACTGAAGGGCTCGTCCATGAGAAGGATGTCCGGGTTGGTGGCGAGCGCCCGGGCCAGCCCCACGCGCTGCTTCATGCCGCCACTCATCTGTTCGGGCAGGCTGTCTTCCCAGCCCTCGAGCCCGACCGTCTGCAGGGCGTCGGCGGCCGCCTCATTGCGCTGATCCACCTCCACGCCCTGAATGCGCAGGCCGTAAGCGACATTCTCGAGGATCGTCATGTGGGGAAACAGGGCGAAATGCTGGAACACCATGCTCATTCGGTCCCGCCGAATGTTTCGCAGCGCCTCCTTGTCCATGGCGGTGACCTCATCGTCGTCCACCCACACGCGCCCGGAGGTCGGCTCGACCAGGCGATTTATGCAGCGAATCAACGTGGACTTGCCGCTGCCGGAGAGGCCCATTACAACGAGCACCTCCCCCTCCCTGACGTCGAAGCTCGCATCGACAACGCCCACTGCCTGCCCGGTTTCCGACAGGATCTGCGCGTTGTCGTGTCCCTCCGAAATCATCTCGAGGGCGCGCCGCGGCTGGCCACCGTAGATCTTGTAGATCGATTCGATACGGACTTTGGTCTTATTGTTCGCCATGACGTCTTAAATTTCGCACCCGTGGGGCCGAGAGAAAATAGGCCTCCCGGGCTACGCCCCCGCTCCCCCCGTAACCGCCATGTGTTAGCCTTTGCTTGACTTCATGCCCTCCAAAGACTTACTCTCACCTCATTGTTTAGGAGAGAATCCTAGGAGGACGTATGTCGGAAAGAGACGTAACCCCGCGTCTTCCGTTCAAACTCAAGCCGCGTATGATAGTACTCATCCTGATCGTCGCCCTCGTTATCGGGGTGGTGATGAGTAGCTTTTTCATAGTCGACCAGACCGAGCAAGGTGTGGTTCTGCGGTTCGGAGAGTACAACCGAACGGTTCCGCCGGGGCTCAATTTCAAACTACCATTTGGTATCGAACAGAACAGGAATGTCCCCACCCAGGTCATTCAGAACATGTCCTTCGGATTTCGGGTCGAAGAAGCCGGGAT
>CAYOFA010000140.1:0-8593 GCA_964402885.1 uncultured Spirochaetaceae bacterium
CATCCGCCTCACTCTGCACCGCCGCGTCGGTGAGAGGCAGGTCATCCACCTTCAACTGCATGCGGTCGTCGTAGAACTCGTCGGTGGAATTGTTGCGCGTGATTTCGATGCGGGATTTCTCGCGCAGGGTCCGATCGTCGGTGGTCAGATAACGATCGGTGCGCTCGTCGTATCCCAGCCCGGGGCCGACGGTAACGAAGAGGCCATTCGGATCAGTGCGGTTGATGGGATCACCGTCGACGTAGCTGTACCAGTTGGTTCCATCTTTGACCGGATCGACGGTGGTGAATCGGCCGAACGCCGGATCATAGTCGCGATAGCCGAAGTCGTACAGACCCGTGACGGGGTCCTGCAGCTTCCCGGCGTAGGCGATACCGGAGCCGGTGGTCTCGCCGAATGCACGGTAGCGCACGCGTTCATTCACTCTGCCGTCGCTGTCGAAAGTCACGACTGCCGATCCCCGTTCGTCCAGACCGAAGTACGTAGTATCATCGTCGACCCGTCGGTCCTGCGCAAGAAGGTCGTCGCGGATGCGAAGGTGCACGATCTCGGGCTCCCCTCCGCCGGTACGTGCGGCCTGCTGCAGGCCGAGATACCGATAGCGTCCTCCGCCGGGCACGACGGGTTCTTTCTTCCCGGCCCCCGGCCCGGCCGCCAGACCCGCCCCCGGACTCACCGGTACTTCGGCGAGCATATCGACCCCGAATCCGTCGTGCAGGTAATGCACCGCCGCTGCTGTGGCGCCCGCCGGGGCGTTCCCGCGCGTCCGCAGCGCCGACTCGGGGCGCGATACCTCTCTCGAAACACGTCGGCCGAGAGCATCGTACTCGTAGAGGATACGGGTATCGGATGCCGCCTCCGGGCGATCACTTGCAACTACGGTTGCGCGTTCCATGCGCCCTGAAGGCCCATACGCGAATTCCATGGTGCGCGCCTCGTCCCGGGAGCGCAGGAGATTCCCGGCGGCATCGTAGTCGAACGAGAACTCGCCCCGGGACAGAAGACGGCCCGCGGGATCGTAGTCCATTGCGAAGTCCCCGTTTTCATTCATAACGCGCGAACGATTTCCTCTCTCATCATACTCGAAACGTGTGGTTCGCGACGGCTGCACTGCGCCGAGCAGGGCTTTCCGTTCGGGCATGGTCTCGCTGAGGACCGCCCGAAGGCTCTCAATTTCCGCGCGGGACAACGTGAGCAGGTCCGGTCCTCCGGTGTCGGCGGCCGCGTGGATCGTCGTGAGGCGGCCGTCCGGGTCATACTCGTAGGCCGTTGCCCTACCGTTCTCATCCACCCGGAGACTTCGTCTGCCGGAGCGGTCATATACGTAGGCCTCACCCGAGACGACGCCCGAGCGCGCGGAGCGATGGACGACGCCCGCGATGCGCCCGGTCGGAGTGTAGGTGGTTTCGGTTGTCACACCGTTGGGAAGCACGCGCCGGACTTCGCGCCGTCGCACGTCGTAGGTGAATGTCGCCGCCCTCCCGCGGTCGTCCTCGACGGAGATCAGCTGTCCGCGCGCGTCGTAGTCATAGACGTAGGACGGGCCCGCCGGTCGGAAGCGAAGCGCAACCCGATTGCCGGCCCGGTCATACCGATGCTCGGCCTCGATCCCGGTCGCGGCCGAAGCGCTACCGATGAGGCGTCCCGCGGCGTCGTAGCGGAAGGCCAGGCCCTCGGCGGCGTTCACCGCCTCGGTCAGGCGGCCGTCGGCGTCATAGGCGTAACGGCTCACCGCCCCGTCTTCGTAGCGAACCTCGGTGAGTCTGCCGAGCTCATCGCGAAGGTAGCGCGTGCGTCCACCGTTGAATCCGATCCGCTCTGTGAGATTGCCGGCGGCGTCGTAGGTCATTTCGCGACGAGCATCCAGGCGGTTGATTTCCGCCGAGGGGTTTCCGAGGGCATCGTACTCCCACCGATGGGCGGCGCCGTCCGCCGCGACCTCCGCAGTCAGATTGCCTGCAGGATCGTACTCGTAGCGGGTCGTCGCGCCGCCGGGGGCCGTACGCGAGACTATTCGCCCGGCGGCATCACGCTCCACCCGCCAGGTCTCTCCGCGGGGATCAGTGTAGGACTCGAGTCTGCCGGCGGCGTCATACCCGAGCCGTGTGACAGCACCCCGCTCGTCGCGAATCGTTGTAAGCCGACCTTCGCCGTCGTATGCCCGCTCCTCTCTCGTGCCGTCCGGATACGCGACGCCCGTTACCGCCCCGCGGGCATCGAGCTCGAAGCGCGTCGTGAAGCCGGCGCGGTCCGTGGCAGCGACGCGCCGCCCGGCGGCGTCATACTCATAGCGCGATGCGTTGCCGCGTGCGTCGGTGCGCTCTGTGAGGTTTCCGGTGGGGTCGTAAGTTCGCCGTTCCACCGCGCCGAGCGGGTCGGTCAGTGCAACCGCCCTTCCGAAACCGTCATACTCGATGCTCCACTTAGCGCCGGATCGCCGGGTGTGCCCCGCCACGCGGCCGGCCGCGTCGTAGGTCCAACGCTCGGTCTCTCCACGTGCGTCGGTGCGGGAAACCAGACGCCGGCGTGCATCGAACTCGAGGACTGTCTCTTGGCCGAGAGCATCGGTGACGGTTACCCGCCGGCGGGTATCGTCATATCGGAGCTGTCTACGGTAGCCGTCGGGTCCGCGAACGTCGGTCGTCCGTCCGAGCGGGTCATGCGTGAGCGACCACCTGAAGCCTCGCTCATCGATAATACTCTCGAGGTTTCCCTCCGCGTCATAGGCGAGGGTTCTCTGAGCGCCGGTCGGGCCCTTCTCGCGGATCCGACGACCGCCGGGGGAATAGGCGAGCTCGGTCACCGCCCCCGACGGATCGACTCTTCGGATGAGGTTGCCGGAGGCATCGTAGCTCACTCGGGTGACGCGGCCTGATTCAAGGTGGCGCCTCGATACCGGTCTCCCCCGCGTATCGTATTCGATAACAGTGGTGTATCCCGCTGCGTCGGTGCGCTCGATGAGCCTGCCGTCGGCCCGATAGCGATACCGGGTAATCTCTCCCAGGGGGTTCTCGAGCTCGACGAGCTTGTGCCGCCTGTCGTAGCGGTAACTCGTGGTCTCACCCCGCGGACCCGTGCGCGCGACTCGGTCCTTGCGCTCGTTGTAGCGGTAGGAGATCCGGTGCTGCCCACCATCGTCCGCGGAGATGCGGGCTCGGGCAGCGAGCATGCCGTCGGGTCTGTACTCATAGACCGTTTCAGTGCCGGTCTCGTCGACGTGTTGAATGAGCCTTCCGAGGACATCGTGCTCGAAGCGCTCGATCGAACCGTCGGGGTGTCGAATGCGGGAGAGAAAACCGTAGCGATCGAACGAGAAACCCGTAACGGCCCCGCTGCGCCCGGTCACGCTTTGCACGCGCCCGACGGCGTCGCGGGTCAGCCGGCGGCTGAGGCCGTCAGGATAGCGCACAGCTATCACGTTCCCTGACTCATCACGTTCCCACACCGTCGTGTAGCCTCGAGCATCGGTGTGCGAGATTACGCCGCCGAACTCGCCGTAGCGCCACTCACGACGGTGGCCCTCGGGGTCGACCTCGGCAACGCGGTTCCCCGCCGCGTCGTACTCGTACGCATGGGCGAAGCCTCGCGCATCAATGAGTCGCAGCAGGTTGCCGGCCTCATCAAGTACGCGCTGCACACTCGTACCGTCACCGTAACGTTCCCGTACCACACGCTGCCGATCATCGAACTCAAACCGCGTGGTGACAGCCGAGGGGTTCTCGTACTCGGTATACCCCGCCTGCGGAGCATAGCGGAAGTGCTCGGCGTTTCCTTCCTCATCGACTGTCGAGACGACTCGCCATCGTCCGGCGAGGAAACGATATTCGTAGCGCCGCGCACTTCCGTCGGGTTTGCCGATCTCGATGAGCCTGTTTCCCGCATAGGCATAGCTGATTTCATCACCGACCGCATCGGTGACGCCGACAAGCCGACCGATGTCATCGTAGCGGTAGCGGATCTCATTGCCCGCGGGATCCACGAGCCTGGTGATCCTCCCCTGCTCGCGTCGCACCTCGATCCTCCGACCCGCATCGTCGACCACTGCAGAGACCCTCATCGCGGTATCATATTCGAGCGCCACCGAGTTGCCGTTTCGGTCCACGACCCGTTGGAGGAGACCGGAACCCGAGTAGAAGAATCGCACCCCGTCGGCCCGGCGTCTGACGTACCCGCCCTCCGAGGTGATCCAAAGGCGGTCGCCACCGGCTGCGGGCCCTGCAGCCGGATCAACCGCCACCGCCGGCACTGCGGTCGCCGGGCCGGGCGCGGGCCGCGCGTCACCGGCAGACGCCGCGTGGTCTCCGGCCTCCTCGTGGTCGGCCGCGCCCTCGGTTACCCGATAGACCTGCGGCGCACCGCGCTCATCTATCACGGTGAGCATACCCGCCCCGGTTCTCTCGAGGTAGGCGGGATCGGCAGAGCGAAGCGCGTGGCGGTTCGCCTCCCGGGCGCGACGTGAGGATTGCGCTGTCGCCCGGATCCGACCGCGCAGTTCCGCGATGTCGGACTCGAGCTCGAGGAGCCGTGTATGAAGCCGTCGAGCCTCCCGAAGTGCAGCCAGGCGGTCACCAGCGCGAGAGAGTCGAAGCTCTACCTCGGAGAGCAGCGCCTGCGCGTCGGCGCTGAGTTGCCGGTACGCCTCGGGCGCGCGCCAGTCGCTGTGCGAGGCGTCGAGAACGTTGGCGACGGAGAGGGTCGCTGTCGCAGCGTCGCGGGCCGCGGCGGCCTCGTCGCTCAGTACCGACCACTCTGTCCGCGCACCCGAGAGATTCGCCTCCAGCGCGGCCGGCTCCGTGATCGCGGCCCGACCGAAGGCACGCGCGAGTGCATCCGCGGCGGCGGAAACCTCACCGGCTACAGCCGAGAGCGCGGCGTCGGCTTCGGCGACGGCTTCCTCCGCGCCGGGTGTAACACCGCGGATGATGCGTGAGTCGTACGGCCAGGTCCACAGCCCGAAGCTGCCCGTCGGCCAGGCGCCGCTTCTGTAGCGTCTGCGTGCGGCCACCTCGATGTCGCCGTGCTGAAAGGAGACATCGGACTCGCTCGTGATGAAGGTTCCGGTAGAGACCGCGACAGGATCGCCGGCGGTAGTCGATGTCGAAACCCGGGCGCGCTCGACGGCCGTCTCCCGCGCCTCGCCGGCGGCGCGGGCATTTCGGGCGGTTTGCTCCTCGAGCCGGGTCAGTCGGGACACGACGCGCTCCTCGGCTACCTGCAGGCGTTCGACCGCCGTGTCGGCTTCCGCGGGAGCAGACGGTTCTGCCGACGCAGCGAGCGCTTCGAAGCGAACGCGTGTAGCCGCGTAGCTTCCGTGGGCGTCGGTATAGCTGTTCGCGAGCTGGATCAGCTCGTAGGCGGATGGTACGTCGGGCGCGGTGCTCGACCCGCCGCCGGAGCCGCCCCCACCTGAACCGTCGCCAGAGTCGTCGTCAGAGTCGCTGTCATCGGAATCTCCGTCGTCATCGTAGGTGTCGGGGCCACCTGCCTTGTAATACGAGCCGTCGAGGGAATCGGAGTCGTCGTCGTCCGATCCGTCACCGTTTCCGAAGTGCGCGATAGCCGGGGTCAACGCGCCGAGCAGAAACACGATGATGACGAACGGTGCGATGAACGTGCGTATGGTAGCTCTCACATTACCCTCCGCGGGCGGCGCCCGCTGCAGAGCCGGCCTACGGCATCGCCTCGTACCAGAGGCGATACAGCAGCCCCGCGGCGGTCACCTCGTCGGGGACCCACGCGGACTCGGAAACGAAGCGCAGCGGCGTCTCCACCGTGCGACCGGTAAAGTAGTGGTCGGCGTGCGGCGGATAGGCGTACCCACCGGCGTCGATCGGGACGTAGTGCACCGACAGGCCGCGAGCCCGCTCGTTGGCACCTGACGAGCACCACGACCTGCTGACCGCATGCTCGACGGCGAGCTCCACCCTCTCAGCCTCGCCGGATACCTCGGGATAGCTCGCGGCGACAGTCTCCGCGAGGTCGGCGATGTCGAGATTGAGGTCGCCCGGCGTGCGATAGAAGTCCTCGACCTCCTCGAAGAGAAGTCGGCGCAGGGTGTCGCGAGCCGTGGCGGTGTCGGCGCGCGCGTGGAGTGCCCGACTGAGCGCGTCGAGCGCGCGGGAAACCTCACCCACCGCGGCAAGTTCGATCACAGAGATGCAGGCACCGGGGGTGTCCGCGTAGGCCGCGGCGTAGGAGCTCACCGCCGCCTCTTCGACCGCCGCCTCTTCGACCGCCGCCCCGTCGCCGGCGGGCGCCGCGGCCAGCGCTTCGAGGAAGCGCGTGTAGTCCCAGCCGGAGGTACCGACGGTTTGCTGGGAGGCGATGAGCGTGCGCGCAGAACCATCGACTTCGCGCGCGATCTCGATCTGCGCCCCGAACGCAAGGTCGAGGGCGAGGATGTCGGGGGGATGGGTTTCGAGCGCCTCCGCGAGCTCCGCCGTAGCAAGCGGATCACCGCCGTTCCCGTCGTCGACGGAGACCGCGCTGTAGCCCGCCCCCGGCCCCCACACCACCAGTGCGGTGTTCGGGGCGGGGAACTCCGCGGCCACGAACGCCAGAAAACGGGCGAGGGTGCGGGCGTCGCCCGTATTGAGCTCGACATCGGTGTCCGCATCGATGCCGAGGCGCGGCGAGCCCAGTCGCCTCGAGGTGATGGTTGACGCGTCGCCGAGAGGATTCGGCTCAACCTCATAGATCCGCGTCCCGCTCCAGTCACCGGCGCCGCCGTCGTAGCCCTCCGCCCGGTCGAGGAGAACGACGACGGAGACACGCGCACCTCCGAGGTCTGCTGCCTCCATCTCGCTCAGATCCGCAAGCGCCTCGGCCTCGAGTTCGTTATCGCCGCTCATGTACACCGCGACCGTCCACTCACGCTCGTCCCCCTCCCCTGCGCCGGGAACGCCGTGCGAGGCGTCGGTCTCCACCACGAGCGGACCGCGGCACGCGGCCAGCAGGCCGGCAGCGCCGAGCAGGACCAGGACCGCCGCAAACATCATTCCGTACTTCATTGCGTACCTCATGGCGATACCCCCCGGCTCACCGCGCCCCGTCGCCACACGTAGGCGGCAAGGGGGTCGCGCCACTGCGAGCCGTCTTCGAAGCTGACTTCTCGGATATGAAGCATGTCGACGGTGGGTGGTTCGGTCGGCACGGCGTGAAACGCCGGGGCGAGGTCGACACGGAACACGCGGCGCTCGCCCGGGGCAAGCGCGATGCCGTTTCGCCACTCGAGGATGCGCGGCTCGGGCTGAGCGTCACCGCCCCCGGTTCCTCCCGGTTCCGGCCCGTAGAGATAGGCGGTGGCACGAAACCCCTCCACGGTCACAGAGGTGATGTTCTCGAGCTCGGCGCGAAGGGCAAGCTCTCCGTCCATCACCACCGAAACGTCGATGTAGCGAAGCGGCGCGCCGGCGGGAGAAAGGAGGTCGCAGCCGGTGGCCAGAAACCCGACCATAAAGACAGCCGGCAAAATCAATAGAGCCTTCACATCCCCTGTTACGCGCTCTTTTGATCTGCTGCTTCACGTTTCCCGAAAATTCGGCCGGAAATTTTCCGGCCATGTGTCGCCCCTTTTCGCGGGCGGGCGGATCATGCAACGATGAGGCATGCAGGACACACACCCCATGCGCTTCGATGATCTGATGGCCGTGCGGAGAGTCTCCGCCCCCGCACTCAGCCCGGACGGGCGCCGGATAGCCTACGTCTCCACCACTCATGATCCGGGAGAGAACCGTGTAGCCTCGACGATCATGCTCCTCGATATCGATGCCGGCACCGAGTACGAGTTGACTCCCGGCACGCACGACGACACCGCACCCGCCTGGAGCCCCGACGGAAGCCACATCGCCTTCGTCTCCTCCCGTGAGGAGGAAGAGCAGCTCTGGGTGCTGCCGATTCGAGACGGCGGTGAGGCACGGCGCCTCACTCGTGGACGAGGCGGCGTCACTCAGCCGACCTGGGCGCCCGACAGCCGTCGGATCGCCTTCGCCCGCGCATTGTCGGAACCCGAGGCCGCCTCCGATGTCGCGGCCGGGAAACACGATGGGAAGCGCGATGAGAAGAACGAGGAGAATGCCGCCCTCCGCGCGAAGGCCTTCGGGCTGTCCAATGAGAAGAGCTCGGCCCGTATCGCGGACGGGCTCCTCTTTCGCCACTGGAACTCGTGGCGCGACGGGCGGCGCAACCGTGTGTTCATACTCGATATCGAAACGGGGGCGAGCGCACAGGTCACCTCGGCGGAGCTCGACACTCCGCCCATTTCTCTCGGCGGAGCGCAGGACTTCGTCTTCTCCCCCGAGGGCGATGAGCTCTGTTATATTGCGAATCCCGACGCGGTCGTTGCCGTCTCGACGAACAACTCGCTGTTCCTGCAGAAGCTCGACGGCGTCGAGGCGGTGGGTGAGCCGCGGTGCATCTCGGAAACCGAGGCCTCGGACCGTGAGCCACGCTACAGCCCCGATGGATCGCAGATCGCCTATTTCGGCGCCGAAACGCCGGGCCACGAGTCGGACCGTATGCGGGTGAAGGTTTACGATCGCGACGCAGGCACGACCACGTCGCTCACCGAGGGCTTCGACCGCTCGGCGGACGA
>CAYOFA010000141.1:0-8466 GCA_964402885.1 uncultured Spirochaetaceae bacterium
CGCGTTCCCCGGCGCAGCCGCGTTCCCAGGCCCGCCCGCGTTCTCGGGCCCCGCCGCGTTCCCGGGGCCGGCCGCGTCCCCAGGCCCCGCCGCGTTCCCGGGCCCGGCCGCGTTCCCCGGCGCAGCCGCGTTCCCAGGCCCCGCCGCGTTCCCAGGCCCCGCCGCGTTCCCAGGCCCCGCCGCGTTCCCGGGGGCGGCCGCGTTCCCGGGCCCCGCTGCGTCCCCGGGGGCGGCCGCGTTCCCCGGCCCCGCCGCGTTCGCGGCGCCGCCCGCGTTCGCGGCCCCGGGCAGGCGCTCGAGGGTGCAGCGTACTGTGGCGATGCGCGCGTCGGGCTGCCCCGGTCTGGGTATCCCGGATATCGTCCGGGTGCCCTCGAGGTCGGTGCCGAGAACGAGGGCGCGGCGCGCTGTGAGGAGCTCGGCCTGGGGGGACAGGAGGAGGGAGCCCGGTTTCAGCGCCTGCCGGGCAGCGCCCCGGATAGTCAGGCGGAGCCCGGCGTCGCCGAGCGTGTCCACCGCGCGGATCTCGACGGTGTCGCCGGCCGGGTACAGAACGGCATCTCGCAGTGCGGGAAGCTCTCCCGGCGGCCGGTCTACCATCACCTCCACGCCCTTGGGAGGGCGTGCTTTGCGGCCTGCGGGTCGTTGCGGTTCGGCGGTGTTTCGGACGGTCAGAACGCTAATCATGTCATCGTGGGCCTGTTCCGGGGCTCACCGCCGATGGCCACGGCACCGGCTGTCGGCGGTCGCCGGAACGGCGGCCAAAAAAAACCCTCGGATCTGCGCGCATGGTGCGCGCGACCGAGGGTTGTGCGAAGTCCGTATCGAGAAGCGCTAGTAGCTGCGGCTCTGCTGAGCTTTTCGCGCCTTCTTGGCAAGCTTTCGTTCGAGTGACTTTCGCTTTCGGTTTCGAATGGTGGAGGGCTTTTCGAAATATTCCCGCTTTTTCCACTCACGGATAATGCCCTCTTTCTCGACCATGCGCTTGAAGCGCTTGATGGCCTTCTCGAGATTTTCTCCGTCATCTACACGAATATAGGCGATTGAAATCACCTCCCTTACTGTGGAGTTCCATCTGTGTCCCTAATATTCTCTGAAATCGCATCTATGTCAATAAGTCCCGAGGAAAGCAGCACTTCCGGCTCGATCGGCACACGTGAGACCCGCACCTCCCAGTGCAGATGGGGGCCCGTCGCAAGTCCGGTGGCACCGACCGTTCCGATGATGTCCTTCGCGTCGACCGCATCTCCGACCGCTACCTGCGTCTCATCGAGGTGATAGTGGAGGCCGTAGACACCCGGCAGGTGCTCGATCACCACGGTATTCCCAGAGATCACGCGGTCGGCGACCATGACCACCCGACCCTCGCCGCCGGCTCGAACCGGGGTGCCGGTCGGGGCGGCAATGTCGATTCCCCAGTGAACCGCGTTTGCCGAGGCGCCGTCGACGTAGCGGTAGGTGCGCCGGTCACCGAAGTGGGATGTGCGCCTGCCACCGGAAACCGGAATCACAAAGGGACCGGAGTGATAGATGGACTCGGGATGGAACTCCGAGATCAGGCTCCACATCTGCTCGGCCTCTTCGGCTCTGCGCTCGTTCGGCTCCGCGCGGATCTCTGTGAGAGAGCGGCTGAGGGCGATGGTTTCGCGCAGAAAGTCGCGCCTCACGACATCCATCGCGCGTGCGAGCTCGACGGTACCGCCTGCGGAGCCGAGCATGATCGAGACCTGATAGCGCCCCGGGTCCATGGTGCTCGAGATACCGGTCATACAGACCCACCGGGAATCAGAAACGGGGAAGCAGCGGCTGCTGAGAACGCGGCCGCTGTCACCTGATTCCAAAGTCAGGAACGCCTCGCGCCCCACGCTGTTCTGCGCGCCGACGCTCGTCTCCTCTTCCTCACCGGCGGGCCAGTCGATGACGAATACCGCCGGCTCGCCCTGCTCGACCTCGTCAGGAGCCTCGACGAACTCCTGCGCCGCGGCCGTCGCGGCCGATATCATCAACAGAGCTGCCACGGCGAGCACCGTCACCGCCCATCGTATATGTTCCATGAGCTATTTCTCCGTTCGTTTCATATCGAGCACCTTCAGCTGCACGCGCTCACGGTTCTGGTAGAAGTTCTTGCCGAACTCGAAGAGCACGTCGACTCGCTCGTTGAGAGAGAAATCGACATCGACCCGATCCGCTGCGTTCCAGTACACCGCCGGCCATCTGTAGCGGCCGGTATCGAGCAGAAGCCGGCAGTGCGTCTCCTCCCTCCCGATGAACGAAACCTCCCGTACGAGCACGCCGCGGGAAAGAAAGACGAGCGGCGGATTTCCCTGACCGAACGGGGACATGCGCTGTACGACACTTTCGAGGTCCGGGGTGAGGTAATCGAGCGGAAGCTCGGCATCGATGCTGATCTTCGGCTCCTCCTGCTCGTCGAGCTCGAGGTCCCGCACCACCTCGGCAAAGCGCACGAGAAAGGGATCGAGATCGGCGGCGGGCAGAGAGAACCCGGCCGCGGCGTCGTGGCCGCCCCAGTCGGTGAGCATGGACTCGAGCCTGCCGAGCAGGGCCGTGGCACCCAGTCCGCGGGCACTGCGGATCGACCCCACGGCCCGACCGTCGAATGCGGTGATCACCGCTGCCGGAACATTGAAGGTGCGCGCCAGCCGTCCGGCGAGGAGGCCGGTAATGCCGCGATGGAGCTCCTCGTCGCGAATGACGATGAACTTGCTCTCGAGCTCCTCGTAGCTGCGTCTGGCCTCCGGAAGCAGCCGGTCCCACGCGCTCTCGCCGAGCTCGCGTCTGCGGCGATTAAACCCGAGCACCTCGTCTGCCAGACGATCGACCTCCTCGTCGTTGTCGGAGAGGAGCAGCTGAACGGCCTTGTCCGGCTCTCCGAGGCGTCCGGTTGCGTTGATCGACGGGGCGATCTGATAGCCGATATCCTCCGCCTGCATCACTTTGCCGAAGATGCCGATGCGCTCGGTCAGCCGCTGCAGGCCCCGGCGGGGCTCGGTGGTGAGCTTCTGCAGGCCCTGCCGCACGAGAATGCGGTTCTCATCGCGCAGCGGCATCATGTCCGCCAGGGTGCCCAGCGCCACGAGGTCGAGAACATCACGTCGTCGTGCGTCGAGCTCGGGGGCCTTGTCGTGAACGAATACCCGAAAGAGGGCCACGAGGATATCGATCTCGGCGGGAGACTTCCCGTGGTAGCGTGAAAGCCGGGAGGCGGCCTGCATGCGCATGAGGCTGCTGTTCTCGAGCTTCGGATAGAGCTTCCAGATCTCCGGCGCGAGGTCGAGCATGTGCGCCTCTACCGCACCCCCGAACATCTCGCTGAGCATGCGCTCCTGGCTCGGCGCATCGTAGGTGATCACCTGGATGCCCGAGACGAAGCTTGCGAGGCGGGTCTGGTCGAACTTCACGACGCCGGGAACGATGCTCTCCGCGATGCGATCGGTCTCGACGAGGTTCTCCATCCGCACCGCTTCGATCTCGTAGGTGCCGTTCCCCGGCCGCACGTTGAGCAGGCAGATGCGTTCCTTGTAGAAATCGGTTTCGGCGAAGGTGAGAGCCCATCTGAGCTTCAGTGAAACGCCGCAGCCGGCGAGCCCGGCGAAGGGATAGCCCGCGTCCTCGAGCTTGGGGTTGATGAGCGCCACCGCGGGCGGGATCTGCTCCCCGGGATTGTGGTGGTCCACCACGATGGTGTCGATGCCGAGCTCCTGCGCACGGGCGATTTCCGCCGCATTCGTGGTGCCGCAGTCGACGGCGATGATGAGGGTGATGTCCTTTTCGGCCTGCGCCTCCACGAGCTCGGTGGTCAGGCCGTAGGGCTCGTCCCCCATCGGCAGGCCCCAGGAGACATCGATACCCATGGCCGTGAGCGTGTCGACGAGAATGCTGATACTCGTAATGCCGTCGACATCGCGGTCGCCGTAGACGAGGACCTTCTCGCCCTCGGTGCGTGCAAGCAGGATGCGATCAACCGCATCTTCCATCTCATCGAAAAGAAACGGATTGTGCAGGTGACGCACGTCATCCTCGAGGTAGTAGAGAAGCTCGCCGCCCTCGGTGACACCACGGCGGGCAAGAATCGATGCGGAGAGCAGGTCTACCTCGTATGTTGCCGAGAGCTCCCGCACCTTCACGGGATCTATGTCGCGTTTCTCCCAGATCATGGACAGTGTGTTACAGCTCCGCCTGCTCATCGAGAATCATCGTCTTCGGCGGGAACGACTCACCGGTTCGGATGTCGAAAGCCCCGTCGAGGGTTTCCACCGCAAGGTCCACCGCCTCCTGCGTCCGGGCGTAGATACGGCACAGCGCCTCTCCACGAGCGACCTCCTCGCCTGGCTTCTTCAGGAGCTCGATTCCGACGTCTGGCAGAACATCATCCTCGGCCCGATTGCGCCCCACTCCGAGGTATACCGATGCCATGCCGGTCTTGAATGCGTCGATCCGGAAGACTACACCCTCGTGCTCGGCGGGTACGGCGTGGCGAAGCGGGGCACGGTAGTGGCCGAGGCGGGAGAGGAACTCCTTCTCGTCGCCGCCCTGCGCCCGCACGTTTCGCACGAATGTCTCCCAGGCGGCCCCGTTTCCCAGGTGCTCGTGGCACATCGCCTCCCCTTCATCCACGTCCTTCGCCTTGCCACCGGCGACCAGCATCCACGCGGCAAGCCTGAGCGTAACGGACATGAGGTCCTCCGAGCGCCGGTCCATGGCGAGCTCGCCGCTTCGCCCGCTTCCGCCGAGACAGGCGGCCGATTCCTCGACCTCGAGGAAGTTCCCGACCATGGCACCGAGGGGATCATCCATGTTCGTTATGACCGCGATTACGCCCTTGCCGAGTTGTCGCCCCGTCTCGGTGAGATGCGCGGCAAGCTCGCTCGCCTGCTCGAGCTCCTTCATGAAGGCGCCACGCCCGCACTTGACGTCGAAGACGAAGGTGTCGGCACCCTCGGCGAACTTCTTCGAAAGAATACTCGTGGTGATGAGGGGGATGGACTCCACGGTGGCCGTAACATCGCGCAGCGCGTAGAGCTTGCGGTCGGCCGGCACGATGGTCTCACTCTGGCCGGTCATCGCGAAGCCGACCTCGGAGACGATACGCCTGAAGTCCTGCGGCGAGAGCGCGGTCGTGTAGCCGGGGATGGACTCGAGCTTGTCGAGGGTGCCGCCGGTGTGGCCGAGCGCACGCCCGCTCATCATCGGCACCTGTATGCCGAAGGAGGCCACGAGCGGTGCAAGAATGAGGGAAACCTTGTCGCCGACGCCGCCGGTCGAATGCTTGTCGATGAGCGGCCCTGCGAGCCCCGAGAGGTCGATGGTGGACCCGGAATCGATCATTTCCCGGGTGAGATCCGCTGCTTCCTCCCGCGTCATCCCGCGGAAATACACGGCCATCAGCCAGGCCGAAATCTGGTAGTCGGGAATCGTCCCCGAGACGTAGCCCTGTATGAGGAAATGCAGCTCTTCCCGGTTGAGGCTGCCACCATTGCGCTTTTTGCTGATGAGATCGGATGCTCGCATACCCCTCCCCCCTTCGGACTCCGGCAGCTCACAGTACCACGAAGCTTCGCCCTCTGAAAACACTACTGCGAATTTCGAGCTCTTGATTGAACTCCGCGCGATATCTACATTCCGATTCATGACTACTCGATATGTCATCTTCGTGGACCTCGACGGCGTGCTCGCCGATTTCGACCGCGCCGTGGAGGAGATCACCGGCCTTCCTCCCTCACAGCAGTCACCCCGTGCCATGTGGCCCCGCCTTGCAGGCGCCCGCGACTTCTACGCGAATATCCCCTGGATGCCCGACGGGCCCGAGCTGTGGGAGCGCGTGGAGCCCCTCGATCCGGTCGTCCTGACCGGCCTGCCGCGCGGAAACTGGGCGAAGCCGCAGAAGCTCGAGTGGTGCCGCCGGGAGCTCGGACCTGAGGTGCCGGTGATTGCCTGTATGTCGCGGGAGAAAACCGAGAAAGCCCGGGAGTGGATCGACACGCACCTCGCAGGTACGCAGCAACCCGTCCCGGTCCTCATAGATGACCGCGCCTCCACCCGCGAGCCCTGGGAGGCGGCAGGCGGCGTGTTCATCCACCACGTCTCCGCTGAGGAGAGCATTCGCTCCCTCGAGGAGCTCGGGCTATAGGACGCCGGCCGGCGGTCCGGGGGGGCGCCGCGTTGCCGGGCGGCCCCCGCCGCTACAGGATTCCGCCGCCGGTTCGCAGCGTATTGAGCCGGTCCTCGAGGATGCCCTCGGCGAGGGAGTGCAGGAAACGGGTGAGCCCGGAGAGAGCCGCCTCGTCGAGGCCGACCGAGAGCGCCTCCCCGAGAGGGCGATCCGCGGTCGCGTGGAGATACCGGACGGCACCCGGTGAGAGCCGTCGCGCGTCCTCCCCCGCGCAATCGTTGCAGACCACACCGGAGGCAAAGGGACCGAAGCGGCGCACCTCGCCCTCCTCGATACTGCGCCCGCAGGAGGTGCAGGAGCCGAGCTCCGGCAGGCTGCCGGCGAGGCCGAAGTAGCGCCACAGGAACTGTGCGGTGACACGGCGTACCGCAGCGCGTCCGCCGGCGCAGTCGAGCTCGCCAAGGGCTGTGAGCAGTAGCTCGTAGACCGGCCGCGCCTCACCGCCCCCGGCATAGGACTTTAAGAGCACCTCGGCCCACAGGGAGGCCGCGTAGAAGCGGTCAATGCTCTCGCGGATCCCGGAGTAGTAGTCGTGTACATCGAAGTCGGTGATCTTCGTCTGGTCTTTCACCGGATTGGTGTAGAGATAGCAGATCCCGTGGTGAAACGGATTCACGAGGCCGCGCAGCTTCCCCTTCTGCGACTGCGCCCCGTAGGCTATAGCGGAAACGAGGCCGTCCTGCGGGGTCAGGAGAGTGATGGATTTGTGTATCTCTCCGAACTTGCGGGTCCGGAGGACGACGGCGTCGACGCGTGTGGTTCGGCTCATCGGCAAACTTGACGGTAGTATAGGGCAAACATACACTTTACAGGACACCAGAGAAACATCAACCAACGTGCGCACCACAGACGTACGAAAGACGAAAACAGGAGTGCCATGTCTACGCCACAGGCAATCGTGCCGGCCGACCAGGTTCTGCCGGCAAGACTTACTATCATTCCCCTCATGGGACGCCCCATTTTCCCCGGCATCTTCACGCCGATCATGATCACGCAGCAGCGTGATATAGAGATCGTCGAGGAGGCAATGGCCGGCGACTCGATGATCGGGCTGGTCCTGCTCAAGGAGGAGGACATCGAAAACCCCACAGCCGAGGATCTGTTCGAGGTGGGAACCGTCGCGCGGATCGTGCGCAAGATCAATCTGCCCGACGGGGGACTGAACATATTCATATCGACGCTCAAGCGATTTCGCATTCAGAAGGTGCTTCAGGCCGAGCATCCCATTGTTGCCGCCGCGGAGTACCTCGAGGACGATTTCGAGTCCGTCGATGAGGACGAGATGAAGGCCCTCACGCGGTCACTCATCCAGGAGACCAAGCAGATCTCGGAGAACAATCCGCTGTTTTCCGAGGAGATGCGTCTCAACATGGTCAACATCGACAACCCCGGCAAGATCGCCGATTTCATCTCCTCCATCCTCAACATGGGCCGGCGCGAGCAGCAGACCATCCTCGAGACACTCGACGTTCGCGAACGCATCGAGAAGGTCCTCGTCCACATCAAGAAGGAACAGGAGCTGATGCGCATCCAGAAGCGCATTCAGGAGCAGATAAACGAGAAGATCGAGAAGAGCCAGCGCGAGTACTTTCTCAAGGAGCAGCTGAAGGCGATCAAGGAAGAGCTCGGCATGCCCGCCGATGCCAAGCAGTCGGAGTATCAGCGCTTCAAAGAGGCCATCGAGAAGCTGCCGCTTCCCGACAACGTCCGCGAGCCGGTGGAGCAGGAGCTCGAAAAGTTCAGCCTCACCGAGCCGAGCTCCTCGGAGTTCCAGGTCACGCGAAACTACCTCGATACAATCGTTAACCTTCCCTGGGGTGATCCGCCCCGGGAAGATATCGATATGGGGAAGGCGCAGGAGATTCTCGATGCCGATCACTACGGCCTCGAGGACGTGAAGAACCGCATCACCGAGTTCCTCGCAGTGCGAAAGCTCAAGCAGGACTTCAAGGGATCCATCCTCTGCCTCGTTGGTCCGCCGGGCGTGGGTAAGACCAGTGTCGGCAAGTCCATCGCGCGCGCGCTCGGCAAGGAGTTCTTCCGCTTCTCGGTGGGTGGTATGCGCGATGAGGCGGAGATCAAGGGCCACCGCCGCACCTACGTGGGCGCCATGCCCGGGAAGATCATCCAGGGCCTCAAGAACGTGAAGACGAAGAATCCGGTGTTCATGATCGACGAGATCGACAAGCTCGGCGTCTCCTATCAGGGAGATCCGGCGTCGGCCCTGCTCGAGGTGCTCGACCCCGAGCAGAACGTGGAGTTTCGCGACAACTACC
>CAYOFA010000142.1:0-3959 GCA_964402885.1 uncultured Spirochaetaceae bacterium
GACGCACGCCTTGCTGCGGCCCGCGCCGGTCGCAAGGAGCAGGCGGGATTCAGCGTGGTCGAGCGGGAGGATTTCAACGAGCTCATCGCCGGATTGCAGGGGTACTCCCTCGACGAGATCGTCTCCGAGCTCGAGGTCACCTACAACGAGGCCGAAGGCCTCGTCCCGGCGCTGCTCATCCTCAAGATGTTTCTCGATTCCACGCAGGCAAAGCAGCTCATCGTTCCCGATGTGAGCATCCGCGAAGGCGTGCTTCTGAGCTTCGCACTCGGCGCGAGCAAGGAAGTGGAGCACGAGTTCTACACCCAGGTCGTAGCCTCCGCGGCGAATCTCGGCAAGAAGTACCGCTTCGACGAGGCGCATGCGATGCATGTGCGAACGCTCGCCCTCTCGCTTTTCGATCAGCTCGAGGACGACCACGGGATGGATCAGCATGCGCGGATGCTTCTCGAGGTTGCGGCGATTCTCCACGATATCGGCAACTACATCCGCGCAAGCGGCCATCACAAGCACGGGCAGTACATCGTGGCCAACTCGGAGATCTTCGGACTTTCGCGATCGGACATCGCCATCGTATCCCACATCGTGCGCTATCACCGAAAGGCCATGCCGAACTCCTCCCACACGAGCTTCATCTCTCTGCGCCGGGAGCAGCGCATCCGCGTGATGAAGCTGTCGGCCATCCTGCGCGTCGCGGATGCCCTCGACCGCGGGCACAACCAGCGCATCCGTGGCTTTCGGGTCGAGAAAGATGATGATCTCGTGACCCTCTACTGCGACTATGCGGGGGATATCTCCGCGGAGAAACACGGGCTCGAGCTCAAGGCCGAGATGTTCGAAGAGGTATTCGGGTACCAGGTCGTGGCGGTCTGAGGAGGCAAAGGGGAGTGCATGACAGGCAATGAGACGCCACGCTACTTCAGCCGCGACTTGAGCTGGCTCGAGTTCAACGCCCGCGTACTCGAGGAAGGACTCGACGATACCAACCCGCTTCTCGAGCGCTGGAAGTTTCTCTGCATCGTCGCGTCGAACTTCGACGAGTTTTTCATGATTCGCGTCGCCAGCCTCAAGCGGCAGCAGGCCAAGGGCGTCTCCGCGGGGGATCCCTCCGGCCTGAGCCCGGAAACTCAACTCGCGCGCATCGCCGAGCGGGCGAAAGAGATCATCGCCACCAAGTACGCCTGCCTCTGGAACGATATTCTCCCGGCTCTCGAGCGCGAGGGGATCGTCTGGGCGAGGTCCGGCGAGTACACCGGCAGTCAGCGCAGTTTCGTCCGGGACTTCTTCGCGCGAGAGGTGTTTCCAGTACTGACGCCGGTGCGCCACGAAGCACGGACATCGCTTCCCGTCGCGGGAAACAACAGGCTCCACATCGCGTTTCTGCTCGAGTCCGACGGGGAACGCGACATGCAGCGTCTCGGCGGCGACGAGGAGGGTCGGGAGCTCCTGGCGGTCGTGCAGCTTCCCCCGGCGCTCGAGCGCATCGTGTATCTGCCGGCGAAGGAGCACGGGGTGACCTTCACGCTTCTCGAGGACGTGATCGTGGAGAACGCCGATCAGCTGTTTCCGGGGTATCGGATCATCGGCGAGGGGTGCTTTCGGGTCACCCGTGATGCTGACCTCGGTGTCGATGAAGAGCGCGATGAGGACTTCGTGGAGGCGATGGAGCAGGTGCTCGAGAGCCGCGAGCATTCCGAAGCGGTCCGCCTTACGGTGGCGCAGAACTCCGAGGCGGTGGGCGAGCGCCTGCGGGAGGCGTTGGGGCTGGAGAGTCGCGACGTCTACGCCAAGGGGAGCCCGCTGGCCCTCGGTGATCTCACCGGCCTCTCCAACCTCAGCGGCTTCGATCATCTGCGAAACGAGAGCATGCCACCGATGCCTCCGCGAGACCTCGCGGAGGAAGAAACCTTCTTCGACATTCTCAAGCGGCGTGATGCGTTTCTGCACCAGCCCTACGAATCATTCGAGCCGGTCATTCGCCTCGTGCAGCAGGCCGCCGGTGACCCGCAGGTGCTCGCCATAAAGATGACCCTCTACCGCACGAGCGGAGACTCGCCCATCGTGCGAGCCCTCGAGGAGGCAGCGGAAAACGGCAAGCAGGTGACCGCCCTCGTCGAGCTCAAGGCGAGATTCGACGAGCAGCGAAACATCCGCTGGGCCGAACGCCTCGAGCGGGCCGGAGTGATCGTGATCTACGGCATCGCCCGGCTCAAGGTTCATGCGAAGGCGATGATGATCGTTCGGCGCGAGAGTGAGGGCGTCGTGCGCTACGTTCATCTGGGAACCGGCAACTACAACGACAAGACGGCCAAGCTCTACACCGATTACGGCATGCTCACCACCCGTGAGGAGATCGCCTATGAGACGAACCTCTTCTTCAACGCGATAAGCGGGTATTCCGCCATTCCCGCCCTGACTCGCCTCGCCCTTGCCCCGATGGGGCTCAAGACTCGCCTCCTGCAGCTCATCGAGCGCGAGGCGCAGCGGGCCTCCACCGACACGCCGGGGCTCATCATGGCAAAGCTCAACTCTCTGTCCCACCCGGAGATCATCGACGCCCTCTACCGGGCTTCGCAGGCGGGGGTGCGGGTGCAGCTCAACGTCCGCGGGATCTGCATGCTCGTGCCCGGCGTCCCCGGGATGAGCGAGAACATCACGGTTGTGAGCATCGTAGACCGGCTTCTCGAGCACGGGCGGGCGTTCTACTTTCACAACGGTGGTGCGTGGGATGTGTACCTCTCGAGCGCCGACTGGATGCCGCGGAATCTCGATCGCCGCGTGGAGCTGCTCTTCCCGGTGGAGAGCATGCCGCTGAAAAAGCGCGTCAAGCAGATACTCGAGGTCGGCTTTCGTGACAACGTGAAGGCCCGCGTTCTGCAGCCGGACGGAAGCTGGATCCGCCGCTCGCCCCGCCCCGGGGAAACGCCGGTGCGAAGCCAGCAGCTCTTCTACGATGAGGCGCGCGAGCATGCCGCTGCCGGTGAGCCGGCGAACCGCAAAGAGTTCAGCGTGCGGAGAAGACCGGCGGAGTAGTCGCGGCTTGTCCTTCTCCACGGCGTTCAGACCCTGTATCAGCTGACCGAGGAGGCGATGGATGACGACGATACGACAACTGCTTCTGGCCCTTGCTGCAACGGCTCTCGCGGCGGCCATGCCGCCGATGAGCGCCGTTGCCCAGGATATGGACGCCGCCGCAATGCTCGAAGAGGCCGAGACCCGCATCTACCCCGACAACTTCTCCATGCGAAGCGAGATTGCGACCACTCGCCCGGACCGCCGAGACACGACACTGGTGCTCGACGCCTCCTTCAAGGACGGCGTGGGCACCTTCATGGAGATCGTCGAGCCCGCGCGCTCGCGGGGCATGCGGTTTCTGCGAAAGGGCGACAGCCTGTGGATGTACAACCCCAAGTCCCGCTCGCGGCGCGCAATCCGGCTCTCCCCGCGGGAATCCTTTCAGGGAACGGTGTTCTCCAACAACGACATCGGCGACCCCGACTACACCGACGACTACAATGTTCGTTACGCCGACGAGGAGACCATCGAGCACGAGCAGTTCGGCACCGTCGAGTGCTATGTCATCGAGGGCGAGGCGAACTCGCCGACCTCACCCTACGGCCGGATCATGATGTGGATTCGAAAGGACGATCTGATGCCGGTGCAGATGGAGTACTACGCGAAATCGGGGCTGCTCTTCAAACGGATGACGATGCTCGACGTCGAAGAGCTCGCAGGCAGAGAGCGACCGACGCGGATGCGCATGGAATCGCTCGAGCAGGAGGACGCCTACTCCACGGTGACCATTCAGCAGATGGAGATCCGCGAGGACCTTCCCGACCGCATGTTCAGCCAGGCGGCACTGACGCGGTAGTGAGGAGCATGAGATGCAGGATCGAAACCGTTCGAAGTGCCGGCATAACCGGCGGGCGGCCGGTCGCGCCGCGGCGCCGGGGCGCCCG
>CAYOFA010000142.1:4059-8444 GCA_964402885.1 uncultured Spirochaetaceae bacterium
GACGTTGAGGGCGCTGCGACCTATCACTACCTCGAAGATGCCGACTCCGAGCACCGGCTGACCGGCGCCGCGCGAATCCGCGCCGACCACCGGCTCTCCTTCGACCGCGCCGAGCTCGTCGCCGACACTGAGCTCGAGGTTCGCTCCCCTGCCGCGCCGGACCCCGAAACCGGACTGATGGCGGCGACGGGAGGCTCGGCGACCGTCGCCTCCGGGGCCGACTACGGTGAAGGCGAGCTCGATTACTTCGTCGACGAGGCCTATCTCACCCTCTTTCCCCTGAGTCCGGTGACGGCGAGTGCCGGCAAGCAGCGGGTGAACTGGGGCACCGGCTACACCTTCACGCCCACCGACACCCTGCATCCGCGCTCTCCAACCGGGCGAGACGAGGGCTTCCGCGGGGCTTCGGTCACCTGGACGCCGACGGCGAACCTTACCGTGGCGGGGCACGTCTCCGTGGATGACGCCCTGGACGACCCCGATGGCGCCGCCCCCGGCGGGGTGCGCTACGCCGCCTACGGCTCGGCCTTTCTCGGAAACGCGGAGGTCTTTGTTTCCGGGGTTTACGGCCCGGATTCCACCCTCAGGCCCGGTGCCGGGGCTTCGGTGAACGTCCTCGGTCTCGTGGTGGCCGCGGAGGGGGCGGTGGAGCTTCTGAATCCCGTCGCATATCCCGAAGGGTCGGGGACGGAGGCGCGCTTCGAGACCGAGGAGGCGGGTACGCCGGCGCCGCTCGGGCTCGTGGCGGTGGAGTACAACGCGGCGAACGACATTCTCGAGTTCGCGACCATCACCGAATACCTCTTCGCCGGCACGGGCTACAGCACCGGCGAGGCTGAGAAGGTCTACGACGCGGTGGCCGCAGCCCGGGTCGCAGCCCGGGGCGGGATCCCCGATCCGGAGGCGGCCGCGTGGTTGCAGGCCCTCGGTGCGCTCGATCGAGAGGAGATCCCGTTCTTCCTCGGCAGGCACTACGTGAGCCAGACGCTCTCCCTCGGCATTGCGGGCTACGTCGAGCTGGAGTCGGGCGTGGTCATGAACGCCGCCGACCTGAGCTACGAGGCCGAGCAGACGGTACGGGTGACCGCGCTCTCCGGCGTGGACTTCTTCACCTCCGCACGGTGGTATGGCGGCGGTGCCGACACCGAGCTCGGCACTTTTCCCGACGGCGTGACGCCGCCGGGGCGCGTGCAGATCGAGCTCGGCTCGGTAGTTCACTACTGATCGGAAGGAGGCGCTCATGCCGGTTCTGGAAGTGAAAGACGTGCACAAGACCTACACCCTGGGAAAGACGGAGATCCACGCGGTGAGGGGGGTGTCGTTCACGGTGTCTCCCGGCGACTTTCTCTCCATCGTCGGGCCCTCAGGGTGCGGGAAGACCACGCTTCTGAACATCATCGGTGCCATCGACCAGCCGACCCGCGGCCACGTCAGCATCGACGGCGAACCGCTTTCGGGGCTCTCGGACAATGACGAGGCGGATCTGCGCCTCGCGCGGATGGGCTTCATCTTCCAGGCCTTCAACCTCATTCCCGTATTGAACATACTCGAAAACGTCGAGTTCCCCCTGATCCTCGCCGGGGTGAAACCCCGCGAGCGTCGTGAGCGGGCCCGGGAGCTCATCGAGGCGGTCGGGCTGGCCGACTACGGGACGCACAAGCCCGACGAGCTCTCAGGCGGCCAGCGCCAGCGCGTCGCCATCGCCCGGGCCCTGGTGAATGACCCGGAGCTGGTCATCGCCGACGAGCCGACGGCAAATCTCGACAGCGAGACCGGGGGGATGATCCTGGAGCTCATGCGGCGGCTTAACGTCGAGCAAAAGGTGAGCTTCATCTTTTCTACTCATGATCCGGATATCATGCGGTTCGCGAAGCGGATCATACGGCTGAAGGACGGAGTAATCGACGGCGGGGAAGGCGCGCGGTCATGATCCTCCCGCGGATCGCCGTCCTCAACATCACCAAACATCCGCGCCGGACGCTCCTCATCGTCTTCGCGATCATGCTCTCGGTGATGGTGATGCTCTTCGTGGAGGGAATGCTCGACGGGATGCGCCGCACCTTCTTCCAGCGCACCCTCCGCGACACCGGCCACATCCAGCTTCACGATGCCGGATGGGAGGATCGCATCAATCAGTACTCCCTGGAGTACACCATCTCCGAACCTGACGCCCTCCTCTCGGAGCTCCGGGCGCGGGACGATGTCCTCGACGCCGAGAAGTTCATACTCTTCGGCGGGATGCTCATCAGCGAGGGGAAGAACCTCTCGACCGGGGGCGTCGGTGTCCCGCCGGACACTGCGTTCTACACGACCGTCAAAGAGGGCATGGAACGTGGCGGCCTGCCGACGGGGTCCACCGAGATTGCCGTCTCGACGCGGACGGCGGAGCTTCTCGACGTGTCCTTCGGCGATCCCCTGGTGGTGCTCGTGGAGGACAGCCAGGGGAGCCCCTATTACATCGAGTACGAAATTGCGGGCCTCTTTGACAGTGGTTCCTCGCAGTTCGACACGAGCTTTTTCTTCATCACCCATGATGCGGCGGCGGAGCTTCTCTACCTCGAGGGCCGCACCACCGAGATCCGGGTGAACCTTACCGGTCCGGACATCGCCAATGAGGTGGCGGCGGAGCTCGAATCGAGCTGGTCGGAGCGCGAGGTGTCGGTGCAGACCTGGCGTGACATCCACGGGAGCTTCATCGTGATCTTCGAGCTCTTCGACGTGTTCATGTTCTTCATCGATCTGCTGGTGATCATCGTGGCGGCAAGCGTCATCACCAACGCTATTCTCATGAACGTCTTCGAGCGTACCCGGGAGTTCGGGACGATGCGTGCGATCGGGCTCAAGAAGCGGGCCCAGTTCGGTCTGATCATCGTGGAGGGCGCAGCCTACGGCGTGGTGGGTACCGCCGCGGGCATCGCCGCCGGCGTTCCGCTGGTGCTCTACTTTGCCGAGCACGGGCTCTACATGGGCGCAGCCGGTGAGGCCTTCGAGATGGGGCGGCGCATCTACTTCTCGCTCACCGCCACGAGTCTCGCCCGCAGCACCGCAGCAGGCGTCCTCACGGCCGTGCTCGGATCGCTCTACGCCGGACTGGTCCTCGGGCGGCGGCGGATCGTCGAGTTGTTCCAGGAGGCTCACTGATGAGTGCTGAGCTGTTTCGCGTCGCCTGGAAAAACGTCTTCCGGAACAGCCGACGGAGCATCCTGAACATCATCGCCCTGACCGTAGGTATGTCCATCATGGTGCTGGGGCTCGGCTGGGTGCAGGGCTACTACACCTACATCTTCAACGCGGTGCAGGAGTTCAACACCGGCGATGCGCAGGTCCTCCCCGAGCGCTACCTCGCCGAGGCGCCGCGGCTGCCGGTTGACATCACCGTCAGCGACTACACGGCGACCCGCGCCCTCGTCGACGGGTACCCCGGCGTGGCCGATGCCGCCGGGCGAGTGAACTTCAGCCTGCAGCTCTCGGCGGGCCGGTCCTCGGTGCGGATGCTTGCCAAGGGCATCGATCCCGAGCACGAGGCGGATGTCACCGTTCTCGACGAGTACATCACCGACGGCGCCTATCTCACCGAGCGTCCGGGGATCCTCATCGGGGCGCCGGTTGCCGAGGAGCTCGAACTTGCCCCCGGCGACACGGTCTTCGTCAGCGCCATGGACAAGTTCTCGGTGCAGAACCTGCTCGATGTGCGCGTGGTCGGTATCTTCAACTTCGGCTACCCCGCGATGGATGAGAACGTGGTCTTCATGGACCTTGCCACGGCTTCGGAGCTCCTGAGCCTGGAGAACGAGGTGACGCGGCTCGTCCTGCGTCTCGAAAACGGACTGAACCCCCGGGTGGACCTCGATGAGCTTGCCTCCTACGTCGCCGAGCAGGCCCCCGGCGGGCCGGACCTTTCGGTACATTCCTGGCAGCGCTTCGCGGAAACCACCGTGCACAGCGTCCGCGCCGACGTGTCGAGCTTCTACATCATGCTTGCGATCCTCTATCTGTTGACGGTACTCGGGATTCTCAACTCCATGTCGATGTCGGTGCGTGAGCGCACCGGCGAGATCGGAACGCTCCGGGCCATCGGCATTCGCCGACGCCGAATCATGCTGCTCTTCCTGTGGGAGGCGGTCGCCATCGCCCTCATTGCGGCGGCGCTCTCGGTTGTTCTGAGCCTGCCGGTGGCCGCCTATCTGCAGTTCATCGGGGTGGACGTGGGAACGGCGCTGCCCGCGGACATCCCGGTGCCCTTTGGGGAGACCTTCCACGCCGACTACCGGCTGTGGCACTATGTGCTGGCCGTCGGGGTTGGGGCGACGTCCGCAGCGGTCGGCGCGGTCATCCCGGCGCGGCGTGCGGCCCGCATGAACATTGCCGAGGCGATGATGGGGAAG
>CAYOFA010000143.1:0-8420 GCA_964402885.1 uncultured Spirochaetaceae bacterium
TCTGCTCGGCGGGATCCTCGAAGAGATCCGTCCGGTACATCATGCCGAGGGAGTCCGCATTCACCGGAAGAGCAAAGTACTCACCGCTCCCGTCGGGATACTCCCCATAGCGCGATCTCATTTCCGGACTGAAATCGTCGGCGTCGAGCATGTCGGATTCTTCGAGCAGAGGATTAAGCTTCACGGCATGGCCGCCACCGGCGAACTCGGACACGGACTGGCTGTCCCATGCCGCAAGGTCAAAGCCTGAGCCCTGCGCCGCAAATTCCGACGCGATCTTGTCGTGCCACTGCGGCCCGTACGGCACCAGTGAACCCTCGACCTTCACGCCGGTCTCCTCTTCGAAGCCCTGCGCCACATCCAGCAGTGCGTCGGCACACGTACCGGCGTGCCACACGACTGTCAGCGTATCGGGTTTTCCACGGTCGCCGCCTTCGCCTTCTGCCTGACCTCCGGCGAATGCAACGCCGGCAATCAGCATGAGCGCGAGAACAGCGAGCCCAACTTTCGGCCTCATCATGATGCCCTCCTTCTGTCTGGAAATGTTGTTCACATGTGAACAACTGGTGCACTAAGACTAACCCCAGAATGTTCTTCGCGCAAGTTTTTTATTTGTTGCAAAAACATTTCAAAGCCATAACTTCGGCGAAATGCATCCAAGCGGAAGTTTTTGTATTGCTTTCGAGCACAAATTGCTTCTTGCGGATCTTCCAAAACGGTTCTATGATCGAATGCGTAATGCTGCCACACATAAAACGCGACTTACTCGTTTTCCTGATGATGTCCCTCGTCCTCGCCTCACTGAGCGCGCAGTCGAAGCAGGCCGGCGAAGAACAGAATGGTCGCCCGGCCACGGTTCACTTCTTCTTCAACAGAAGCTGCGGGGCCTGCCAGGAGCAGATGCCCCTCATGCGCGCGGTGGACCGGGACAATCCCAACGTCGAGATCGTGTTCCACGACGTGCGGGCCGAGCCCGAACTGTTGGTCGAGTTTGCGCAGAGGTACAAGACGACAACTGCCGGTACACCGATAACGTTCATCGGCGACATGGTCTTCAAGGGCTACAGCGAGGAAGAAGGACCGCTGGAGTACTACGAGATCTTCCACGCCTATCTCGGCTACCGGAATCAGATCGTTCAGGCAATAGAGATGGAGACTCAGTCAGCCGTGGCCGCATCGGCGGCAGCCGAGTCGCAGCTGCCCCGGTGGGCGCCGTTTCTGCTGATTCCGGCGTTCGCATTAACCTACTTCCTGTTCAAGGATCGTCGGAAGTGGATAGGCGGTCTGGCGGTCGCGGCGGCGGTTTCGGCGTTTCTCTTCGTGCTGGCAACACCGGCGGCTCAGATCAACACGTCGTTGCGCCAGCTTCCGTTTCCCGCCTACACCACGCTGGTGGCGCTTGCCGACGGCTTCAACCCCTGCGCGTTCACCGTTCTGGTTATGCTGCTCTCACTGCTGACGTATACCCGCTCACGCGGGCAGCTGATTACAGTCGGTCTTGTCTTCATTGCCGCGTCGGCTCTGGTCTACTTCGTCCTGATCATTGCGCTGGTCCTCGTCGGATCCGTCGCGATGGCGCAGCTCGGAACGTGGTTCGTGTACGCTGTCGCGGCCGTGCTTCTCGTGGGCGGGATCCTGAACGTGACCGACTTCTTCAGCACGGGGGCGTCGTCCACCCTCGGGGTAAGCGCTCAGCAACGGGCCGCACTCGGCAGGCGCGCGTCGCAGCTGATTCACCGTCTGCGCCACGTCGGGAATACCCCGGGCACCCGACTCGCCGCGCTCGGCGGCGTTGCTGTGCTGGCGATCTCGGCGAATCTGGTCGAAGCCGGCTGTACCGCCCTCCTGCCCACGGCCTTCATGACGGCGCTCATCGTGACCTACGGAGATTCGGTGGGTCTGATGCACGTTCTCTGGACGGCCGCGTATTCGGCGATCTACGTGCTTCCGCTTCTGGTGATCCTCGTGGGCTTTGCGGTCGCGTTCACCAGCCGACGACTCACGCCGCGACAGGGAAAAGCACTGAAGCTCGCAACCGGGGCGGCAATGCTCCTGTTCGGCGGCATCATGCTGCTGAACCCGGCCCTGCTTCATCTTGGGTAGCGGCGGGACCTACAGCCGCCGAACGGCGAAAGGAACGGGGTATGAAAATGAAGAAGCTCATAAACGAGCCCGACAGCATCGCCGACGAGCTCCTGGAGGGGCTTGCGGCATCCCACGGCGACCTGGTGGAGCTCACCGGCAACAGGCTGCTGGTGCGCCGGCGCCCGAAGGCCCCCGAGAAGGTGCCCATCGTCTTCGGTCAGGGAGTGGGACACGAGCCGGGGTACGACGGCATGCTGGGCTACGGAATGCACGACGTCGAGGTTCCGGGGGACATTTTCACCTGCGCCTCCGGCCAGCGGATCTTCGAGGGCATCAAGCTCGCGTGGGAACAGAGCGGACATACGCCGGTACTCGTCCTCGTGGCGAACCACGAGGGCGATGTGCTCAACGCCCGCGCCGCCATGGAGCTCGCCGAGGACGCGGATATCGACGCGCGTCACGTGTTGCTCTACGACGACATTGCGACGGCCCCGAAGGGGCGTGAGAACGAACGACGCGGTATGGCGGGGATGACCTTCAGCTTCAAGGTCGCAGGCGCCATGTCCGAGCTCGGCGCAGACCGCAATGCAATAATCAGAAAGGTCGCCGCGGTGAACGCGGCGACGCGAACCCTGGCGGTGGCAGTCCGCAGCGCAACTATTCCGACGAGCGGTCAGGCACTGTTTGCCCTGGCGGACGACGAGATCGTCATCGGTCCGGGTGTGCACGGAGAGGCCGGGCCCGAGGGACCCATCAAGCTGCCGACCGCGGACGAGGCCATGCGAATCGTAGCCGAGCGGGTTATCGAGGACGGAGAGATAGAATCGGGGAGCGACGTACTCGTGCTTCTCAACGGCTCGGGTTCGACGACGCTCATGGAGCTCTTCATCCTCTACCGGAGCCTCGCGAGCATTCTCGAAACACGGAACATCCGCCCGCACGAGCCGCTCATCGGAAACGTCGTCACCACCCAGGAGATGGCGGGTTTCTCCCTGTCGCTCTGCCAGGCAGATGACGATACGAAGACCTACTGGAGTGCAACCGTCGATACACCGTACTTCAAGAAGTTCGGACCGGAGCTTCGAACGCCCTAGTCACCGGGGTGGCAGGCCTCCGCTATCTGCCGGCAGAGCTCCGACACCCGCGCCTGTCGCCAGATGTTTCTTCCGAGGATGACGCCCTTCGCACCCGCACGCAGCGCCTTCCGCGTCAGACCGACGACGTCGTCTGCGGCCTGAGCCTGACCGCCGCCGAGCACGAGCACCGGCACGAAGCTTGCTGCTACGACCTCGGCGAATGAATCCGCATCCCCCGCAAAGGGCGCCTTCACGAAATCCGCCCCGATCTCGGACGCAAGCCGGCAGCAGAAGCCCAGATTCTCGAGCGTGTTCATGCCGTCCGCGGCGGGGCCACCCGGTATCACCTCAAGCCCGAATACGAGCCCCCACCTGTCACATGCGGCAGCTACCCGCGCCGTCTGTTGCAGCCGCTCATCCTGCGCGCCAGGGTAGGCCATCGCCACGACGCCGTCCGCGCCGACACGAACGGCATCCTCCACCGTGTACGCGAGCGCCGCCTCCTCGAAAGCAGAGGCCGACGGATGGAGAAACGTGGAACCGACGTCGAGACGCAGAAGCAGACCTGCGTTGCCGATCTGCGGGGCGAAGCGGAGCGCGGTTCCGTAGGTCGTCAGAAACCCGTCCACCCCGGCCCGCCGGACCTCCCGGATCAGCTCGCCCGGATCGGGAATGCTTGATGCGACATCCATGATGAGGCCGTGGTCGAGGGCCAGGACGAACGACGTCCCGTCCCGGAAGATGTTGTACCATCGCTTCTTCACGCTGCGCTCCTCTCGGGCTGTGTTTCGGGGCCGGGCCTAGGAGTTTCCGGCCGCCTTGGCCTGCGCAAGATATTCCTTCAGCCGGTCCGATACCCGCGTCTTCATTCCCTGTTCCAGCTGCTCAATGCTCCTGATCTCGTCGCGGGCCTCGGCAAACCGTCCCAGACGCAGCAGTGCAAGCACCCGATTGTGCCGCACCTGCACGTGGTTCTCCGTGGAGACGAGCGCCAGGTCGAACAGCCTGAGAGCCTCCGCGTACCGGCCGGCGTCGTAGTAGAGGAGCCCCATGCCGTTGAGGGCGCGCGGCTGTCCGGGATCGAGCTCGAGTGAGGTCTCATAGTGCTCGAGCGCCCCCGCCGGATCCCCGGCCCGCCGCCGTGCATCAGCGAGATGGGCCGTGTCGGCCGCCAGCGTGTATCGCGCGTCGTCGTGAAAGAGGGCGCTTACGCCGTCACCCGGGGCGATCTCCATGGCCTGTTCGTAGCGCTCGAGCGATTCCCGAAAATCTCCGGCGTAGGTGGCAATCCGGCCCTCGATGAACTCAGTCCGTGCATCGTACAGCGCCCGAAGACGCTCGATTCCCCCGTCCGAAACGCCGGCGGCGGACTCCGTGAAGTAGGTCGCAGGCCGCACCCGGTAGTCCAGAAGCCGTGCCAGGTTGAGCGGAGTGGTCTCCATGCCGTAACTTCTGGCCGCCGAATGCTCGAGGTACGGCTTGTCGTCGGTGTTGAGCGGACCATCGCCGACGAACCGTTCGAGCATCCCGGCATCCATCAGGAGCAGACTTGCCAGATCCACCGGGTCGCCGATGCCAACTGACGCCAGGTCCGCCTGCACGGCCGGCTCCCGCATTCGCTCGCGGATCCGCTCGAAGTCGAAGCCGGCTTCCTCCGTGGCGCCCACGGCAACCAGGTAAGACCCCGTCAGCCACACCGTGACATCCGGAAAGGCGGCATGCATCGTGCGCAAGATCGACCGAAAGTCGGCATCGGAGAGGTAGTGAAGAGGCACCCACTGACAGAACAGACCGTCGAGCGCCAGTCGCGACTTCGCGAGCTCGTAAAACTCCCGAGTGTAGAGAATCCAGCTGTCGGCGCTCCACGGGTGGGTCGCGTCGGCCGTGATCACGTCGTACTCGCGGTCGGTCAGGAGTAAGTGATTTCGCCCGTCTTGAATGATGACGTCGAGCGCCTGGTGATCGAGCACGCTATGGTTCCAGCGCTCGAAATAGCGGGCCGCCTCCACGACCGGCGGCACGAGCTCCACAGCATCGATGCGTTGCACAGGGTGGGTCGACACGCTCCCGGTCGTAATCCCGCCGCCGAGGGAGAGCACCATCACCTCCTGGGGATCCGGGTGCATAAGAAGCGGCAGATGGCCCAGAACGCGGAAGGTCAGAAGCGATGACGGATCAACCGGCACCTCGTCCAGCCCGTTTATCGAGAGCATTCTCCGCCCGTTCGGGGCTTCCCGCACACTGACTGTACCTGCCGCAGCCTCCTCGTAGAAGATGAGCCGCTCGGAGGGCTCGAGTTGCTGAAGCGGATCGCCGAGGGGCGCCGCCGCCCCGACGGCAACCGCGGCCGCGGCAACACCTCCCGCCAGCAACCTCAGCGTGCTGCGGTCGAGCGCCCTGACGATCAGGACTGCGGCCACGACGGCAACGGCCACCAGGGTGAGCCTGATGCTCAGGGGGATCCCCGCCAGCCCGATCATCACGAAAGCCGCAACCGCGGAACCGAGAATGCTCCCCATGGTGTTGAGGAAGTACGCCAGACCCACCCGCGAGCCGAAGACGGTGAAGTCTCCCTCCAGCGATCGCATGACGAACGGAAAGATACCTCCCATCAGGGTGGTCGGCACGACGAGAAGCCCGAAAACGATGAGAAGCTCCGCGACGATAAACTCATACCAGGAGCCGTCGAGCCGCAGCGTCAACTCGCCCGCAAGGCCCCTCAGCGAGTAGACGACCTCGCTGATGACAAAGGAGGAGGCCACCGCGACGAGAAGGAGCAGCCCGCACCAGAGCATTGGCCGCCCTACCCTGTCGGCGACCCGCGAGAACAGCAGGCTCCCCAGACCGATTCCCGAGAGAAAAGCCGCCAGCGTCACGCCGAAGGCGAACCCGTGGCTGCCGATCACGTAGACCAGAATCCGGGTCCAGTAGACCTCGAGGGACAGCCCGAGAAAGCCGGAGCTGAAGAACGCCAGCAGAACGAGGATCGAGTCCGCGCCCTGCACGGAGTCGCGACCCGCCGGGGCCGGGGTACCCCGTGTCACCCGGCGGCCGGTCGCATCGCCAGACACGGAACCGCGAGCATCAGCTGCCGGCGCGCGCTCGTATACGGAAATGAGAACGGCGACGAGTCCGATACCTGCATTCAGAATCGCGAACGCTACGAGCGTCCGGGTGCTACCGAGCCAGTCGAGAAAGAAGAACGTAGCGGCAAGCGTCCCCGCGACGCCGCCGATGGTATTGAGACCGTAGAGAAAGCCGACCGTGCGCCCGGCACCACGCCCGCTGCTTCGAAACAGCTTGGCCAGAGCCGGCAACGTTCCGCCCATCAGCACCGTGACAGGGAGCAGCAGGAGGCCGCCGATAATGGTTTTCGTCATGATGCCGGTCTGACCCGTCTGCCCCGGCCCGAGGAACTGATGGAGGAACACGTAGAAAACGTCCAGGCTCCAGGAGAGTCTGGTGAGCAGAACGGCTACCATCCCCACGGCGACCTCGAGCAGGCCGTACAGAAGCAACCAGCTATTCGTCCGGTCGGCGAGGCGGCCGAACAGGTAGCTTCCGATGCCGAGCCCCGCCATGTAGATGCTCAGCACGATACCGACCGAGTAGTGTGTCACGCCGATGGACAGATAGAGCTGGCGGGTGAATACGATCTCGAGCACCAGGCCGTTGGCACCCGAAATGAAGAAGGCGAGATAGAGAAACCATGGGACCCAAGGTATTTGAGTCGCTTCTGCCGAGCTCAAGGAACGTGTCATGCCCGGTCTCCAGTATAGACGAATAGCAGGGCTACCCGCGCTCCTTGCCGGAGTCTTTCACAGTCAGAAATCCGCTCGCATCATCGCTACGAACGTATCCCGGATGAAACCAAATATTGGGTCAGTCTACGCGCAGTTCCTCAGTCGATCAATACAATGATCTGGCTCATGTTGCAAAGTTCTACCCCGGTGGCTTCGCGCCTCCATTCACATCGAAGCGAAGTACCGCTCCCACGGAAGAGAGACTACTTCGTCCCGTGTGATCGCGGCGATCAGCGTCTCCATGAGCGGCAACTCATCGTCGCGCAATGCTCCCTGCTTTCGCAGTCGGGGGTAGACACGTGACATGGACTCAATGATGGCAACCGTCTCGAGTGTTTCGCCGGCCATCGTCTCCCGCGCCTCACTGTAGCGGTAGCCCCGGCCGATGAGCGTTCCCAGTCTCAGGGTGCGCCCGCCCATGGCGGTAACGTACTGGTCTCCCGCCCCGGGAAGTCCGTGAGCGTGCGCCGGCGTGCCGTTGAGGGCCGTGAGGATCTGCTCCATTTCGTAGAGCGCCTGGGCGAAGGTTGCAGCCGCGGGATTATGCATGACCGCCCCCGCCTCGTCGGCACCGCCGGCGGCTTCGAGCATCCCGTTCGCCATTCCGACGCCGAGGACGTAGGCGTTCTTGAGAGCAACCGAGAGCTCCAGACCCCACAGGTCCGCGGATGGCCAGATGTGATAGTAGCTGGTCCGGAACAGGCCGGCGACGCGCTCCGCCACTTCCCTCTCCTCGGCAGCGAACACCACGCAGCTCTGTCGCCTGCCTGCAAGCTCTCCGGCGATACACGGGCCGCCGACGGCCATGAAGTTGCTATGCTCCCGTATCGAGGCAGGAGCTCGCCCGGCGAGAACTCTCGGGAAGATCTCGATATCGCCGGCCTCATCCGAGCGAAAACCCTTGGTGACACCGATGACATCGCGGCCCCGCTTCAGACTCTCCGCGAGGGCGTCGGCAATCCAGTCCACTCCCCAGGAGTTGACCCCGGATACGATGAGATCCGCGTCTTCAATGGCTGCGGCCAGCTCTTCGGTGTGGTACGCCGTCACCCCCGGCGGGAGCTCGCGTCCGAGCTTCGGGTGTCGATAGCGGCTCCGCGCCTCATCGATGATCTCGCGGTCCAGGGGCGTGCCGACAAGGGAAATGCGGTGGCCGTTGTCCGAAAGCGGCCATGCCAGCGCGGTCCCCATCACGCCGGCACCTACAATTGCTACGTGTGCCATGTGCCTCCAATCAGCGGGATTGTACGCTCAGGCATGGCCGGGTGTAAAGCAAGCCCCGGCCGCTACCGGGCTCCGACCGCTGCTTCGAGCGCACGGTCGCGGCCCTCGATGTAAGCCTCATAGGAGAGGGGCACCTCGATGTCCGGCATCAGAGCCGGAGGGTCTCCTCCTTTGTACGTGTGGAAGTACTTTGTGGAGTACGTGAGGGTGCGGCCGAGGTCGGGCAGCTCGA
>CAYOFA010000144.1:0-8371 GCA_964402885.1 uncultured Spirochaetaceae bacterium
ACGCGCGGTTCTATCGCCTCGAGCTTCCCACCTGGAAGATTACCGCCCGGCGCCTCGAGAAGTTCCTTCGCCGCATGACGGGCGCCGGGTAACGGCGGCCGGCTTACTGCTGGAGCTCGCTCACCAGCGCGTCGAAGATCGTCAGCATATCACCCGTGGTCTTCCGCAGGCGCGAGGCGAGGATCTTCGCGATCTCACGAGTGATCGGAAGACCGATGTCGGGCCGCTCGTCGCCGAGCTTCACGAAGTCGGTCTTCGAGATGACGATGAACTCCGAATCCTCGGTGGCGATCACCGTGGCCGAGCGCTTGTCGTCGTCGACGAGGGCAAGCTCGCCGAAAAACACGTTGTCCTCGGAGCTCAACCGCACCACGGTGTAGTTGTCGCCCGCCCGGGTGCGTTTCTGAATCTCCACCGCCCCCCGGTAGACGATGTACATCTCCGCGCCCACATCGCCCTCGCGGATCATCACGGTTCCACGGGATTCACTGGTCAGCCGCGTGATTTTTCGGAAGCGCTCGAGCGCCTCGTCGTCGTCCCTGATACTCGCAAAGAGATGAATCTGGCGCAGCTTGTCCCGGATCTCGTCTTCAGTTCGTCCCATTTCCGTTCCGGTCCTCCCGTTCGAGCACGATCGCAAGCGAGTGCTGCTGGAGCTGGTAATCGTCCGGCGGAAGAAACACCGGTCGGTTGACCTCGAGGCCCTTCACCTTCTGCAGGTTCGTGATGAGCTGGGAGACGTCCGAGGTTTTCTGCGCCTCCCGAAGCGCCTCCATCTTCATGCGCGTGGGCGTGCCGGTATTCTCGAGCACACCCAGAACGACACGACGACTCGGGCGCTCGAACTCGGAGCGGAACTCCTGGAATAATCGGCCGAAGTAGCGCTCCGGGATTACCTCGGTGGACAATCGCGAGTCCGTATTCTCGTGGGAGAGCAGCTCGTGGATGATGTGGCTCATACCGTTGGTGGCAGAGGTGCTTGCGAGCATCTGCCGCGAGAAGTCGCGGCTGAAGAGAATCTCATCACAGTTGGCGTGCTTGAGGTAACTCTCGAACTTGCGGTCGAGCACCTCGGCGGTGACGTACACCTGCCGCGCCATGGATTTGACCGTCAGCACCGTCATCACGGTTTTCGAGTCGACCTCGGAAACGGCCGCGCTCTCGAGAGTATCGGCGATGACGAGCACCTTACGTGCCTGCTGCACGTTGGCCCGGTCGAGGGTGAGCTCTGAGAAATAGTCGCCCCGCACGAACTTGAGGCCCCGAAGCAGCTCTTCCTCTTTCAGCTCCTCGATCTTTTCCGCGTCCACATTCGACAGGAGAACGATCTGCTCCGAGGAGAGGCCGGGCGAGACATGGAGGATCCCGATGAGGATGTCCTTCATGTCGGCCTTCCAGCCACAGATGACGAGATGGTCTTTCAGTTTCGGAAACTCCATGAGTCCCCTCCGCGCCTTGGTATTACGATCGACCAGCCAGGACGCCAGCCCGCCGGAAAGCAGGCTCATCGCACCGACTCCGAAGAAGATGGTTACGACGGCGAGAATCCGTCCGCCGAGGGTCACCGGCACCTTATCGCCGTACCCGGTCGTGCTGAAGGTGACGATGAGCCACCAGAAGCCGTCGAGCAGGCTGGTGAACTGATCGTTCTCGCCGAGCTCGAATACGAGGGCGAGCGAGCCCGCGATGACAAGAAAGGTGAGTGTGTAGACTGTCGGCCGGGCGTACTGCGAGTTTCTGTACCAGTAGCGGAGCGCCGACACCCTACGCCGCATGAGTTACACCTTGAGCTCTTCTATCTCTGAAAGGCGGCTGCGGAGCTTCTCGAACTCCTCTGCCACCTTCGCATACTCACGCCACGAGCCCTCGGTGTCGGCGTTCCGTGTGGTTTCCTCGAGCAGCGCCGCGGCATCGCCGAGCCGGAGAGCCTCGAGATTCCACGAGCCACCCTTGATGGTGTGCGCAACGATCCGCGCGTCCTCGAACTCTCCGCTCTCGATCTGGCCTTTGAGCTCGTCGAGCTGCTGTTCGGTGCGCTCCACGAACTTCCCCACGACGCGCGACACCACCTCCGGCTGGTTCATGAAGGCCTCGAGCGCCGCCTGATACTCGAACACCGGGCGCCCCGCCGCATCACCGTTGCCGGCATCACCGTTGCCGGCATCACCGTTGCCCGCATCACCGATGCCCGAGTCGTCGGCTCCCGCGGCGACGGCCGGTGTGGCCGCGGGCTCGGCGGCCGGCTCCGGGGCCGCCGAGGCTGGGGGCTCGGCAGCCTCGGGCGGGGGCGCAGCCGGCGCGGTGGCGGGTTTCGGCCGGGACGCCTCGCGAGCGGTGAGCCAGCGATGCAGCAGCGGCGTGAGATCATGACTCTTGAACGGCTTGGCGAGGTAGTCGTTCATGCCCGCCTCGATGCAGCGGTCCTTCTCCCCCTTCGTCACATTGGCGGTCACCGCCACGATGGGAACCTCGAAGCCGCGCTCCCGCAGCGTTCGCGTCGCCTCGTAGCCGTTCATCTCCGGCATGTGCACGTCCATGAACACCAGGTCGACATCGTGTTCAGCGGAGAGCTCCACCGCTTCCCGCCCGTTGCCGGCGAGGATGGTCTCATACCCGCGCTTCTCGAGGATGGTCTTGAACAGCTGCTGATTCACGAAGTGGTCTTCGGCGACGAGGATGGTGCCTCCGGGCTCGGCCTCGGCCTCGGCGTCCTCCTTGACTTCCTCCAGCTCCTCGACCGCCGCCTCTTCGAGGGTCGGCAGGTCCATGTCGCTGCCGAGCACCGCCTGCAGGGCGTTGGAGATGTCGTCCACCTTGAGCGGTTTCGAGAGGTAAGCGTCGAACCATTTCAGGAGCTTCATCTTCGCCTCGCCCGCCGACCGGCCGGTGGGACTGAGCAGGATGAGCCTGGTGGAGTTGATGCGCTTGTCGGCGTTGACCTCGCTGGCCATCTGCCAGCCGTCCATGCCGGGCATGAGCAGATCGATGAAGGCGATGTCGTAGGCCTCACCGGCGTCGGCGGCCCGCTTGAGCTCCCGCAGCCCCTCGGGACCGTTGGGGCTTTCCTCCACCGTCGCCCCGGCGGCCTCGAGGTAATGCCGGAGCACCGAACGTGCGAGACCATGATCGTCGACGATGAGAACCCGGGCGCCTGCCCCTGCCTCGCCGTCGAAGACCTGCCCGGTCGACTCGACGCCGAGGGGCACCGCGAACCAGAACGTCGAACCCCGCCCCTCGGTGCTCTTCACCCCGATATTGCCCTTCATGAGCTTCACGAGGCTGCGGGAAATGGAGAGCCCGAGGCCCGTTCCGCCGAACTTGCGGGTTGTCGAGGAGTCGACCTGGCTGAAGGCCTTGAAGAGCTTGGTCAGCTTCTGCTCCGGTATGCCGATACCGCTGTCCGCGACCTCGACACTGACCGTCACCTTCGTGTCGGTCTGCTGAACGCGCTGCGCGCGGATGACGATTTCACCCGAGGAGGTGAACTTCACGGCGTTATTGAACAGGTTCACGAGGATCTGACGCAGACGGACCGGGTCACCATGGACGTGCCGAGGGAGGGTCGGGTCGAGGAAGACGACGACCTCGAGGTCCTTCTTGTGGGCCTCGAGGCTGAGCATGTCGACAGCCTCCTGCACCATGTCGAAGAGATCGAACTCGATGACCTCGAGCGACAGCTTCCCCGCCTCGATCTTGGAGAAATCGAGCACGTCGTTTATGAGCCCGAGCAGAACCTCCGCGGAGAACTTGATCTGGTTGGCATACTCGATCTGCTCTTCGTCGAGCTGCGTCTCCTGCAGAAGCTCGGTCACGCCGGTGATGGTATGCAGCGGCGTGCGGATCTCGTGGCTCATGTTCGCGAGAAATGCGGACTTCGTCCGTGTCGCCCGCTCCGCGGTCTCCTTCTCGCGGCGCAGCTGCTCCTGGCCGGACTTCTCGACGGTGATGTCCTCGATGACTCCGAACACCGAGGGTTCCTGCCCATGGTCGGTGACGTAGGTGAAGTGCAGCCGCGCCCAGGCAATTTCGCCGTCGCGGTTCGTGTAGCGGAGGGTGTCCTGGAACTGGGTCCGCGCCCCGGAGCGCATGGCCGCGAGCTCCTGGCGAAAACTCTCCTGATCGTCGGAGAAGAGCATCTCGTCGAACCTCGCCCCTTCGAGCTTGTCGGGACTGACGCCGAGCATGGTTGCCACCACGTTGTTGGCGTAGAGAACCTCCGCGACCGGGCTCAGCATCACCATGCCGGCAGGTGACTGATCAAAAATGGCCTGGAACTGCCTGGAATTCGGGTCCATGGTAATTTTCAGAAGTTGAGCTTCAGTACCTCAGTCGCCTTCTTGCGGATCCATTCCGGCTTGAGCGGCTTGATGATGTAACTCTTCACTCCATACTTCAGCGCATCGATGACGGTTTCCCGCTTCGAAAGGGCGGAGAGCACGATAATGGGCGGCTTCTCACCACCGCGCGAGTTCACCTCCTCGAGCACCTGGAACCCGTTCATCTCCGGCATCATGAGATCGAGGAACACGAGATCGTAGTTCCGATTCGCGTAGTCGGCGAGGAACTCCGCTCCGTTGTCGTAGGTGGCGACCTGGAATTCGGTGTCCGAGAACGCGGTCTTGATCAGCTCCTGAATGACGAAATCATCGTCGACCACGGCAAGCTTGATGCTGCTTCCGAGATCGTTGAGGTGGAAGTCCTGCGTGCGCTCCCCCTCGAATTTCATGTTGATGGTCTCACCGCCGTCCTTCTTCGGCGCCGAGGCGGTGAGAAACTCCTGCTGCACCGTGCGGCTCTCGGAGTCCATGTAGGATCCCGCCTTGCGGCCGAGCAGCCCATCCATCGCGGTTTCGAGGCTGTTGGTCACCTCGATCTCGGAGAAGTCGTCGGAGTTCGCAATGTAGCGCTGCACGTAGTCGGAGTTCGTCAGAATCTTGATGTTTGCCGGACGTGCTCCGGAGTACTCGACAATGTTCTGGATCAGGGTCGCAAGCTTGAGTGAATCCTGGGAGGTCACCTCGATGCTCGACATCATGAGGAGGACCTTCGGCATCTTCACCTCGTAGAGCTCGAGCAGCTCCTTGATCTTGTAGCGCAGCAACTCGATCTTCTCGCGGTTGAGGCCCTGAGCGACCTCGATGAAGAGGATTTCGTCATTGAAGTGCGCCTCGATGATGCTCGGCGTGTTGTCGAGATCGAGCTTGACACCGAGCAACTCGGCGACGGTCTTCAGAAGGGCATCGATCTTGATCGGCTTCGTGAAGAACTTGCGCACGTTGTAGCGGGCGACCTGGATGATCTTATCCCGGTCGATACGCGCGGATGCCATGATCACCGGCACCGCCGCTACGTTCTTGTCGTCCGCCTTCTTCTGGAGCAACTCGAGCGAGCTGATCCGCGAGAGGTAGTAGTCCATAACCACGAGATCGGGGGGATCAGCGCGGAGTTTCGACCAACCGTCGAGACCGTTCACCGCGACCTCTACCTCGAAGCCGTACTCCTCGAGCTTCTGCTTGAGGAACTCGCGGAAAAGCGACGACTCGTCGATTACCAGAATGCGTTTCGCCATAGGATTTCGCCTCGCTTCACCCCCGTTATACGTGATTTTTCCGCATCACGCAAGAATCGTTCCGATGCAGACGATTTCCTGCCTCAGCTGTGCCCCGAGATTGACGCTTCCAGAGCCGGGCACTACACTCGGCTCGCTATGGCACGAATCGATGATCCGCTGACAGGGCTTCCGCTCGGCGATCCTGATGTCGACGCGCTCGGCCCCGACGTCCCCTGCCCGTCGGACAGCATCGCCGCGGCCCGCGCGTCGATGATCGTCTCGGCCTCCGGCTGGCGCAAGGTCTTTGCCGCCGACGGCCATGAAAACTCCGCCGTCAACGAGGTCGGCCCCGCGGATCGGGAGCTCATCGCGCTTGCCGGCGCCGCCTTCTGCGAGTACTTCGCCCCCCGCCTCGCACCCTCGCGGCGCAGCGTCGTCCTTGCCGTGGACTCGCGTCCCACCGGCGCCGTTCTCGGAGAGATTCTGCTGCGGGTCCTTCTTGCCCACGATCTGGAAGTGCGCTACCTGTTCATATCACCGATCCCCGAAGTCATTGCCTACGCCGCCTCTGATGCGCGCATCGGCGCCTTCCTCTACGTGAGTGCGAGCCACAACCCCGTCGGGCACAACGGGCTGAAGTTCGGCCGCGCGGGAGAAGGTGTGCTCGCCGGTCCCGAGTCCGGGGAGGTCGCAGCAGCCTTCGACCGGCTCTGCACCGACGAAGACGCAAGGCGGCGCCTCGCCGATACCGTGCGAAAGGTGTCGGCTCGGGCCATTGCACGGGCTTTTACCGACGTCGCGGTGGTCAAGCCGCGCGCGGTCTCCGCCTACCGGGGCTTCGCTCTCGAGGTTGCAGACGGACCGGCAGGACCGGGCAGCGCCGCCGCGGCCATATCGTCCGGCGCCGAGGCATCAGGGTGCGGCATCGTCATCGACTTCAACGGCAGCGCACGAACCACATCCGCGGATGTGTCGCTCTTCGAGGGCCTCGGCATACGCGTGCGGACGCTCAACGCCTCGCCACGGGAGATCGCCCATCAGATACTCCCCGAGGGCGCCGGCCTCGATGAAGCCCGTCTCGCGCTGGCCGCGGCAGCCGCCGCCGACCCCGCCTTCACTCTGGCCTACGTCCCCGACAACGACGGCGACAGGGGGAACCTGGTGTTCGCCGACGCAGCCACGCCCCTGAGCGCCCAGGAAGTCTTTGCGATGGCGGTGGTGGCCGAGCTCTCCTGGCTCTCCGTCGCGGGGTTCGCCCCGACGCCACAGCGCCCCTGGGCGGTGGCGGTAAACGGCCCCACGTCGCTTCGGATCGAGCGGATCGCGGCGGCGTTCGGCGCGGAGGTCCACCGCTGCGAGGTCGGAGAGGCAAACGTGGTCGCCGCCGCCGAGCGGCTCCGCGCGCGCGGCTACCTCGTCCGCATCCTCGGCGAGGGGTCGAACGGCGGAAACATCCTGCATCCATCCCGGGTACGCGACCCCATGGCAACCGTCTTCTCATTTCTGAAGCTTCTGTATGCCGGGCGGGGAGCTGGCCGCGGCACCGAGCACGACCTCTTCCTCGAGTGGTGCCGAAAGAGCGGCCGGGAGGACGCCTACCGCGAGGACTTCACCCTCGAGCAGGTTCGCCTCACCCTGCCTCAGTTTCGTACCACCGGAACCGGCGAGCCGGGGGCGAAGCTTCAGGTCCGCACTGCCGATCAGGCGCTGCTCAAGGCGCGCTACGTCGAAATCTTTGCCACGGAGTGGGAACGGCGTGCCGGGGACCTCGAGCGTCGCTTCGGCTTTGCCCGTTATGAAGAGATTCGCTACGAGGACGGCGGGCCGGGCGGGCTGAAGATGCAGTTCTACGACGGCGAAGATCGGGCGACCGGCTTCCTGTGGATGCGCGGCTCGGGAACCGAGCCCCTCTTCCGGGCAGTGGTCGATATCGAGGGCACGGATCCGGCCGCCGAGACCGAGCTCCTCGAGTGGCACCGCAGCATGATCGCGCAGGCCGACGGCGGCGCCGGCGGCTGAGGCGAGCGCGTAAGCTGAGGAGGCCGCGGGCCGGCGGCCCCGCACGCCGCCGCGGCCGCAACACCGCGGGCCGCGGCCTCAGCGGATGCGGACCGTTCCGCCGTCCCGCGTGAGGAACCCTTCCGTTTCGAGTGCCGCCACCACCGGCTCCACCCGCTCCGGCGGAAAGCCGAGCACGTCCGGAAGCGCCTCGGCCGCGATTGCCTCGCGCTCGGCGAGGGCGCGAAGTAACCTGCCTCGAATCTGGCGGTCGGAGTTCTCGAATGCGCTCTGGCGGGTGTAGTGTGCGCTGCGGCGGTTCGCATTCGGAAACCACCTGGCAAGCATCGTCCCGTAATCCATGAGGGCGTAGTACCAGCTGCGCGGATCGTCGGTATCGAGGGTATCGCGGACGAGGGGCAGGATATCGCGGTCCCGCACGTCGGCCTGCTCGCGGAAGAAGAAGTGGATGAACACGCGGCGGATGTTGGTCTCGATGAAGACTACCGGACTGTTGTAGGCAAAGGCTGCGAGCGAGCCGGCCGTGTTGGCGCCGACACCGGGAAGCGTCTCCAGCGTCGCGGGATCGCGCGGGAGCTCGCCGCCATACCGCGAGACAATGAGCCCGGCAGACCCGTGGAGGAACTTCGCCCGGCGGTTGTAGCCGAGGCCCTGCCAGGCGAGGAGCACGTCGCGCAGCTCCGCGGCGGCGAGTGCTTCGAAGTCCGGAAATCGCTCGATGAACTCCGGATACTTCTGCATGACTCGCGGAACCTGCGTCTGCTGCAGCATGATCTCCGAGACGAAGATGCGGTAGGGATC
>CAYOFA010000145.1:0-8337 GCA_964402885.1 uncultured Spirochaetaceae bacterium
TTCCGATAACGCCATATCGATAGAAAAGAAATCGTTGACAGGGGTTTGGACTTGGGGCAAAATGAATACGATTTCATTGCTGGCGCGGATTTGTGTCGCGCTGAAAACCCCAAGGAGGTTTCCTTATGACAGGAAAACGGACACTGCTTCTGATGGTGATCGTTACGCTGCTCGCGATGCCCCTCTTCGCTTCAGGCGAGGCGGAAGGCGGAGAGGCGGAAGAGATGGAGCCGGTGGTACTGAAGGTCGGTCTCATCGACCCCCCGGGCCACATTGATGTGCTCGCAACCGAGCGGATGGCCGACCTGGTCTCCGAGAAGACCGACGGCGGGCTCACCCTCGAGGTGTATCCCGCGTCTCAGCTCGGCTTTGCGATGGACCTGCTCGAAGGCATGACCGTCGGAACGGTCGAGATGTTCGTGGGCGCCACCACCTGGCTCGGTGCGTTCGAGATCGATTACTGGATCTCCGGCGTGCTCTACATGTTCAACGATCAGCAACATGCACGTGAGATTCACAGTGGCGAGGCGTTCGAGGCGTTGCGAGAGACCGTTCGCGAAGAGCACGGCATTCGTGTTTTGACACAGGAATGGGACCGTGGCCCGAGAAACTTCATCTCCACGACCCCCATCGAGACGCCGGAAGATCTGCAGGGGCTCAAGATCCGCGTTCCGGAGCAGAAGAGCTGGATCAACAACTTCGAGCTCGCCGGCGCGAATCCCACACCGATCGCACTGGTCGAGACCTTTACCGGTCTGCAGCAGGGCGTTGTGCAGGCCACCGAGCAGGCATCGAACTGGCTGTACTTCAACAAGTATCACACCGTCGCCGAGAACCTCACGTTGAGCAATCACAACTACGAGGAAACCGGCGTCATGATCGCCGAGGACGTCTATCAGGAACTCCCCGCCGCGTATCAGACTGCGCTGACCGAAGCCGCTCAGGAAGTCACTCAGTGGCATAACGAGCAGGTTCTCGAGGAAATCCGCGAGGCCGAGGCAGCAATGGCGGAGGAGGGCGTCAACATCATCGAGGTGGATAAGGATGCGTGGAAGGATCACTTCCGTGCGATCATCCCCGAGCTGGCGGAGATCGTCGGTTACTCGGATGAACTGCTGGATTCGATCATGGAGACCTGGGACTAAGCCTGTTCCCGATCTTCTCGTTAGCAGATAGCATATACGGAGCTGCTTCCCGACGCTTCAGCTCGGGGAGCAGCTCCGGTCTGGTGCGGTCCTCCGCGGATTACTTCGCCGAGGGTCGACACACATCTTACGCAAAAGGAACAGTGTGGTATGTCCGTTTATGAAAGAGCCCTGAAAGTCGCTGTGGGTCTTCTTCTTCTGGGGATTACAGGACTGGTCGTGGCCCAGGTCTTCTTTCGATTCGTTCTCTCCTCGCCACTGCCGTGGCCCGAGGAGCTTGCCAGGTTGATCTTTGTGTATCTCGTCTTCGTCGGCGGGGCCTTTGCGTCGCTGCACAACGATCAGATCTCCATCGAAGTCGTGGACGTGGCCCTCGACGAGTCGAGCAAGAAGGCATCGGTGACGTCCATCGTGCGGGAAACGATCATGGTAATCGTGATGGCCGTGACCGTTGTCGGTGGCATTCAGGTAGCGCCGCGTGCACACCGCATCGCCCTGTCCGGAACGGGGCTCCCGAAGTCACTCATGACCGTGGCAGTGATCATCGGCGCCGCCCTGATGGGCCTGGAAGCGCTTCGCCGCATTGTCATCGATATTCGTAAGTTAACTGGTTCACGCGAGCGCTGACGCTCGCCCGGAGGTATGAAACCATGTCACAGCAGATTAGCGAGGGGGCGTAACACTGATGTCGGTACTCATCCTCGTGGGAGGGCTCCTGGTCCTCCTGATATCCGGCGTGCCGGTCTTCGTTGCCCTGCTTGCAACGTCTCTCATACAGATCATGTACGCGGGTGGGCTGCCCCTTCTCATAATTGCGCAGCGCCTCTCTAATACTCTCGACAGCTTTCCTCTACTCGCGATTCCTCTGTTCATCCTGGCTGCCGAGATCATGAACCACTCAGGGGCGACGAGGCGCATATTTCGGCTCGCGAGTGTGATGGTCGGACACATCACCGGAGGCCTCGCACATGTGAATGTCCTCGCGAGTATGCTGTTCTCGGGGATGTCCGGCTCGGCGGTAGCCGATGCATCCGGTCTGGGGATGGTCGAGATCAGGGCGATGTTCGACGAGGGCTACGACAAACCGTTCAGCGCCGCCGTCACGGCCGCCTCATCGACTATCGGTCCCATCATTCCGCCGAGCGTACCGATGGTCATCTACGGCGTCATCTCGGGCACATCCATCGGCGCCCTCTTCATGGGCGGCATCATTCCGGGCGTAATCATGGGCGTCGGAATGATGGTCGTTATTTTCATCATCGCTCGCAAGCGGAGCATGAACGTGAAGCGGGCCCGGCCCACCCTGAAAGAGATGGGCGAAGCATTCGTACAGGCACTGCCCTCGCTCTTCCTGCCGGTCATCATCCTCGGCGGGATCTGGGGCGGCATCTTCAGTCCGACCGAGGCGGCGGCGGTTGCCGTTGTGTACTCGGCTCTCCTCGGGTTTCTCGTTCACAGGGAGCTCAAACCCACGGACGCTGCACCCATACTCTATAACGCGGGGAAGAGCACGGCAGCCATCATGCTGATAGTGGCGGCTGCCGGATTGTACGGCTGGTTGATTTCCACCGAGCAGGTCCCCCAGCTCGTGCGTACGTTCCTGCTTGGCGTCTCAGAGAACCCGATCGTCATCATCCTCATTATCAACGTCATTCTTCTGATAATGGGAATGTTCATGGAGCTCATCGCCATTCTCACCATTACGGTGCCCGTCTTCCTGCCGATCGCGACCGCGCTGGGGCTCGATCCGGTATACTTCGGCATCCTCGTGGTGTTGAACCTGATGATCGGCTTTCTCACGCCGCCGTTCGGGCTGAACGTGTTCATCATGCAGAAGATCTCGAAGGTGCCGTTCTACTCGATCATCCGCGAGCTCGTTCCGTTCATGGCCGTGCTCCTGGTGACACTGCTGTTGATGGTCTTCTTTCCGCAACTGGTGATGGCGATTCCGAATATGGTCTACGGCTAAGCACATCAAGGAGAACTACGTGAGTGATACATCGGTAGGAATAGTCGGCGTCGGCAGCATGGGACGTGCGGCTGTTGAGATCCTCAAAGACGAGCACCGGCTATGCATCTACGACGTGGCGCAGGCCGCGAGGACGGAGATGGAGGCCCGCGGATTCGATGTCGCGGGCTCGCCCCGGGAAGTGGCCGGAAAGACCGCCATCATCCTGTTGTTTCTTCCGGGCCCGACCGAAGTCGCGGCGACCATCGAAGGGCCGGAAGGCCTCATGGCGGCGTCGCTTGCCGGGACTATCATAGTTGATCTCAGCACCGTTGACCCGGAGAGCACCCGACGCGTGGCGGACCTCGTAACGGAGGCGGGCGGTGAGTATCTTGACGCGCCCGTCCTCGGCCGCCCGGACCGCGCCGGGAACTGGACGCTACCAACGGGAGGGAGTGAACGCGCACTTTCAAAGGTGCGTCATGTCCTCGAGCTTCTCTCGTCCCGCATCATCCATGTGGGCCCGAGCGGTTCGGGAAACGTCATCAAGCTGCTCAATAACCTCATGTTCGGCGCGATCAATAACGTCACGGCGGAGGTTCTCTCGGCTGCGACCAGGTTGGGCGTCTCCCCGAAGGTGGTTTACGAGACAATAGCCGAGAGCGGGGCCGCCACGGTGAGCAATCTGTTCAAGAGCATCGGGCCGAAGATCGTTGACGGCGACTTCACGCCGGTGTTTCGCGTGGAGCTTCTCTACAAGGATATGGATCTGGGATTGAAGATGGCCAAATCGGCGGGCGCGACCATGATGGTCTCTGAAGGCGCGCAGAAGCTGACCGAGATGGCCCTGGCCAAGGGGTATCAGGGACAGGATTCGTCCGTTGTGACACGGATCAGCGACCTGATATCACGGGATACCGACGAGGAACGGAGTTGAAACAATGAAGATCGATTTCGAGTATGGACATGGAACGATGGCGGCCGAACTGCCCGACAACACGGACGTATTCGTGCCGGGTGAGACGGTAGCCGATCCGCCGGCGATCGCGGAATCCGAGATCGCCGACAAGACACGTGCGGCAATTCAGAACCCCATGGGGATGAAGCCCATCGCCGAGCTCGTGGGCCCCGATAGCAAGGTGGCGATCATTTTCCCCGACAGGGTGAAGGGCGGCTCGCATCCGACCGCGCACCGGAAGGTATCGATTCCCATTCTGATCGAGGAATGCGTGAAGGCGGGGGTGAAGAAGAAGAACCTGCGGTTCATCTGCTCCAACGGCCTGCACCGCAAGAATCGCAAGGACGAGATCCGCACCATTCTCGGCGATGATCTGTTCAATGAGTACTGGTGGACCGGTCAGATCGTTAATCACGACTCGGAGGACTGGGACAATCTGGTCGATCTCGGCGAGGACGAGCTCGGCGATCACGTGATTATGAATCGCGAGGTCTTCGAGGCCGACCTGGCAATTGCGGTGGGACATACCATGGGCAATCCCTACGGCGGGTACTCGGGCGGCTACAAACACGTTGCGACGGGTATCACGCACTGGCGCACGATCGCCGCGCACCACGTGCCCCACGTCATGCACCGCGACGACTTCACCCCGGTGAGCAGCCACAGCCTGATGCGCAAGAAGTTCGACGCGATCGGTCAGCACATGGAGAAGAAGATGGGTCGGAACTTCTTCCTCTGCGACGGCGTGCTCGATACGAAGGGCCGACAGATCGCAGTGTTTGCGGGCTACGGCAAGGAGATGCAGGCTGCCTCCTGGGAGATTGCCGACAAGCGGACCTATGTGCCCTGGGCCGAGAAGAAGTACGATGTGATGGTCTTCGGCATGCCGCAGTTCTTCCACTACGGAAACGGCCACGGCACCAACCCCATCCTCATCCTTCAGGCGATTGCGGCCAACGTTATCCGCCACCGACGCATCATGTCCGACCGCTGTGTCATCATCTGCTCGTCGACCTGTAACGGGTGGTTCCACGATGAGGTCTTCACCGGATATCGCGAACTCTATGACGTTTTTCAGAAGGACTACCACCAGACGCTTCCCGACGTGGAGCGGCACGGTGAGTACTTCACCCAGAACGAAGAGTTCATAAAGCGCTATCGCTTCGACTACGGGTTCCATCCCTATCACTGCTTTTCGATGGTCAGTTGCGGCCACATTGCCGAAGACCACTGTGCGGCCGTCTACCTCGTCGGTGCGCAGGAGCCGGGCTACGCGCGCGGGATGGGCATGAAGACGAGGGCCACATTCGAAGAGGCCCTGGAAGACGCAAAGAAGAAGTTCGTGGGACCCAACCCCAACATTCTCGCACTGCCGCGCACCTTCAAGACCGCCGGCGTGCACCTGATGATGAAGGAATAACAAGGAGTAACGACAATGACAGCAACGATAATTCGTTCGGAAAAGCCGATTGCCTTCGCCGGAGTGCCGGCAGTGCTGGTGGAGACGGTGTTCGTGGCGGCGACGGTTCTCATGCCGATCGCCGCGCACACACTCGGATGGCCGGTGTTCGTGGTTCTGCCGATGTTCTGGGGCGTCATGCTCTCGGGCGTCGTCTTCGGGTGGAAGACCGGGCTCGTGGTCGGGGCGCTGTCGCCGGTGTTGAACTTCGTGCTGACCGGTATGCCGATTGCGCCGCTTGTGCCGATCATGACGGTCGAGCTCGCGGTCTACGGTGCGCTGCCGGCCCTTCTTGCGCAGAAGGCCTTCCGGGGTAACCTCTACATCGGCATGGCCATCTCGATGGTGGTCGGGCGGCTTGTCGTGCTGGCCGGTTTCCTGATGTTCCTCGGTGGTCCCGAGGGGCTTCCGGGCTGGCTGAGCATGCAGTTTCTGCCGGGCCTCCCCATGCAGGCTGCGCAGATCGTCCTCGTGCCGATCGTCGGTGGAATGATCATCCGCGCGCTGCGCCGCGACGAAGGGGAAAACGCGGCGTAGGTGCCGCGGGTTGCACACACCATGCTGAGTGTCTTCGAAGCCGGCCGCCTCGTCATTCGACTCGGCGGCGGCTGGCTCTATCCTCTGTTCGTCCTCTATCTGGCCGCCGGACGGGGCAGGCAGCCCCTGTTCCGGGCGGCCGATCTGGTCAGTTGCCGGGATACGAAGATCGGGCAGGGCGCAGTCTTTCTCTACGCCGCGCTCGGGATCGGCGCGGCGCGGGGGGAGCTCGCGAGTCGGCTGGCTGCGGACAAGGCCGGGCGGCTCGGCATCTCGCTTTCCGCAGATGAGTGGGTTGATTCTCTCGAGTGCCGAACCGAGTCGCTGCTGCAGGACCTGGCCGAGCCGGCCCCCGCGCTCGAGGCCCTCGAAGAGCGCCTGAAGCAGCAGTTCCTCGAGACACCCGGAAGCTACGTCACCGTACACGACCTCGACCGGACACACCCTGCCGCGCGGGCCGTTGAGAGCTACCTCTCCCATTGACATACGCGCCGATCACGTGAATCTCTGGATGTATGAGGGATCTTCTCCCGCGCCGAGTGCGCAGGCGCCGCCCGGCGGCGTCCACCGTGTTTGTCGTGATGTTTGGCCTCGCGGTGCTCGCAGCGCTTGGGAGCCCGCGCACCGCGGCGGCGTCTGAACCCGGCACGCCGGCTGCGTCGGATTCCGACGCGCCCGACGCGGAGGCCGCGTTCGCGGGGTGGCGGGAGGTTCGCACCGAGCACTTCCGCATCATCTACGAGCCCGCCCATGCGGCTGCGGCGCGAGAGGTCATCTCGTTCGCCGAGGACGTCTACGCCGATGTGACCGACACGCTCGGCTACCACCCGGAGACGGTTCCGGTGGTCATTCGGGGGCGAACCGCGACGGCAAACGGCTTCTACGCGCCGTTCCCCCATCACATAACTCTCTTTGTTACGAGCCCATCGGGAGTGTGGATGGGCGCCCGTCACGAGAGCTGGCTCCGACTGCTGCTGACCCACGAGCTCACGCACTTCGTGCAGTTCACCGATCGCACCGGCTTCTTCGGCGGGCTCTCGCGTGTATTCGGCCATGATATCTCGGTGTTCTCCTTTCCGTTCATGCCGGGCTGGTACGTCGAGGCACCGACGACGCTCAATGAGACGCGGCTGACCACCGGCGGACGCGGCCGCAATCCGTTCTTCGAGATGCAGGTGAAGGCGCCGGTGCTCGAGGGCAAGCTCTGGTCCCTCGATCAGGCCTCCTACGAGTCCGCCTTTGCTCCGCGGGGGCGCATCTACATTGCAGGCTACGTCCTCGCCGACTACCTCCGGCGGGCCTACGGCGAGGGGACCTACGCGCGGGTGCATCGAGAGTTCGAGAGATTCCCCTTCTTCGGCGTGGGGCGGGCGATACGGAAGATCACCGGCGACGACCCGGAAGAAGTCTACGCGGACATGCACGCAGATCTCATCCGGCGGTTTGCCCCCGACGCTCGTATGCGCACGGGGCGACGGGTGTCTCCCGAGGCTCCCGGGAACTGGTATCTCCCGATTCCCACCGAGAGGGGCCTTTTCGGCTATGTGGATGCCGTTGACCATCGAGCCGGCATTTATCGCAGTAGTGCGGCGTCCTTCGCGCGCGCCGACGCCGAGTGGGACGGTGAGCTCGTGTTACCGGTTCGGCTGACCGACCCGTTCTCCTTCGCCGTCTCCGCCGACGGGTCACGCATCGCAGTCGCTGTCACCCGGCAGGCACCGAGCCACCGGGCAGGATCTGTCTCATACTCCGAGCTCCGGCTCTACGATGTGGAGGGCGACGGCGTCGGCCCCGGCCGTCGGGTCACGACCGGTGGACGCTTGTGGCATCCGGCGCTTTCTGCGGACGGCTCGCGCCTCGTTGCGGTGGAGCGGCGCGGCTCCTACAGCAGGCTCGTCGAGGTTGATACAGACACCGGCGCCGTTGAGGTGCTGCACGAACCCGAGCGGGCATCCGTGTACACGCCGCAGATCGCCCCCGACGGGGCGCGCATCGTCTTTATCGAGCACAGCCGCGGGTTTCAGGACGTGATGCTTCTCGAGGAGGGCGAGGGCAGTGCGGACGACAGCGTGCGCCCCCTCCGCGGCCGAACGCGGGCGGGCGAGTACCTGCCGCGGTTCGCGGATGCGGAGACGCTACTCTACTCTTCCGACCGCGGGGGCAGGCTGAGTCTGTACTCCTACCACCTGCCGTCGGGGACCGAGACACTGGTCGTCGAGGATCGCATCGCCGCCTGGGCCGGAGTGCCGATCCAGGACACGCTGCTCTACGGAAGCTACACGAGCGAGGG
>CAYOFA010000146.1:0-8276 GCA_964402885.1 uncultured Spirochaetaceae bacterium
TCGAACTCGAGGCGGTCGGCGTAGAGGGTGATGGTGCCGGTGGCTACGCGGCGCACCGGGTTCGTCCGGTATCCGGTGCTGAGTACGGTGTCCGCCTCGGAGAAGATCGGCGTGTCCGCGGAGAGTGCGTCGAGGTAGGTGGTAAAGCGCTCGAGCTGCCGGCGGTTCAGGTCGCGCACGGTCAGGCGCGTGTCCGGAGCATCGTCGGGGCGCAGATAGCCGTAGTCGGTGTAGGTGAGCGCGTAGCCGCAGGCGTCGCAGCTCACACGCCGTCCGCTGGAGCGGAGCGTGGCGGTCCCGTTGCAGCGCGGGCAGAGGAAGAGCACGTGCTCGATGTCCTCGGCGGGGCGACGTCCGCGAAACCGCACCATGTGCTGCGACTGCCAGGCGTAGTCGTCGTGGGCCAGCAGGGTGGACAGGCGCTCGTAGATTTCGTCGGCGGAGAGGCCGCGGATCTCATCGCCATCGAAGGCGTGACGAAACTCTATCACCAGCCGGCCGCGTCGCGGCGAGCGCGCCCACCGCGGGTGGGAGAAGTACCCGCCCTTGAACACGGGCACGATCACCGGAATCCTGAGAAGCTTCACGAGCTTCGCCGTAGAGTAGAGCACCGGCAGCGAGGCACCGTCCCAGGTGCGCTGCCCTTCCGGAAACAGGGAGATGATCTCCCCCCGGTCGCGGAGTCGCAGGATGGTCCGGATGAGCTCGGAATCCGACATCCCCTTGGTCTTCGGGATCGCCCCGACCAGCCACATCACGAAGCGTATCAACCTCGTGCGGAAGTTCTGATCGGCGGCAACATGATGCACGGGGTAGGGGACAAAGGAGCTCAGCTGAAATGGATCCCAGTAGCCCACATGGTTCGGGAGCAGCAGGTAAGGCCGCCGGACATGCCTCAGCAGTGCGGCATTCTCGGCTGTAATGTTGAAGCGCAGCCTCAGCCACGTTCCCACGGTCAGCCGGAGCACGCGGTGTACGTTCGGCCGGGCGAGTATCCTGGAGGTCAGCTTTCGCGCCTTCATCTGAGCTCAGCATGGTAGCGGTACTCATTGACTGTTTCAAGCGAATGGACTAACAATGGCGCATTCGGTCGACGCCCGAATGGTCCGCACACGATACCGGCGGGAGCGATACATGAACTTCAACTGGAACCTGTTCATCGACCTCGGCATAATCGCGATTGCGTTGCTTTTCGCGACCTTCCTGCGCGCAAAGGTGCGGTTCTTCCAGAGGTTCCTCATTCCGAACGCTCTCACCGCGGGGCTCATCCTGCTCCCCCTCTACAACTTCGTCCTTCCCCTCGTCGGCGTGACGGCCGCCGGACTCGGCGAGCTCGCCTATCACCTCCTCGGCATCTCCTTCATCGCGATGTCGCTGCGCACCGGCCGGTCCACCGCCGCCGTCGGAGAGCACCGCCTTTTCGCGACCGTCGTGGTGGTGCTCTCCCAGTTCGCGATACAGGTGCTCGTCGGCCTCCTCCTGACATTCTTCTTCATCTCCTCCATCTATCCCGATCTCTACGAGCCCTTCGGCTATCTCCTGCCGCTCGGGTTCGTGCAGGGCCCGGGGCAGGCCTTCGCGATCGGCGAGAGCTGGACCGGCGTCGGTATCGAGGGGGCGGGCAGCGTCGGACTGACCTTTGCCGCCATCGGCTTCATCCTGGCGACCTTCGGCGGGATCTTTCTGATCAACTTCGGAATCCGTCGCGGCTGGGTAACACGGGAGGAGCTCGCACCGCTTCGCGAGTCGCGGGTGCGAACCGGTGTCTATCCGCGGGACAGTGAACGCCCCGTCGGAGCCATCATGACCACCGAGACAGAGGCCATCGACTCGATGAGCTTCAATGCAGGCCTGGTGTTGGTCGGGTACTTCCTTACATACCTGTTTCTCAGCTTCCTTACCTGGGCCCTGTCTCTGGTCGGCCCGCTCGGCGAGGAGCTCGCGGTGAACCTCTGGGGCATCAGCTTCATCTTTGCGGCGATCATCGGACTCGCCATGAAGCATACCATCGAGGCCATCCGGGTCGATCACGTCATCGACACCCGTACCATGAACCGCATCTCCGGTCTGTCGGTCGACGTGATGGTCACCGCCGCCATCGGCGCGATATCCCTCGTCGCCGTCTCGCAGTACTGGGTCCCGATCGTGGTGCTCGCGCTCGTCGGTGCGCTCATGACCTTTCTCACCGTGCCGTGGATTGCATCGCGGCTGTTCAAGGACCACAAGTTCCACCGGATGCTCCTGATCTTCGGCGTGTCCACCGGCACGCTCTCCACCGGCCTTGCCCTTCTGCGCGTCATCGACCCCGATTTCGAGACACCGGTTGCCTCCGACTACACCTACGCCGCGGGCATCACCTTCGTGTTCGCTATCCCCTTCATCCTCTCGATAAGCCTGCCGGTGCGTGCGTTCGTGACCGGCAATTTCATGTATTTCTGGATGGCCGTCGGCATCGCGACCGCCTACTTCGTGTTCGTGTTCGTCGCCTACCTCGTGCTGGCGAAAGACAAAGCGTTCGCGGGTCCGAGCCAGGTCTGGTTGCGTCACAGGAGCTGATCATCATGCGTCGAATCAACAATCCGTTCGTGGGACACGATGGCTACGAGTGTTTCGGCTGCGCGCCGCATAATCCCGTGGGACTCAAGCTGGAATTCTACGAGGACGGGGACGACGTCGTCGCCACACTGGAGCCGCCCGAGCACTTCCAGGGGTACGACCGCGTCCTCCACGGCGGCATTCAGGCCACGCTGCTCGACGAGGTGTCGAGCTGGGTCGTCTTCGTGAAGATTGCGACCGCCGGTGTCACCCAGACGATGGAAATCCGCTACGACAAGCCCTCGTTCGTCGGCCGCCCGGTAACCGTCCGTGCCCGTCTCCTGCGGATGGAGAAGAACATCGCCATCATCGAGTCCGAGCTCTATCAGACCGGAGAGGAGCCATGCGCCCGCGCAACCTGCCGATACTATACATATCCGGAGAAGATCGCACGGCGAAAACTGATGTATCCGGGTATCGAGAACTTTCTGCCCGATGATGTTGCGAGTGATGTGCCTGATGAGACGGAGAAGACGTAAGGTGATGGGAACACGAGCGGCGCACGAATCTCGGCGCGGCGCCGCAGCGATCGTCCTGGCGGCAGTGCTGCTCCTCGCGCTCGCCGGCTGCGAGTTCTTCACCGCGACGGCGTTTCCGGAGTATGTGAGCAGCATCACCGCGGAACGATCCGTCGGAGAGTGGATCGATTCGGACAGTGACTGGTTCTGGATGACGGCAAGCGCGGACGTCATCGAGAATCGACTCTTCCTTCAGGTGGAAGACGGTGTCGACGGAAACCTCGTCATATTCGACTCCGAACTCGATGTGGAAGCGGAGTACAGGCGAACCGAGCTGGATGCGGCCGTCATCGACACTGGTTTTCTCGCACGTCGCGCGGGGTTTTCGGGAGGTTTCCAGCCCGTAGTGGGTGGGTACATCTTCAACATTCAGTCGGGAAGCAACGCGCTGGAGCCGGCACTTGGTGTCGTCGGCCTTACGGGGTCGATCTCAGTTCAGGAACCGTTTCGTGAGGTCGCCGGTCGATACGAAGAGGATGATCCTGACGGAACGGATACCGTCCTCTCCTACGTGTTCTGGATAGACAACGGTGCCAGCCCTGCGCAGATGCACGTCGAGCAGTATATGCCGACCTGGAGTTCGTCGGGCTCAAACAACGTAGATCTTGGCGGAAGCGGGAACAACTATCACATCCTCGAGATTATCTCGGTCTTCGAGGGGACGACAGCAGAATCGTTCCTCGTATTTCTTATAGGCGAAGAGAGTGCGGACCGGGTGCACGTGGTCTTTGTCAGCTACCAGGATTTCCCGCCGCTTGCAGTCTCCATGATGGAGAGTGCCGGAAGTCCGGCGACCTTCTTCGAGGCATACGACGGAAGCGTCGGCGACCGCGGAAACACGTTCGTCATAGAGAACGCTGACCCATGGAACGCATTCATCGCCAGCGCCGGAATCATCGTTCGCAGCTCGGATGACGACGAGGAACTCCGGCTTCACGGGTTCGATAGCGGCGGTAAGGAGATTGCATCGTTCTCGCTCGAAGGATTCGAGGACGTCGACATCGCAGTGCCGTTCGACGGAAACGGCTTCTACGCACTTGATCGTCAAAGAGAAAGACTCTACCGCCTCGCCAACTTCTGGGAGTAGCCTGCCGCCGCCCCGGCCGCTTTTCCCGCACGCCCTCCCGCATTAAAATAGGGTGGGAGCTATCATGAAAACCGGTATCGACAGGATCGTTTCGACGATCAAACATGGACTCGGTGAGAAGAAGGTCGGTCTTGCCCTCGGCGGAGGTGCGGCCCGGGGTATCGCGCACGTCGGTGTCATCAAGGTGCTCGAGGAGAACGGCATCGTGGCAGACTACGTGGCAGGGACCAGTGCCGGAAGCCTCATCGGCTCGCTCTACTGTTCGGGGTACAAGTGGCACAAGATCCGGGATATCGTGGCCGATGTGAACTGGGGCGATCTCGTCCAGCCGGCGCTCTTCTCATCGAAGGGGCTGGTGAACCCGGCCAAACTGGAGAAGCTGCTCGAGAAGCTCATCTCCAACAAGACCTTCGACGAGCTCGAGATCCCCCTGAAGGTGGTGTCGGTGGACCTGCTCACCGGTGAGCTCTACATTTTTCAGGAAGGATCGGTGGCGCGGGCGGTTCGCGCAAGCTCGAGCATCCCGGGGATGTTCTCTCCCCTCGAGTGGAACGGGAAGGTCCTCGTTGACGGCGGGGTCAAGAACAACGTGCCGGCCGACATTGTCAGGGACATGGGGGCCGACATCGTTATCGCGGTCGACGTGAACGCGAATGCGATAAAGCAGGAGGGCCCCGAGAACGTGTTCGATGTGATGATGTACTCGATGCGCATCATGCTCGACGACGAGCAGCGCATTGAAGAGAATGCCGATTTCCTCATCCGACCGAACCTCGAGGGATACAGCTACTACAATCTGAAGAAGGCAGAGGCGCTCATCGATCTCGGTGAGGCGGCTGCGCGGGAGCAGATCGGAAAGATCGTGTCGGCGGTGCATTGATGGATGTGCCTGCGGCCTTCTTCGACGCATTCATGTACCCGCTCGAGACGGGGAGCCTCGGCACGAGACGGGCGCGTCTGCTTCCAGGCGCATCCGGCGTGGTCCTCGAGGTGGGCGCCGGCACCGGGGTGAACCTCGCCTACTATCCCTGCGAGGGCCTCGAGGATCTCTACGTGATGGATCTCTCGGTGAGCCAGCGGGTCTATCACCGGAGTGACGACGGCTGTCTCAACCCGACGATCCTCGAAGGCGACGTGCAGCATCTGCCCTTCGAGGACGGGTTCTTCGATACGGTGGTGTTCACCCTCGTGTTCTGCTCGGTAGAGGATCCCGAACGGGGACTTGCCGAAGTGAATCGCGTGCTCAAACCCGACGGCCGCATCATCTTCATCGAGCATGTTCTGCCGGAGGACAAGCCGGTCCTTCGAAGCTCGTTTCGGGCGATCACGCCCATGTGGAAGCACATCTCCGGGAACTGCCATCTCGACCGTGACACCCTCTCATCGATCCGTGCCGCCGGATTCGAGATCGATTCCCTCGAACGCTTTGCCAACGGCATCATGATCGCCGGCACCGGCCGCAAGGCTGACCGACCGGCGTAGCAGCTGCCCCTGCTGTGTCGCCTCGGCGCCGTCATGGCGCCGTCGTGATGACACTCCCTTTAGTAACGCGTTGACGTCTCCGGGATCACTGATAGAATGGGGGCATGTCGAGTGATGCGGGAGAGGGGCACATGCAGCTTCGCGATAATCTGGTAACCGATACCGGCTGGGAAATCAGGGAAGAGAGCTTCAACGAGGAGCTCCTCATCAACAACGGCAGCAACTTCATGACCGGCAACGGCTATCTCGGCTACCGTGGCACCCTCTCGGAGTGGCGCGCCGACCAGTATGTGGGCTGCTTCGTCACCGATACCTACGACAACGCCGACGGAAAGTGGGAGGAGCTTGCAAGTGCTCCGAACGGGCTCTACGTGTCCGTGGCCGTTGACGGCCGTGAGGTCTCGGCGCTGGGCGGAGAGACGAGCGATTACTCCCGCGAGCTCAGTTTCCGCTACGGGCGCCACGCCCGGCGAATGTCGTGGTCGACGGGGGGACGCGGCGCCGGCGCCGGAGCTGGCGACCCTGCAGCCACCGGAGCCCGTGCCGCCACCCCAACCGCACGCGTGACCCCGGAGCTTACCCTCGAGGACGAGCGTTTCGCGAGTTACGGGAACATACATCTCATCGCGGCCCGCCATCGTCTGCGCGTGCATGCCGCCGGCCGGGTAACCATTCACGCTGGTATCGACGGGGAGGTGTGGAGCCTCCACGGTGAGCATTTCAGCTCCTACGAGCCCTCCGCCGCCGGCGACGATCTCTATATGAAGACGATCACCGGGGAGCGGCGGACCGAGATGGTGGTCTCGAATCGCGTGGTGTTCACCGAGGGGCCCGAGCCGGTCGCACGGGAAACGGTTACCGAGGAACGGGGCATCTTCCGCCGCCTCGATTTCGATGCGGAGCCCGACACGGATATCGCCTTCGAGCTCTACTGCGTCATCTACACCTCGAACGATCTCCCGGATCCAGCCGGTGCCTGCGCACGCGACCTCGATCAATGCAGCGAGAAGCGTTATCCGCGCCTGTGGACCGAGCACACCCGCGTGTGGGACGGCATCTGGGATCGCTCCCGTGTGGATATAGACGGCGACGAGCTCGCGCAGGTGCTGCTGCGATACAACATCTATCACAACGTCATCGCGACACCGGCACATACCGACCACTTGCCGATCGGTGCGCGGGGGCTTTCCTGCCAGGCCTATCAGGGCGCCGCGTTCTGGGACCAGGAAATCTTCAACCTGCCGATGTTCGTATACACTCGCCCGGATGTGGCGCGGCGGATCCTGGTCTATCGCTACAAGACCCTCGATGGTGCCCGGCGGAAGGCGAGGCGCCTCGGCTACTACGGCGCCTTCTACGCCTGGGTCAGCAGCGATACCGGAGACGAGATCTGCCCCTCGTATTTCTTCAAGGATGTGCTCACCGGGCGCGACATCCGAAACCACTTCAACGACTGGCAGATTCACATATCACCTGATATTGCCTATGCGGTGTGGAACTACTACCTCGTCACCGGCGACTGGGCCTTCATGCGGGACTACGGCGCGGAGATGCTCTTCGAGATTGCACAGTTTCTGGTCTCCCGGGTGCACTTCAAACGTGACAAGCACCGCTACGAGTTCATCCGCCTGCTCGGCCCCGATGAGTACCACGAGAACGTGGACAACAACACCTTCACGGCGGTGCAGGCCCGTTACGCCCTGCGTGCCGCGGTCAATGTCTATGTTGCCCTCGGAGACCGGGAGCCGGAGCTCAGAGAGGCCATGGCGGCGCGACTCGGCATAGAGCAATCACATGTGGACGAGTGGCGGCGGATGGTCGAGCTCATCTATGTGAAGGATCCGGACCTTGCGACGGGAGTGATCGAGCAGTTCGACGGATTCTTCGACCACGAGGACATCACCCCGGAGGAACTGGCCGACCGCCTCATCGATCCGGGCGAGTACTGGGGCTGGCCGAACGGCATCGCCGTGCCGACGCAGGTATCGAAGCAGGCGGATGTCTGCCAGATTTTCACGCTGCATCGCAGTCAGTACAGCACCGAAGTAATGAAGGCCAACTACGACTACTACGAGCCCCGCACGCAGCACGGATCCTCTTTGAGCCCTTCCGTTTACGGCACGGTGGCGAGCTGGATCGGCTACGCCGACACCGCGCGCGAGTATCTGGTGAAATCGTCGTCGGTGGACCTGTTTAACACGAACAAATCGGTGAGTGGGGGGACCTTCATCGGTGGCATTCACACGGCCGCCTGCGGGGCCGCGTGGCAGATGGTCGTATTCGGGTTCTGCGGACTGGAGCTCGAGGGCGAGACGCTGCGGTTTCGGCCGAACCTGCCCGAGTCGTGGGGCTCGGTTTCCTTCTTCCTGGAAATCCGCGGAGCACTCCTCGACGTGGAGGTCACCTCTTCCGCAGTCACCGTGACGTCGCGGGCGACGAGCCGGTCGGGCGTCGGCGTGGTGGTCGGCCACACGCCGGCCGAAGAGGGTGGCTCGCTCGAGCCCGCGGAGTCGGTGACGCTGACGTTCTGACGCCTATTCCTCGCGCTCGCGGGCCCGGGCGGCGAACTCGAGCTCGAGTCCGACCTCGTCGGA
>CAYOFA010000147.1:0-1359 GCA_964402885.1 uncultured Spirochaetaceae bacterium
CCATCGCGTGGTTGTTTCCCGAACTGCAGGGGACAACCGACTACCCCTGGGACTTCACGATTACCGTCAGGGAGGTCGCGCACACTGACCTGACTGACCGCCTGCAGAACGTGCAGGTGCCTGCGCTCTTCCTCGCAGGCGGCGCCGACCGCCTGTTCTCGCCGGATGCGGTCGAGCACGCTGCAACGCTGGTGCCTCGCGGTGAGGCGCAGATTCTGCCGGAGGCGGGACATGGAATCATCAAATCCCATCGCAGGACGGTCGACGGCGCAGTTCTGAAGTTCTTCTCGGACAGATCGCAGACGGCGGGGTGATGCCGCCGCGTGTAAACCTTACCTAATTTAGCACAAAACTGTTGACAAAGTTTGTGCGTCCGCTTAAAGTTAGGCCATACTAACAACTGACCCACTCCGGCACCCACGCGGCGGCCGGGCGAGGAGGAACGTATGGCGCAGGTGCGACTGCGAGAGCTGTCGGTCGGGACTATGGCCCGTGTGACCGGCATTCGAGATACCCACCGATCCTATCGATCGAAGCTGTTGTCGATGGGGCTGACCCGCGGCACGCCGCTTGTAGTCGAGCGCATCGCGCCGCTCGGCGATCCGGTTCACGTGACCGTCCGCGGTTTCGGGCTGTCGCTGAGGGGAGATGAAGCGGATGCCCTCGTGCTCGAGCATCTCGAAGGCACGCATGAGGATTTCGGGTTCAGCCCCAGACACGGCCGTCGGGGTCGACGTCACCTCGGGCTCCGTCCTCGACGCCATGGCAGGCGAGGAGGAGAGGCGAGATGAGTGCAACCGTAGCCATTGTCGGCAACCCCAACAGCGGGAAGACAACGATATTCAACGGCCTCACCGGCGGACGCCAGCGCATCGGAAACTGGCCGGGGGTCACCGTCGAGCGCAAGGAAGGAAGCTTCACCCCCAAGGGCCTCGGTGAGCTGCTGGTGAAGCCCTACGCCGGCGGGTCGAGCCACACCACCGGCTCGACCAGCACCGCGACACTCGAGGAGTCGAGCACAGCCGAGGAATCGGGCACGATCCGTGTGGTCGATCTTCCGGGCATCTACTCCCTGTCGGCAAGCTCCGAGGACGAGGCCATCGCGCGGGACTACCTGCTCTCCGGTGAGCCGGATCTCGTCATCGATGTCGTGGACGCTTCGAACATCCAGCGAAACCTCTTTCTCACCCTCCAGCTCATCGAGATGCGCATCCCCGTCCTGGTGGTGCTCAACATGATGGACGTTGCCGAGGAAAGCGGCATCTCCATCGACATCGAGCATCTCTCCGAGCACCTGCAGTGCCCCGTCGTTGCGGCGGTGGGCACGCGAGCGGGCGACATCTCCCGGGTGAAGGCGGC
>CAYOFA010000147.1:1459-6756 GCA_964402885.1 uncultured Spirochaetaceae bacterium
CCGTCGTTGCGGCGGTGGGCACGCGAGCGGGCGACATCTCCCGGGTGAAGGCGGCGGTCGCCGGATTTGCCGGCAGCGCGGCCGCCTCGCAGGTGGAGATCGGCTATCCCGAGGCGATCGAGGCCGGCATTTCGGAGCTCAGCCCGCGCGTCGAGACCCTCTCCGCGCTTATCGGCGCCACCCCGCGGTGGACGGCGCTTTCGGTGCTCGACAGTGACCCGTGGATCAGACGGCGCTTTCTCGAGACCTCGGGGATGGACGAGGGCGCGCTCGACGCGCTCGTAGGCGGCGTGCAGGAGCGCCTCGGCGACGACATCGACGTCGCTCTGGCCGACGCGAAGTACGGGTTCATTCACGGGCTCTCGCGTCACGTTACGCGAGAGCAGCTCACGCGTGAATCGCTCACCGAGCGGGTTGACCGTGTGGTCCTCAACAGGATCCTCGCGCTTCCGATCTTCTTCGGCGTCATGTACCTCGTTTTCTGGTTCACGATGTATGTGGGCGGCGCGTTCATCGATTTCTTCGACATCCTCTTCGGGACCATCTTCGTGGACGGGTTCGGTGCCGGACTCGCAGCCCTCGGCTCTCCGCCGTGGCTCGTCGCGCTTCTCGCGGGCGGGGTCGGCTCGGGCCTCCAGACGGTGGCGACCTTCGTGCCCATCCTCTTCGCGATGTTTGCGACCCTCGCGGTTCTCGAGGACTCCGGCTACATGGCACGCGCAGCCTACGTCATGGACAGGATGATGCGCTGGATCGGCCTGCCGGGCAAATCCTTCGTGCCGATGATGGTCGGGTTCGGCTGTACCGTGCCGGCGATCATGGCCACGCGTACGCTGCAGACCCGGCGGGACCGCTTCATGACGGCCTTCATGTCGCCGTTCATGTCCTGCGGTGCACGGCTTCCCGTGTACGCGCTCTTCGCAGCTGCTTTCTTCGCAGGCGGGGCGGGCACCGTCGTGTTCTCCCTCTACGTGATCGGCATCCTGGTCGCGATCGGCACGGGATTCCTTCTCAAACATACCCTCTTCCGCGGCGAGGTCTCGCACTTCGTCATGGAGCTTCCGCCCTACCATGCGCCCCGCCTGCGCTTCGTGCTCTCGCAGGCCTGGCATCGCCTGAGCGCATTCGTCAAGCGGGCCGGTGTGACGATCACCCTCATCGTGACGGTGCTCGCGTTCATGAACAGCATGGGAACCGACGGCACGGTCGGCAATGAGGATGCGCAGAGTTCCGTGCTTTCCTCGGTCGGACGCGCGATAACGCCGGTGTTCACGCCCATGGGCGTCGAGGAGGATAACTGGGCCGCCACCGTCGGACTTTTCAGCGGGCTCTTCGCCAAAGAAGCGGTCGTGGGGACGCTCAACTCCCTCTACGGTCAGACGGACGCCGAACCCGGCGCGGGCGGCGTCGACTTCATCGGCGGTATGGCCGAGGCCTTCCGCTCCATTCCCGCCGCCTTTTCAGGTGCCGGGGCAGGTCTTGCCGACCCGCTCGGCACCGGGATGGTTTCCGACGACCCGGACGCCGTCGGTGAGGAGCTCGGCACCGATGCGACGCTCTTCGACCGTCTGAGAGACCAGTTCTCCCCGCAGGCCGCCTACGCGTATCTGCTCTTCGTTCTGCTGTACTTCCCCTGTGTCGCGGCTCTCGCAGCGGCCATTCGCGAAATGGGTCATGGCCTCGGCTGGCTGCTTGCGGCCTACACCACGGTTGTGGCATGGTCGGGGGCGACGCTCTACTATCAGTTCGCCACCGGGCCGCAGGTCGGCGCGGTCACGGTCGCCGTGAGCCTTCTGGTGGTCTTCGCGGCTACGCTGTGGATCCTGGGGCGTACGGTCTTCAGGCCCGCCGTCATCGAGAGAGGCACATGATTCTGGCAAGAGTGAAGCACGGACTAAGATCACTTCAGGCGGCCACTGCATCGCAGCTGGCCGCCGAGCTTTCTCTCGGCCGGAAAGACGTCGAGTTTGCGCTCGAGTTCTGGGTGAACCGGGGCGATGTGCGGGCCTGCGAGGAGAGTGTAGGCCCTGCCTGCGGGACGAGCTGCACGAAGTGCCCCATCGGGCAGCTGCCGAAAAAGCGTCCCTCCCCGGCAGCCGACTACACTGAAACGACCGAGCGCCGGCCGGTCGGCCCGGGCCTCACCGGCGGCGGCTCACCGGTCGTCTACGAGTGGGTGTCGATGTAAGTGGTGGCGGCCGGGCTGCCGTCCGTGCTCAGCGGCGGCGGGGGTGCCGTGCGTGCTCAGCGGCGGCGAACCAGGACGTGCGAGTAGCCGAGACGGCTCAGCCTGCTTCGATAGTCGTCGAGCTCTTCCTCGGGCACATCGATGAGCGTTACCCGGAAGATGCCGCCGTCGGCCTCCTCGATCTGCGGATCGAATCCTGCGTCGGCAAGGCGGGTGGCGACTGCGTCGGCGTTATCCGGCATGGAGAACGAGCCGATCTGGATGACGCGCGTGCCCGGATCGACCTCGCCGGGATGGATGATCTCCAGTCGCACCTGCGCCACGCCGGTGCCCGTCATCTCGAGTTGCTCCGCAGCGCCGCGGGACAGGTCGATGATGCGGTTCTCGACAAAGGGCCCACGGTCGTTGATGCGCACCGTGACCGTTCTCCCGTTATCGGTGTTTGTAACCTTCACGACGGTGCCGAAGGGCAGCGTTTTGTGTGCCGCAGTCAGCTTGTTCGCGTCGAAGCGCTCGCCGTTGGCGGTCAGGCGACCGTGGAACTTCCCGCCGTACCAGGATGCGATACCTTCACGTTCGAAGTCCGCTCCCCACGCACCAGCGGCGCAGAGAACCAGCAGAAGCGCCACGAGGCGCAGGGACAGTCCGTTCATAATCTCTCTATCGGCGTGAAGTACAGTCTGGCTTGACCGGCAACTGCCGTGCGGGCCCTGCCGACAACCGCCCCCCGTGTTGAAAGCCGCCCGGTGCGCCGCTATAATCGGACGTCTCATGAGTCAATCGAACAAAACGGCACAGTCGGTGCACTGGGCCGATATCCACGCCGACAGAATCGTACGCGAGAAGGGTCAGCTGGGCGCCGAGCGCGAAGACGGGACGGTGAAAGAACACTACACCTGCGCCTCCGGCATCACGCCCTCGGGCACGGTGCACATCGGCAACTTCCGCGAGATCATCTCCGTCGAGCTCGTCGTGCGCGCACTTCGCCGGAAGGGACATGCGGTGCGCTTCATCTATTCGTGGGACGACTACGACGTCTTCCGCAAGGTTCCGAAAAACCTGCCGGACCCCGCAGCCTACGAGCAGTACCTGCGCCACCCCATCACCCTCATCCCGGATCCGGCCGGCGAGCACGAGAGCTTTGCGCGGGCCAACGAGGCGGCACTCGAGGCGCTTCTGCCGGACGTCGGAGTGGAGCCGGAGTACATCTACCAGGCAGAACGTTACCGGGCATCCCGCTATGCGGAGGGAATCCGCCGTGCGCTCGAGCACCGCGAGACCATCCGCGAGCTGCTCGACCGCCATCGCACCCAGCCGTTGCCCGAGCAGTGGTGGCCGGTCACCGTTTTCAGCAACTTCACCAACAAGGACACCACGACGGTGCTCGGGTGGGACGGGGAGTACGGGCTGACCTACCGGTGCGATGAGACCGGCAAAGAAGAAACGGTGGACCTCCGCGAGACCGCCGCCGTGAAGCTGCTGTGGCGTGTGGACTGGCCCATGCGCTGGGCGGAGGAAGGCGTCGACTTCGAGCCTGCAGGAAAGGATCATCATTCCGAGGGCGGGTCTTTCGATACCGGCGCGCTCATCGCGCGGGAGGTCTACGGTGTGGAGCCGCCGACCTCGTTTCAATACGACTTCATCGGCATCAAGGGCCGCGGCGGAAAGATATCGTCATCGACCGGTGAGGTGGTCGGGCTCGCCGAGGTGCTCGAGATCTACCAGCCGGAGGTCGTGCGCTACCTCTTTGCCGGCACCCGGCCGAATGCCGAGTTCTCCATCTCCTTCGATCTCGACGTGATCAAGATCTACGAGGACTATGACAAGACCGAGCGGGTCTACTTCGGTGCACAGGAGGTCGGCGAGAAGAAGCGGGCCAAGGAGTCGCGCATATACGAGCTTTCCCAGGTCGGTGAGGTGCCAGGGCGCATGCCGCTGCAGGTGCCCTTTCGCCACCTGTGCAACCTGCTCCTCATATCCGCCGGCGACATCGACCAGGCCCTTGCCGCCTTCCCGGGGACGGAGGATGCCGATGAGGAGAGCCGCCGTCGGATGCGCCGCCGCGCGCAGTGCGCATGGGCCTGGATAGAGAACTTCGCGCCGGAAGAGTTCCGATTCACGCTCCGCACGGGGACGGAGGAGCCCGAGCCGGTCGGCGAGGAGGAACGGGCGGCGCTGCGCGATGTGCGCGCCGAAGTTGATGCGAACTTCGACAGCCGCGGAGAGAAGGAGCTCGAGCAGGCGCTCTATGAGATCGCGCAGGCTCACGGCTTCGCCTCCAGGGATTTTTTCACTCTCATGTACCGGGTGCTTATCGGCAAGGAGAAGGGCCCGCGTCTCGCGGGCTTCATGCAGACGATCGGGCGCGAGCGGGTCCTTCGGATACTCGAGAACTATTGAGGAGCAGGTGATGTCATCCGACATGAGCGAGCAGAAGAAGGCGGTCGGTGAGTACGCGGCCGAGCGGTTCATCGACAGCGGAATGCGCGTCGGGCTCGGCACCGGAAGCACTGCGGTTCACTTCATTCGTCGTCTCGGTGAGCTCATTGCAGACGGCGATATCTCCGACATTCGCGGCGTGTCGACGAGCAGTCAGAGCCTCCTCGAGGCGCGGGCGGCCGGCATCGGCGTCTTCGATCTCGATGATCCGGCGGTCGACGGCGAGCTCGACATCGTCGTTGACGGGGCCGACGAGGTCGACCCGGACCGGAACCTGACGAAAGGCGGGGGTGGGGCGCTTCTGATGGAAAAGATCGTCGCCCATGCCGCGCGGCGTGTGGTGATCGTCTGCGATGAGGGCAAGCTCGTCGAGAATCTCGGGATCGGCTTTCCGATTGCCGTTGAGATCGTGCGGGAAGCCCGGCTGACCGCCTCGCGCGCCATACAACGGCTCGGCGGGAGGCCGCAGCTTCGCCTCGCTCAACGCAAGATGGGCGCCGTCATTACCGACGGCGGGCACATGATCCTCGACGTGGCCTTCGAGCGACCTTTCGATCCGGTGGCCATGGAGGCCGAGCTCAACGCCATTCCCGGCGTCGTGGAAAACGGGCTGTTCACGCGGTGCAATCCGCACATCATCGTGGCCCGCGCCGATGGTGAGTTCTCGGAA
>CAYOFA010000147.1:6856-8206 GCA_964402885.1 uncultured Spirochaetaceae bacterium
CTTGATCTCGAGCACGCGCTCGCGCGGGTTCTCGGCCTTGAAGAAGTAGCTTCCCAGCACGAACACGTTGGCCCCGGCATTCTTCGCGTCGACGATGGTGCTGTTCTTGATGCCGCCGTCCACCTGGATGTCGACGTCATCTCCGAAGAGCGTGCGGGCCCTCTCGATCTTCCTGAGCATCGCCGGAATGAATGCCTGCCCGCCGAAGCCCGGTTCCACGGTGAGGGTGAGGACCCGGTCGATGTACTCGGTGACGGGCTCGAGAACCGCGACATCGGTCGCCGGTGTCACCGAGACGCCGGCCTGTATGCCCGCATCGTGCATCTCCTTGCAGATGATGTAGGTGTGCGGGGTCATCTCGTAGTGGAAGGTAACCACGTTGCTGCCGGCCGTCTGAAAGTGCCGCCACATCGCGTCGGGTCGGCTTATCATGAGATGAGTGTCGAGGAAGGCCTCGGGATAGGCCGCTCGTACCTGGGAGATGATCGAGGGGCCGAAGGAGATGTTGTCCACGAACACGCCGTCCATCACGTCGAGGTGGATCTCGTCGACATCGCCCACCACAGCATCGATCTGATCTTTCAGATGCAGGAAGTTCGCATCGAGTATTGAAGCGCCAATCTTGGGTTTGACCATGATACCCCAAATCTATACCGCCGCCGGACGGGGGTCAACGCGCGCCCGCGAACCGCAGCCCGCGCAAACCCGGGCTCAGCGCATCAGACGGTTCAGCAGGCTCTCATTGGTGCGCCACTTCGGCTGCACCTTCACCCGGAGGTCGAGTGAGACGCGGTAGGGGAAGATCTCGGCGAGCTCGGCCTCCGCATCGATGCGCACACGGCGGATGCGCTCGCCGCCACGGCCGATGACGATTCCCTTCTGAGAGTCACGCTCCACGGTGACGAAGGCGCGCACCCAGAGCTCCTGCTCGGCGTCGCGCATCTCCATATCCGCAATGTCGACAAAGAGCGCGTGCGGGATTTCCTGCTTGAGCTCGGCGATCGCCTTTTCCCGGATGACCTCGGCGATGCGGAGGGCGGGGTCCTGGTCGGTGTAGAACTCCTCCGGATAGTAGAGCTCCCCCTCCTCCAGATGCCCGAAAAGTGTGGCGGTGAGCCCTTCGAGGCCGGTGCCTGCCACCGCGGAGACCCGGTGAATGCCGGCACTCGGGAGGTGAGCCGCCACGAAGCCTGCGACATCATCGGGGCGCGCCCTGCTGTCGTCCACCTTGTTGACGGCGCACACGACCGGGACCGAGATTCCGCCGAGGAGCTCGACCAGCTCAGTTTCCTCGGGGCCCGGCTCCCGCGTGGCGTCGGTGACGTACAGTACGGCCTCCACCTCTTCGAG
>CAYOFA010000148.1:0-1277 GCA_964402885.1 uncultured Spirochaetaceae bacterium
CGCACGCCTTGGCGAGGAGCGTCTTCCCGGTACCCGGCATACCCACGAGGAGCACACCCTTGGGAATACGGGCGCCGATCTTCGTGAAGCGCGCCGGATTCTTGAGAAACTCGACCACCTCCTCGAGCTCGTACTTGGCCTCTTTCTGACCGGCCACGTCGTTGAAGTTCACCTTCTTGCCTTCCTCGACGAACTTCTTCGCACGGCTCTTTCCGAAGGAGAAGGCCTTGTTGCCGCTTCCCTGGATCTGTCGGAACATGAACCAGACGAACAGAAAGAGAATCACCCAGGGAAGCATTTCCAGGAAGATCCGAAGCGGCGACATCGGCTTCGGTGAGCCGGAGAATCGCACGCCGTTCTCGCGGAGCTGCGTCACGAGGTTGTCGTCGAAATAGGGGATGTTCGTCATGAACAGCCGGCTCTCGCCGCTGCGATTCTTCAGCGTTCCCTGAATCTCGTACTGGTCGAGAATTTCGACGGACTCCACCTCGCCGTTGGAGAGATAGCCGAGGAACTGGGAATAGGGAATTTCGCGCCCCTGTGTCGTGTTATCCTGAAACAGCACGAGCATGAACATGCCCATGATGATCATGAGAAAGACAAATGCGAACCGGTTATTGCGCAGATTGAACTTCGGCGGCCCCGGATCGCGATTGCCGTTATTGTCCTGATTGTTGTCCTGCATACGAACTGATTACCTCATTAAGATCTAGCACCACCCGCATCGGAGTGGCATCGACCGCTTCGGCTCCGACGCGAACATCGCGTCGCCACGCGCCGGAAACACCGACTGCGCCGCCGCAGACCCCGACGATCCCGAGCCTGTCCTCGAGCACCGGTACAATATCGCGAACCCCCTGCGGAACGGAATGGTCCTGAAACACCCGCTTGAGCGATCGCCTCCCCGCCGGCAGGCGTATGCTGTCTCCGGCACGCCGCGACCGCAGCAGGAGCGGAAACGCAAGTCGATTCCGGGCAAGGCGAACCAGCTCACGTTCGCCACCGCTGCCACGCACCTCCAGCTCCAGAACATCGCTCCGGCCGGAGCCCCCGACCGGACCGCGAGCTACGCAGTAAAGATAGCCACGATCGCCGTTTGGGACAATATCACGGCGGCAGACGATCCACCGATCTTCGAGGTCGATTCGAAGGCCGTGGCCCCGCGCGACCGTCCGGCGCACCCCGCCGGGATCGACTACGGGCACCGAATCGAGAAAGCGGTACGGGACACGCCGTTGCCGTGCGCCGAGCCGGTCCACCGCGGAGAAGAGTGCCCG
>CAYOFA010000148.1:1377-8159 GCA_964402885.1 uncultured Spirochaetaceae bacterium
CTGTCCGACCCGCCGGAACAGGCGACCACGAGCGGCTCGCCGCGTTCAACGGCGCAACGGTCGAGTGCATCGGAAACCGCTGCTACGCGCTCATCCCTGTCGGCGATTGAGCTCATTCATAACCTGCTCGGGCGGTTGTCGCCGAAGCGAGAGAACGGCGTCCGCGGCTCGCGAGGTGGCCTCGGCGTAGAGGTCCCGCTCGGCCTCCGGGGGAGTGCCCAGAACATGGGCCACCACGTCCCCGTCCTCGGGCCGTCCGATACCGATGTAGAGTCGCAAAAAGTTTCCGTGACCGAGGGTGTCGACGATGGAGGCCAGGCCGCGGTGGCCGGCAGTGCCGCCGCCGCGTTTCATGCGCAGGCGTCCTGCCGGAAGATCGAGGTTGTCACACACGACCACCGCTGCCTCCGGCTCGACCCCGGCGCGTTTGAGCAGGCGGGGCAGAACATCGCCGGAGCGATTCATGTATGTCAGGGGCTCTGCGAGCACCAGCGAATCCTCCGGGGACGAAGCCGTGCGCGCGAAGCGGTACCGGGCGAACAGAGGCTTTCGCAGCGAAAGATCGAGCCGCGCGGCGGTCTCCTCGACCACCGCGAACCCGACGTTATGCCGCGTCCCCTCGAATCCGGGCCCGGGGTTGCCCAGGCCCACAACCAGTACGGACAGCCGTTACTCCTCGGCTTCCTCGGTCTCTCCGGCTTCCGCGCCTTCCTCGAGACCTTCTTCGCCTTCGACCTCTTCCTCTTCGACCTCTTCCTCGACTTCCTCACGGGTCATCGCCACGAGCGCGATGGTCTGATCCTCACTGTTGAGAACCTTGACACCCTCGAGATCGGGCAGGTCCGACACATGGAGGGCATCGCCGACCTGCAGGCCGGAGATATCGAGCTCGAAGTATTCGGGAATATCCTTGGGGAAACATTCCACCTCGACTTCGTGAATCTGGCTCTGAAGTACGCCGCCTTCCCGAACGCCCGGTGCGGCACCGGTAAGATGGATCGGCACGTTGGCGCGCAGAAGCTGCCCGCTCTCGATCGCGTAGAAATCAACGTGACGCAGATGGCCCGTTGCGAGATCTTCGTCATAGTCTTTCAGCAGAACATCCACGTCCTTTCCGGGGGTACGAATCGTTATGATCGTACTCTCGGAGATCTGTTTGAATGTCTGATAAAAGCCATGCTCATCAAGCGTAATCGGCATGGTTTCCGACCGCCCGTAAATGATGCCGGGAAGCTTGCCCGACCGACGAAGCCGACCGGCGGGCCCTTTGCCGAATTCACTGCGGTTATCCGCCTCAACTATTCTGTTTGCCATGCATTAACTCCTCGAGAGGTCGTACCTGGGACGGCAGGATTCGAACCTGCGAATGCCGGGATCAAAACCCGGTGGCTTACCGCTTGCCGACGTCCCAATGGCGTGAAATATCGTCCGATTAGAATGGTGAAACCGGGCCCGATTGTCAAGCGAGATGTATGTTCGAGAACTGCGCCAAGCGAACCGCCGGGACGGCTAGAGCTCAGGTGTATCCGCTTGCTGCTCCGCGACTACCGACTCGCCGCCGACCGGATCCGCGGCCTGCTCATACGCGTCCAGAATCTGATCCTGCAGCGCTGTGCGAAAATCGGAGTTGATCGGATGAGCAACGTCCTTGTACTCGCCGGTTTTCGTCTTGCGGCTCGGCATTGCAATGAAGATGCCTGACTTGCCCTCGATGACCTTTACGTTGTGCACGACAAAGCAATCATCAAAGGTGACGGTGACGTACGCCTTGAGCTTGCCTTCCGCGGTAACCCGCCGGACCCGGATATCGGTGATCTCCATTTCAAGACGCTCCTCCGACTGCGCAGACCGGAGTCCGCGCGCTGGTCGTAATCCCGATTCCGGGGGATGTAGAAATGGGGATGGCTCCCCGGACCGCCCACCCCACCACGGTTCATAATTATACACAATCTCCGTCAGCTGTCAAATTGAAGCGTTCTCCTGACCGGATCTGTCGTCATAAACGATCTCTCCGTTGTACCACAGCCGTTCGAGCTCGTAGAAAGCCCTCATCTCTTCGGTCATGAGATGGACGACCATGAAACCGTAGTCGAGGAGTGTCCACCCGTTTCCATCGCTGCGTTTGTGGCTGTTGAGGGGCCGTATATCCCGCTTCGCGAGATGCTCCTCCAGCCGCCGGTGCAGACCACGCAGATGCGCGGTGCTGCGAGCCGTGGTGATGACGAGGAAGTCAGTAAAACTGCACACCTCCGCCACATGGATGGCCAGCGTGTCTTCCCCGTCGTGGTGCGAGAGGACCTGTGATGCGTCGATAACCTGCTGTTTATTCTCGGACATATGTTCCGTCAAAGTCTTGCCCCAGTATGACCGTTACGTCAATCGCGGATTCCCCCGGAAGGGGCTCGCTTTCGATGCGCGTAGCACGGATGATGCCCGCTGCCCGTTGCGCGACCGCTATATTGCCGGTCCGGTCGAGTACGCGTGTGTGCTCGACGTCGGATACGTCGGCGTTATCAAAGGAGACGACGTCGAAGCCGTACCCCTCGTAGAGCTCTTTCGTGCGGCGTGCCAGCCCGCTCACGCTGGTGCCGTTCAGTATTTCCAGGGAAATGGTGATGGACTCATCGGCGAACTCCTCACCGGAGGCCAGGGACTGCTCGACCTGTCGCACCGACTGTCGCAGCCACTCGCCTTCGAAGTGAGGAAACAGCAGGCGCTTCGTTTCGCCGTCGGAGTCGACGGTGCGGAAGTTGCCCTGTATGCGCCGTTGAATCATCTGTTCGGTATCCACCAGCGAGAATCGCTCGATGAGTGCGAGGAGAGAGCGATTGTCGAGGTTCTTCTCGAAGCTCGCGGTTACGTAGGGCGCTACCTGCTCGTGGCGCAGGCTCGAGGCGTTATCACCGAGCATTTCGAGAAACCGCCGGGTGAACTGGAGGCGACGCATGATGCGGTCGGTACGGGGCTCATCGGGCGGTGTGGAGGTCAGGTACATGCGCACCTTCTCCCCGTCGAGCGTGACGTTCCCGGCCGGGAGCAGCACGGCGGGTGCGGAGGACGGAGCGGACGGGAGGGCCACGGAGCCGGGAGCCGTGTCTGACTCCCCGGCAGCGTCCGACGCCTCGCCCCAGTCGCCGTCGCCGGCGGGGCTCTGACTGTCGCCCGCCGTCTCCGTCATCTGATGCGACTCGGCTATGAACAGCTCCAGGCCCTCGGCCAGATCGACGACGTCGGAGAGTCCCTCGGTATCCAGGACGAGATAGAACGGAATCGAAACGCCGAGCAGGCCCTCGATTTCGGATCGATAGGCGTCGATATCGCCTTCCTCGTAGAGCGTAGAGATGCTGTCAACGCGGTTCAACGCCTCGAGAATCGCTCCCAGATCATGGGGTACGTCGAAGAGACCCACCCGATTGGTCCGGGGGTTATAGATGAGCACCTGCGTGGATATGGGCGTGCCGTCCTCCTCTGTGACCAGGAGAACGCGGATCGTTTCGCCGTTGTCCACCATGGAGGAGACGGTATCGGTTCGGAGGTTGAGATATACGAATACCGAGGTGGCCGCCAGGATGCCCACAACGACCAGCAGCAACACCACGGAAAGATCGATTTTCGGTCTGCGAATCATCCCGGATACTCCTTGCCGCAGAGCTCCCTGTACATCGCCAGGGTCGGATCTGCCGGCTCATGTCCGCGTCGGGTGTTATGATCCACGCACGCGCAGAGCATTGCATCGAGACCCAGCGGCTCCACCTGCGCGCGGAACTCCGACTCCACATGGGCACGCTGCGGCTCGAGGTAGTCGGCGCAATACAGCACTTTCTGCAATCGCGTCATTCCGGTGTCCCCGAGCGTGTGGCTCCGCACCGCCGCAAGCACTTCCTCGTCGCATACGTGATACTCATCGCGCAGGACCACCGCTGCCGCGCGGCCATGCAGAAGCTTCGGCAGCTCCCGCTCGAGGGGCGACTCACCGAAGCCGTCCGACAGCGCCCACTCGCGAATCCGCGCTTCGTCCCACTCCCGCGCGACATCGTGGCCCAGCGCGGCAAGTCGCGCCCGCGCGGGGTCCTCGCCGAAGCGTGTCGCCAGCCACTCGGCGTATGAGGCAACACCCATAACGTGCTCACGGCGCCGCGGCGAGAGCGCGCCGGGAAGCGCCCGCTCGATGCGGGCGGAGGCAACCTTCACACGTGATGCGAGGTCAACGCTTGTAGAGGGCATGGGTGCGAATGTAGCCATAGACGGATTCCGGCACGAGATACCGATACGCTTTGTCGGCTCTCACACGCTCGCGCACCTCCGAGGATGATACCGGCAGCGGCGAGTTGTCAATCGTCGAATGGCGGAAGCGGGCCGATGTCTCGCCCTCACGAGTTGCGACGATGATGTCCACCATGTTTTCGAGCTCGGTGGCGCCCTTCCAGGTGTGAAAACCGTCGACGAGATCATCACCGATGATGAGCCCGAGGCGCCCGTCGACAGGATAACTTTCGTAGAGATGCCGCACGGTGTCGATCGTGTACGACACCCCCCGGTTGTCGATTTCCCAGGTCTCCACCAGAAAATCCTCGCGGCCGTTCAGGGCGAGCTCGAGCATTCGCAGTCGGTGCTCCGGTCCCGCGGCGGGGGCATCGTTCTTGTGCGGGGGTTGATAGGCCGGCACGAACACGACCCGCTCGTAGCCGAGGTTGATCCGCACCTCCTCGGCGACGAAGAGATGGCCGACGTGGATCGGATCAAATGATCCGCCGAATATCGCGATCTTCACGCTCGCCCTCCACCACGGTAAGCTCGGCAAGCCGCTCTACGAGCTCATCGAGCCCCTCGCGACTGAACGAAGAGACACCGACGACCTTCACGCCCTCGGCCCAGCCCGCCCCGCGGATCTCCGAAAGGCGGTCGTGGGTACCGTCCAGGTCCAGTTTCGTCCCCACGATCAACCTGCGCTTTTCGAGGAGGGCCGGTTCGTAGCGCCCCAGCTCCTCGCAGAGGGTGTGATAGCTGTACTCGGGATCCTCGGCCTCGTCGGAGAGATCGATCACGAAGACAAGGGCACGTGTGCGGGCGATGTGTTTGAGGAATCGCAGCCCCAGCCCGGCGCCGTCCGCCGCACCCTCGATGATACCGGGGATGTCGGCGAGCACCACGTCCCGGTCGAAGAGTTTGATCACACCGAGATTCGGGATGGTCGTAGTGAAGGGATAGCCGGCAACTTTCGGCTCCGCCGCGGTGAGGGCGCCGAGAAGGCTGGACTTTCCGGCGTTTGGAAGGCCCACGAAACCGGCGTCGGCGATGAGGGCAAGCTCCACCCGCAGCGTCGCGCTGCTCCCCTCCTCCCCGGGCTGCGCAAAGCGCGGGGCCTGCTGACGCGAGCTCTTGAAGTGCGTGTTCCCCTTGCCGCCGCGGCCACCCGAAAGGCATACCCACTCACTCGTCTCGCCCGAGAGGTCGGCGAGCACCTCCCCGCTCTCCGTTGAGCGTATGAGGGTACCGGGAGGCACTTCGATCACGGCGTCGTCGCCGTCACGTCCGTGGCGTTTCGCACCCTCCCCCGGCCTGCCGTTCTCGGCGCGGTAGGTGCTTTTGTAACGGAGATGTCGGAGCGTTTTCAGGTTGGGTTTGGTGCGAAACACGACGTTCCCGCCACGTCCGCCGTCACCGCCGTCCGGCCCGCCCCGCGGGACGTACTTTTCCCGTCGAAACGAGACCGCACCGGGTCCGCCGGAGCCGGAATGAACGGTGACTGTGACTTCGTCGACGAACTGCTGCACCCGCTATCAGCCGGCCGGAGCTACCGAAACGAGCTTCTTTCCCTTTCGGCTCTTGAACTCGACGTTTCCGTCGATCTTCGAGAAGAGCGTATCGTCGCTGCCACGCCCCACGTTGAGGCCCGGATGGAACTTCGTCCCGCGCTGACGTACGATGATCTCTCCCGCAGATACGAACTGTCCGCCGAAGCGCTTCACACCGAGGCGCTTGGATACCGAATCCCGGCCGTTCTTGGAGCTTCCTCCACCTTTCTTATGTGCCATACGGACCTATTCTCCTTCTGTTTCCACGAGGTCTTCCACCACAACGGATACCTGATCGGGGTACTCGCGCTCGAGGTCCCGAAGACCCACGAGCAGATAATCGGACACGCCTTTCAGGTAATTCGACGCGTCGCGATCATATGATGCAACATGCACCTGCAGGCGGCCTTCATGCTCCGCGACGCCCCGGACCTCTACGGCCGGAACCTCGTCGAGCACCCGCGCGGCTGTCCGTGCGAGCGCCGTTGCCGCGGCGCAGACCGGATTCTCACCGAAGCGCGCCCCGGTGGCATGCCCCTCCATCTCGAAGCGGCGGAGACAGCCGAGGCGGTCATGCTGCAACCCGATGCGTATCACGTGGCGGCCGCAATCTCCTTGACCCGGACAAGCGAGTACTGCTGGCGGTGACCGTTGCGGCGGCGGTAGCCTTTCCTGCGCTTATACTTGTAGACGATGACCTTCCGGTCCCTGCCGTGCTGCTCGACGACCGCCTTCACCTTCGCCCCCTTCACGTAGGGGGTTCCGAAGGATACCTTGTCGTCATCCTTGCGCAGCATGAGCACCGAATCGAACTCCATCACGTCACCATCGGCTCCGCCGACGGAATCGACCTTGAGGAGGTCGCCCTCCTGCGCCTTATACTGCTTACCCTTGATCTCTACAACTGCGTACATTGTGGTGGTTCCGTTTCCCCAAATTGTTTATGCGTGACGCTATAGGTAACACTAAACACGAGAGCGCGTCAAG
>CAYOFA010000149.1:0-8121 GCA_964402885.1 uncultured Spirochaetaceae bacterium
CTACGAGCGGCTGCTGCTCGACGCGGTGAAGGGGGATGCCTCACTCTTTGCCCGGAGTGACGGCATCCGGGCTGCCTGGGGCATCATCGATCCTGTCATCAAGGGATGGGAACAGGCCGTCGCGCCACCGGTGGAACGCTACGCTCCGGGTAGCTGGGGCCCCGCGGCCGCGGACGAGTTGCTTTCACGCTACGGGCACAGGTGGCAGCTGGGATGCGCGCACGAAGACTGATTGAGCGCGTGAGCCCTACGTGCTAAAATTGCACATGCAAGCGTCTTTTCGCGATGGCGCGAGCATCGCGCGGCGAGACTATTTCACAGACAGTCCGGTACCGATGGCCGAGATCCCCAGGTCGGTTGTCGAGCGCCTTCTCCACGTAGCAGGCGAGGGAGAAGTCGAAACGTCGGAACCGGCGGACCAGTTCTGCGATCCCTGCACGGCCTTTGTGCCGAATGGTGCGATGGTTCGTCTTTTTGCTGCCTCCGATGGCGAAGAATTGCAGCATCACATACGTGAGTTTGTCGAACATGCCGAGGGCGCAGGACTGCTTGATTTCGCACGGAGCGTCCTGGCCGACGAAGACGGGGCTTCGGTGGAGCTTTCACTCAAGAAGTCGGACGGGCGGGCGCTTCGCATCCGGGTGCAAGGGGCTCTTGCCGGCGAGCACTCAGAAACGGTGCTCCTGTCGGCAACGGAGGTCACCGGAGCGGACGGGCTGCGCGAGCAGCTGAACCTTCTCTCGATGCTGCCCGAGACGAATCCCGCGATGGTGTTCGTTCTCGAAGGGACGGACGACGTAATCTACATGAATCCTGCGGCGAGGAGATGGCTGAGAGAGCGCGGGCTGCAACCGACGGAGGGCGTTCAGATTCTGATCTCGGACTCTTCCTCGTCCGGACCTTCGGGTAGGCCGGTGATCGAGTCCACCGGGCCGATTCTCGTGGAGTACGACGGACGACGCTACAGAACGACCGTGGCACCCATGCCGGGTACGCGTCGGCGAATGATAACGGCCGAGGACGTAACCGAGGAGCACCGTCTCCGCGTCGAACGAAACGTTTTCGAGAAGGCCTTCGAGACAGCCTCAAACCCCATGCTCATCACGGACGAGGACATGCGTATAGAGTACGTCAATGCCGCCTTCTCGGCGTACTACGGCTATGACGTGGAGCAAGCCCGCGGGGAGAATCCGAGAATCCTCAACCCCGGCAAAGAAGCCTACGCTAACCTCGGAGTGGACGAGGCCGCCTATGAGGAACTGTTCAGCACGATGCGCACCTCTCTGGTGGAGCACGGGCATCACGAAGCCGACGTCGTGAACCTGCGCGCAGACGGCACGGTCGGCTGGATGCGCGCCATCCTCACGCGCATCAGGGTAGCCCGGGAAGGGCCCGTGAAGTATCTCGGTGTTCACGTGGATGTTGACCAAATGCGTCGCCGAGAAGAGGCAGCACGGTTGGAGATCCTCCAGACGATAGCAAAGGTTGGTGAGCTCCGGGACAACGAAACCGGCCAGCACATGCGCCGCGTCGGACTCTACGCCCGGCGCATAGCCGAGACCCTGGGTATGCCGGGGAAGTATTGCTCGGACATCCAGGTGTATGCCCCGCTCCATGATATCGGCAAAGTAGGTATCGCCGATGAGATACTCCTCGCTCCCCGGAAGCTGACCAATGGGGAGTTCGAGATAATCAAGCGCCACACGACCCTCGGACACGGGATTCTTGCGGACGCATCGTCGATGGAGATGGCGGCCGACATCGCGCTGAGTCACCACGAGCGGTTCGACGGAAACGGCTACCCCTACGGCCTGGAGGGCGACGCCATCCCCTGGTCCGCCCGCATCGTCGCGCTGGCCGACGTGTACGATGCGCTGCGGGGAAACCGACCATACAAGGACGCCTGGGACCACTCGGCCACCTGTCGAGAGATTTTCAGTCTAAGAGGCACTCAATTCTGCCCGACGGTCGTCGATGCGTTCGAGAAGGTGGAGGCGGATTTCGAGCATATCTCCATTTCTTATGCGGACTAATAAGCACAAAGGGGCAGAACGGTGAAGGGTGGCGAGAAACAGGATTCCGCAGACAGGGCCACCGAGAGTCCCTCCGGGTCCCCGGAAGAACAACGCATGCTGGAACAGCTCGGAACCCATCAGGCCGAGCTCGAAGCCGGGCAGCGTCGGTATCATGTGCTCTTTGATCGGGCGCCTGTGGGCTACTTCGTGCTCAATCGGAGCGGCCGGGTCGAGGACGTAAACGAGCGAGGGGCCGAACTGGTTGGGGTGAGCTCGCTGAAGCTCAAAGGTCGGCCGTTCGTCGTCTATCTTGTGCCGGAACATCATATGCCGTTTTTCAGCCATCTGAAAGACACTTTCGAAGCACGCGGCGGATCGCGGCGGCAGCAGATTCGCCTCGTTACGAGCGACAAGGCGGAGCGGTGGATCATGCTGGAAAGCCGGGTAGAGGATACTGCTTCCGACGACCCTGTCTGCTACGCGGCAGCGTTTGACATTACCGAGGAGGTCCGGACGCGTCGCAGGATGGAGATGAACGAGGAACGCTTTCGTCTCATCTTCGAGAGCGTAAACGACGCCGTCTATGTGTCTCGCATTGAGCCGAGTGGTCGCCCGGGGAAGTTCACGGCGGTCAACGGACGAGCGGTCCGTGCCCTCGGCTACAGCGAGGAAGAGTTGCTGTCGATGTCTCCGACCAACATAAATGCCCCGTCCACACGAGATCGCATTCCCGAGCTCATGAAGGATATCCGCCAAAACGCCCGCGGTGTGTTCGAAGTGCGCCACCAACGCAAGGACGGGAGTGAGTTTCCGGTGGAGATCAGCTCCCGCCTTGTGGTTATGGACGGCGAGACACGTATTCTGTCGGTCGCGCGCGATATCACCGAGCGTAAGGAAGCCGAAGCGCGCAGCGAGCATCTGCAGAGAGTTCTTCAGGTCATCGCGGACGCGGACCAGATCCTTCTCCGCGAAACCGATCCGGCAGCGCTCATAGAGAAAACGACCGAGCTGTTCGCAACCGAGCGCGGCTACGAGCAGCTGTGGGTCGCCCTGCGAGGCGAGGATGGATCAATTCGTGCCGAGGCGGAGGCCGGGATCGGCGAAGAGTTCACGCCCTTCGTCGACCATCTGCGGAAGGGATGGATACCGCCCTGCGTGCAGCGCCGGCGTGACTCCGGGGATGTGAGCTATCTCGTGAGAGATCGCGAAAGCGTCTGTGCCGGCTGTCCGCTCAGGAATTCCTACGGAACGGGGCTGCCGGTCACGCTGCAGCTGCAGCACGAAGACGGCAAATTCGGCGATATGGTTGCCACTATCTCGGGAGATGAGGTCTCGCTCGAGGAAGAGCTGGATTTGCTCGAGGGTTTTTCGCGTAGTCTTTCTTTCGCCCTCTACGCGTCCGATCAGAGAAGGGCGGAGCAGAAAAGCCGGGAACAGGCGGAACGACTGTTGGAAGAAAACCGGCTGCTCCTGCGCGAGATTCACCACAGGGCCAAGAACGACCTCAGTCGTGTGCGGGGCCTGCTCTATCTCCGTCAGGCCGAGGTAGAAAGCGATGAGGCGCGGGAAGTGCTGGAAGAGGCAATGAACAGGATCTCGGGACTGGCGGCGGTCTACGACCGGCTTCATCGGCTGGAAAGCGGCGCCGTTGTCGACATGGTTTCGATGATCGAGGAGCTCTTGGGTGATCTTCGGGAAACTGTGCTCTCCCGGCAGATCAGAATCGAGACGGATCTCAAGCCGTGCAGTCTTCCCCGCGAAATGGCGCTCGATCTTGGAATTGTTCTCAACGAGCTGCTGATGAATGCGACGAAGTACGCATTCGGCGAGGCCGAGGCCGGCACGCTGGAAATCCGGTGCGGGCCGGGCGACTCAGGGAACGTGATTCTAACTGTGCGGGATGACGGTCCCGGCTTCCCGAAAGAAATGCTCGCGGGCGATCGCCCGGGTTTCGGCCTGCAGATGGCCGAAGACATGGTCGCGCGGCACGGCGGAAGCTTGCGGCTGTATAACGACCGCGGCGCGAGCGTTACGCTTACGCTCCCGGTCGATCACGGGCCGGGCGAAGACTGATGCGGTACTAATGAATTACGTGTTTCATCAAGGAACGGCACCGTCGTTCGCTTCGGCTTCAGCATCTCCGAGTTCCGCAAGTCCGTCATAGTCCAGGAGTTCGATTCTCCTGCGTCCGAGACGAATGACTCCTCGCTGTTCGAGTTCCCTCAGTGTCGAGCTCACGGTCTGTCTTGCTGCCGCAGCGGTGTCGGCAAGGTCCTCGTGGGTAAAACCGGTTACCAGCCACCTGCCGTCACGTTGCTCCGCCCAGCGAATGAGAACGGCCGCCACCCGCGCGTGAACGCTGCGGTACGCGATCTCCTCTATCCGTTGTTCGAGCTCGAGCACCCGCCGTCCGAGCACTTCGAGAAGTCGAAAGCCGACACTTGGATGGTCGCGCAACAATCGCTCTACATCCGTGCGTGTGGCCTCACACACGAGTGAATCCTCCTGTGCTTCCGCGAACGAGTCACGCATAGTGAGTCCCGCCAGCGCAAGCTCTCCGAACACCGTCCCCGGCTTAACCGTTCCCACGACGATGCGCTTGCCCTCCGGCGTCACTCTGTAGAGCACCACGGTGCCTTCTTTCAGAATGTAGAGCCTGTCGCTGCTTTCTCCCGGATGGAAGAACACTGTGCCGCGACGACATATGGACATGGGAAAGTAATGATGGACCTGCTCGGTTTCGCCTGCCGAGAGATCCCGGAAAATATCCGTTGTTCTCAGGTAGCGCAGCGCACGCGCGCCGGAATCCGGGCGTTCGAGGGGATTCGCAGCGCCGCGGCGTTGTGACCGATCGTTTGGAGCGCTTATCAATATCATCCTCCGTAACAGCGAGTTCGGTGCCTACTGTCAGGTAGCTGACAGAACCCGGGCGGGGTCTCTCGTATCTTTCTATCAGCGTCTTCGTGGAAGACCTCATTATCCGGCGCGCCTTTCCGGAGGCCCGCCAACAGCAGGAGTGCAATATGCCAACCCTTCCACTCGTTGAGGAAAACGAGGCAAATGAGCAGGTGAAAAGCACCTATGAAGCGGTCAAAAAGCGCTACGGTGGATTCGTCCCCGGGATCTACAAAGCGTTTGCGAATGATCCCACATACCTCGAGTCCATAAATCGCCATATCGAGGAGGTTCTTGCCCCCCGAAAGGTCGACGCGCAAACCAAGGAGGTCATTGCGTTTGTCGTTGGCGTTATGAATCAATGTGATTTCTGCATCAACGCTCATGCAATGAACCTCAAGAAACGGTTCGGCTTTGATGACGAGGGTGTAGCCGAAATTCTTAGCGCCACCGCAATCTGGAGCGAGATCAACCGCTTCAATATCGGCGCCCGGGTCACCTGGCCCAGGGACTGAGGCCGGTCGTGGCCGATTTCGGCGCCCCGCGAGTACAGAAGAGCTCCCTCCGGCAGCAGTTGCCGCCGGAGGGAGCCGCGACGCGCAGGGGCGCGTCAGGTCAGTGACTCGCCGTCGGCGCTCCAGATGCCCGGGCCGATGAAGAACAGGGCCACCAGCGCGGCAAGAACCGGGACCGCGGCAAAGAACAGGAAGTTCGGCGGCCCGCCTTCCGGGAACGCAAATGGCGAGATGATCCGGGGCAGCGTGACGACGACCGTGCCCAGGTGCATGATCCCGAGTACGACCGTGGCGATGGACGTCTTCCACCCGGCGAGCAGCATGACGCCCGCCAGTATCTGAACCACACCCAGCGCGAAGATGAGCGCGGGAATCGCCGCCCCTCCCCAGAACGAGGGGTACACCGCCTGCGTCATCGGTCCGCTCGAGACGAACTTCAACACACCAAAAACAATGAAAAAGAGACCCAGCCCGATTCTCAGCGCGAATCCGGCGATACCTGAATTTCTCATGGTACACCTCCGATAAATATTGTATATACAATAATCACGATACACTACCGGGAAAGTCAAGTTGCCTGCCGCCGATCACCACCCCAACCGCGTCTCCACGACCGTCGTTGATGTGAGCGTCCGGTGCACGGGGCACATATCGGCGATCTCGGTGAGCCGCGCGCGCTCATCCTCGGTCAGGTCCCCCTCGAGCTCGAGGACGCGCTCGATACGGTCGATCTTTGCCTTGGAGCGGCTACCCGTGTCCCTGTCGCAGGCGGCCCCGTCATTCGCATGGACCTTCTCGTGGGAGAGGTGCACCGTCACCGACTCGAGAGGCAGCTCCTTTCGGTCGGCGTACATCCGCAGAGTCATCACCGTGCAGGAGCCGAGGGCAGCGAGCAGATGATCGTAGGGGCTTCCGCCGAGGTCCTTGCCGCCGACGCTCGCCGGCTCGTCGGCGACCATGGCGTGTCGTCCCGCGCGGATCTGCACCGTGTAGTGATCCCGGCCGATGCGGGCGGCGACCTGACGGCTGGTCTTTATCTCCGGGGTGGTCGGCGCCGGCATCAGCGCCCGGATCCAGGATCCGATCATCTGTCCCGAGTACTCGGCATCGCTCGTCCGGGTGAGCAGGTGGTCCGCCTGCCTGAGCGACACGAAGCTCTTCGGGTGGCGGGTCGAGGTGAAGATGCGCTCGGCATTTTCGATGCCGACGATGGTGTCGACCGGGGAATGGAGAATGAGAAGATCGACCGAGAGGTCGTGAATCCATAGCTCGGGCGGATGATTGCGGATATCGTCGACGAACTGTTTGCGGATCGTGAACGGCCTGCCGCCGATCGACACGGCGGCCTCGCCCGAGGTTTCGATATCGGCGACGTTGCCGACGAAGAGCTCCTCCACGTGCGCCGGTTCAGCCGGCGACCCGATCGTCGCGACGCCGCGCACCGACGGTAGCTCCCGAGCGGCATAGAGGCACGCCGTACCCCCGAGCGAGTGGCCGACGAGGAAGCTCGGCGCTTCGTAGTGTTCGGCCAGGTAGCCTGCAGCGTCGATGAGGTCGCTTCCCTGGGAGCTGAACGTCGTATCGGCGAAATCGCCGCCGCTCGCGCCGAGGCCGGTGAAGTCGAAGCTCATCACCCCGAGGCCGGCGTCCGAGAGCGCCCGCGCGATCCTGCGGTGGGCGTTGAGGTCCTTGGAACAGGTGAAACAGTGGGCGAGCAGCACGAATGCACGCGGCACACCGTCGGGCGGCAGATCGATCTTGGCGGCCAGTTCTACGCCCGCGCTGTTCGCGAATGTCACAGTCTTACTCATGTCGTTTCTCCCTCTGTCTGGATTTTGCACGCGGCGTGATGGCACCGGTATCTGTCGGTGTGATAGAGCTTGCAGCATAGTACGGGGCCGACGCGGGGCATGATCCGATATATGAGCGCGGCGAGCTGGGCACCGAGAATGGGCGCTGTCCAGTAGATCCAGTGATGCTCCCAGATGCCCGAGAAGATCGCCGGCGCCAGGCTGCGCGCGGCGTTGAGGCTGGTACCGGAGACATGGGCTTCCAGCCACACCTCACTCATGACGATGGTTCCCGCAATTGCCGGCGTGAGGTGCGCGATGCCGCGGCGGTTCGAGATGACGAGGATCCCGAGCATGAGGATAAGAGTGATGAGTACCTCGGCGCCGAACACGAGCGGGATCGAGAAACCATCGCCGGGCCGCGTGGCGCCGACGGCCACGGCGTCACCCCAGCCGACGGCCCCGGACATGACTCCGAACAGCAGCGCCACCCCGGCCGTCGCGCCGGCGAGCTGGGCCACTATGTACGCGCCGGCGTCGGTTCGGCTGATCTTCCCCAGCGAGAGAAACGCAAGGGTCACCGAAGGGTTGATGTGTCCGCCGCTCAGCTGCCCGAGCGGCGAGTAGATGATAAGCGTGGCGCCGCCGGCAAAGAAGAACCCCGTCATGAGCCGTCTGAGCGCCGGACCGACCGGCAGGGCGGCAAGCGGGGAGGCGGCACTCCAGAACATCGCTACGGCAAAGAGGCCGAAGCCGACCATGAGTCCGGTGCCGAGGAACTCGGCGATGTAGGCCCTGTGGCGCGTTTCCATAACAGAATCCCGGCGCGCACCGCGCTTCGCGCGCGTTCCGCGGCCGGCCTATTCCAGTATCACCTCGCCGAAGGTCAGAAACGCGATCAGGATG
>CAYOFA010000150.1:0-7983 GCA_964402885.1 uncultured Spirochaetaceae bacterium
TCGGTTGGAGCGAACACCGTGAACGGTCCCTCTCCCTGAAGCGTCTCAACCAGCCCCGCAGCCTCGACCGCCGTCACGAGCGTGTTAAAGGAGCCGGCGTTTGACGCGACCTCCACGATGTCGCCGCTCGGGGGCAGAAGAACCGAGTTCACTACGTGAATGACGCCGTTCGACGCCATCACATCGGGCTGAATTACCTCGGCCTGATTGATCATGACCCCGTCGCTACTGCTGACCACGACCGGCTGTCCCTGCAGAGTGGTGGCGTTGGATAGGGAGGTTACATCAGCTGCGGAAACGGAACCGGCGACCACGTGATAGGTCAGAACCTGGCTGAGGGCCTCGGTGTCCTCCAGAAGCGCCTCCACGGTCCCCTCCGGCAGGGCGGCAAAAGCGTCGTCAGTGGGGGCGAAAACCGTGAATGGTCCCTCGCCGGCCAGGGTGTCCACGAGACCCGCCGCATCCAGAGCGGTTACCAGGGTCTCAAAGCGATCATCGTTCGTCGCGATATCAACAATCGTGGTCTCCTCGGCTTCCTCCTCCATCGTTCTCTCCGCAACTGCACTCGCGTAGCCGCTCATCGCCAACATAACCAGCATCAGCATCAAAACGATCCTCTTCATCACATTCTCCTCCATTGGGGTATCGATGTTCAGAGAATGTACGTCGGCCGGAAGATATTGTCAAACTATTGTATAAGATATTTGCAATAGTAACGCCCGAAATACAGTATAACGTTTAACATAAGCTTTACATTCGCAAATGGGCGCCCCGGACGGCGGCATTCCTGTTCCATTTCATCCAGGGTCTTAATCAACATGCCTGCTTCCATTAGACTCGCGGGTCAGAGGAGCGTGTATGAGTGCCCTGGGCATAGAGGATATCGGTGTCTACATTCCGGCTACCAGAACGGACAATCACAGGAAGCTGGCCAGGTTCGGCTTCGAGCAGCATTTCCTCGACGAGAGGATTGGTGTCCACCGGACGTCCGTCAAAGATGAGGAGGAAGAGTGCTCCGACATGTGCGTGAAGGCATGGAGCGCGTTGCAGGAAAAGACGCCGTTCGATCCGGACGATATCGATGTCATCATCGTCGCCACCCAGAACTCTGATATCAGAATGCCTCACGGCGCCGCTTATGTGCACGGAAAGCTCGGGCTGAAGCCGGGCTGCGCGTCCTTCGACGTCTCTCTCGGGTGTTCCGGTTTCGTCTACGGACTCTCGGCCATCACTTCGTTCATGAAGCAGAACGAAATGAAGAAGGGAGTCCTTTTCACGGCCGATCCGTACTCCAAGATAGTCGATCCTGACGACAGGAACACCAGTCTGCTCTTCGGTGATGCGGCCGCTGCGACTCTCATAACGGAAAACGCCGAGTTCATTCCCGGCAGGTTTACGTTCGGCACACTTGGTGAGAAGGCTGACGAAATACGCCTCGTTGATGAAAAGCTCGCGATGAATGGACTCGCCGTCGTCAAGTTCGTGAAGAGATACATTCCGGCAGACATCAGACAGAACATCGAGCTGAACGGTCTTACGATGGATGACATCGACAAATACCTTCTGCACCAGGCAAGCAGGTACATGGTGAGAACCGTCATGAAGGATCTCGGCATTGATGAAGCCAGAGTTCCCTTCGAGATCGGTGACTACGGCAACACGATTTCGAGCTCCATACCAATACTGCTCGAAAAGGAAATCCCGCAGAACGACTCGAGGAACTACGTCATAAGCGGATTCGGCATCGGGTTCTCGTGGGCGAGTTGCGTACTGAGGCGAGCCTGAGATTGTCCTGGTGGCCGGCTGCGTCAGGTCAAAGGACTGTCTCCATCTCCCGGCCGAGCTTCTCGCTCTCCTCTTCGGCGACGAAATGGCCGGCTTCGGGGAAGCGTTTGACCCGCGCCTCGGGGAATGCCTCGATCCAGGTGGCAAGCTCCTTCTCGCGGAAGGCGATGTCCTTCATTCCCCAGGCAATGAGTGTCACCTTGCCCCGGAGAAGTTCGCGTGCCGACCACAGCCCGGCAAGCCACTGCGAGGAGCCGATGATCTCCCGCGGGAAGACCCAGCTGCCGCGGCGCTCCTCCGGTGTGGCGAGCGGCGCGGTGATGTGTCGGTGGAGCTCCGGGGTGAGCTTCGACCTATCTCCGAAGACCGCGCGCACGATGGTTCTTGCGAAGAAGTTGCGCCTGCGGATGAGGCGCCTGCCGACCGGTCCGCCCACGAAGCCGCTGAACGCACGGTAGTACCAGTCGTCGTTCACCGACCAGCACCAGGTGTTTGTGATGACGATCTGCTTCACACGCGCGGGATGCGCGATGGCGTAGGAGATGCCGATGGGGCCGCCCCAGTCGTTGACGACCAGGGTAATGTCGTTCAGGTCGAGCGACTCGAGAAGCGATTCGAGGTTCCCGGCGTGATGCTCCGGGAGGTAGTCCCAGTCGGCAGGCTTGTCCGACAGCCCGAAGCCGATGTGATCCGGCGCAATGCAGCGATTGGTCGGCGCGAACCGCCGTATGAGCCCCCGATACTCGAAGGACCAGTACGGGTTCCCGTGTACCATGACGATGGGAGCCCCATCTCCTTCGTCGACATAGCGCATCGTCCCGACAGCGGTCTCGAAGGCTTTCGGGTCGAAGGGGTACTCGGCTCTGTCGAGCCAGTCCGGCAGTTCCATGGTTCAAGCTCCATATCATCGAACTCTACACAACCCCGCATCCCGCCGTGCCGGCTACTTGTTGCCGGACGCTCCCTTATTGTGCATCAGTCCGGAGAGGAGCTCTCCGAGTTCGAGGGGGAGCGGGAAAATGACGGTAGAGGTCTCTTTGGCGGACACCTCCGAGGCGGTTCGAAACGACCTGAGCGTCATGCCGCCTGGCTGTTCCGACAGAATCTTCGCCGCCTCAGCGATTCGCCTGGACGCTTCCTTCTCTCCGTCGGCCTGGATGATGATGGCCCTGCGATCCCGCTCGGCGACCGCCTGGCGCGCGATTGCATGCTGCATCTCGGAAGGGATCTCCACGTCCTTTATCTCCACCGAGGTGACTTTGATGCCCCAGGGATCCGTCGCTTCGTCGATGATCTGCTGAAGCTGCTGGTTGAGCTTGTCGCGCTCGGAAAGCAGCTCATCGAACTGGGCCTGCCCCGCAACGCTTCTGAGCGTGGTCTGGGCGAGTTGGATGGTCGCTTCATGGTAGTGTTCCACATTCACCATCGACTTGCTCGGTTCCACCACGCGATAGTAGAGAACGGCGTTTACCTTGCAGGAGACGTTGTCGAGCGTTATGACTTCCTGCTCGGGCACATCGAACACTATCGTGCGCAGCGGCACTTTGTACAAACGATCGATAATCGGGATGATGAATAGCAGCCCCGGGCCTCTCACCCCGACGAATCGTCCGAGGCGCAGCACGACCCCCCGTTCCCATTCGCTCAGGATCTTGATTGCCGAGACCAGCAGGAGAATGAGTATTGCTACCCCGCCTATCACTGCCCATGAGCTTCCCCCTGCCAATTCAAAAAGAGCCTGCATAACTGACCTCCTTTATGTGGGAACGGTCGCTGCGCATCACTCGTCGGAGTTCTTCTCTACAATGAGGACCATTCCATCCTGATCTTTGACCGTAACGGAGCTTTGCTTCGGAATTCGCTCTCCGCCGGCGCTCCTGGCGTTCCACCATTCTCCCCGGATTCTGATTCGCCCCTCCGGATCCAGGTCTTCGGTCGCAAAACCGCTGAAGCCCTTCATCCCGAAGTGCTCGTGTACGCGGGCTTTTCGGCTTACCGAGATCACTTTCATGATCACCAGGCTGAAGAAGGCGATGGTTACCGCCACCATGCCGAGAACGGTAACGATGAAGTCACGGTACCACTCTTCGGGCAGCATCGGCTCGACGGGGAGCGAGAGGGCTCCCACCACCAGGGCAACCGCTCCGAGGGCGGTGAAGATACCGAAGGTGGGAGTGAAGGCCTCAACCACGAATAGAGCCACGCCGATTACGATCAGCGCAATACCGAGAACGCTTATGTCGAACATCCCGAGGCCGAAAAGAGCCAGGATGAGCGATACTACCCCGATGACTTCGGGGACGAAGGTGCCCGGCATATTGAGGCCGAAGAAGATGCCGTAGATTCCCAGCATGAGGAGTATGAAGGCGATCTGCGGGTTGCTGATGAAGCTGCTTATCCTCTGGCCGGTGGTCATCTCCTTCTCCGTGAGATTCGCGTTTGCCGTGTTGAGGGTCACCTCTTCATCACCGATGGAGACGCGCCGACCGTCCAGTTGGGCGAGCAGATCATCGGTATCATCCGCTACGATGTCTATCATCCCGTCTTCCGCTGCCGCGGCGGCACCGAGGGTGAGGTTCTCCGTGACGAACTGCTCGGCCTGGTCCGCCGGTCGCCCCCGTTCCTCGGCAATGTTTCTCATGTGTCCGGCAAGAAACGTGATGGTCTTCTCGCCGGCCTTTTGCTGTCCATCCTGCCCGGGCTGCATTGTCACCGGCATTGCAGCCCCGATGGTGGTCCCCGGGGCCATGGCCGCCACATGACCGGCGAGCAGGATGAAGGTCCCCGCCGATGCCGCAATTGCTCCTCGGGGATGCACGTAGGTGATAACAGGGATGGAGGCGTTCAGGATGTCCTGCATGATATCGAGGGTTGCGTCCACCAGACCGCCCGGAGTGTCGAGCATCAGCAGGAGGGCGTCGTACTGCTCTTCTTCGGCGTCTTCAATGCTCTGTTTCAGGAACTGGGTGGTACCGGCGGTGACCGTCCCCTCGACGGAAATCGAGAGGATGTCGTACTCCTGATTCTGTTGCGCACCATTCTCTTGCGCACCGGCGTCCTGAACGACGCCTGCACAACTGAAGAAGGCGATCAGAAAGACTGACAGAACCGTTTTTCCGGGAGTATGCACTTCAGCTCTCCGTTCAACGCCATATCAGCAATAGCGTTATACATTAAGCATACGTAAGACGATCATAAGGGGTCAAACAACGCGCCGTGGGGGCTCGTGTACGAACGGCGATTGAACGTTTCGGTAGCGGCACCTATACTGCTGGATCATCGGAGACACTCATGAAACGAAAACAACACCTCTTTGTGCTCGGGGCCGAGCCTTTCAACATGGAGCGCCTCACCCACCTGCCGGCGGCGGAGTACTGCGAGTTCCACTCCGGACTGGACCTGGCCGACGTTCGCCATATCGAAGAGTTCGATATGGAAGCCATAATCGATGAGACCTTCGAGAAGATAGCATCCGCGGGGGTCCCGGTGGACGGCGTGGTTGCGTATTTCGACTTCCCGGCTTCCACTCTGGTTCCGATAGTTGCACAGCGTTTCGGGCTTCGAGGCCCCACGGTTCGGAGCGTCATGAAGTGCGAGAACAAGTTCTGGAGCCGGATCGAACAGCGAAAGGTCGCCGTTGAGCATGTGCCCCAGTTTCAGGCTGTCGACCCCTTCGATGAGAATCCCATCGCTCAGTTGAACCTGGTCCCTCCGTTCTGGGTCAAGCCCATCAAGTCTTTCCGCTCCTACCTCGCCTTCCGCATCAACGACGAGCGCGAGTTTGCGTTCGCCATGGAACAGATGCGCCAGGGTCTTGAGAAGATGAACCGGCCCTTCCAGTACCTGATGGAGCGCTACCGCATGCCCGAGCTCTTCACCACCATGAAGGAGTCCGCAATAGCCGAGAGTATGATTTCGGGCAGTCAGTGTACCCTCGAGGGATACGTCTTCGAGGGCCAGGTCATCGGCTACGGCGTCGTCGACAGTGTGCGGGAGGGCGATCGTTCCTCGTTCTCGCGCTACGAGTACCCCTCCTCACTTCCCCTGGACGTGCAATACAGGATGATCGAGATTGCCCGTCGCGTCGTTTCTCAGCTCGATCTCGACGACTCGCCCTTCAACATGGAGTTCTTCTACAACCAGACCGAGGATCATATCCATCTCCTCGAAATCAATCCGAGGATCTCCCAGGCCCATGTCGATATGTTCGAGAAGGTCCACGGCTACTCCCACCAGCAGGTGATGGTCGACATTGCCCTCGGCAAACGCCCCGCACCGATGGAGCGGCGGGGACAGTATCAGGTGGCCGCAAACTTCATGCTCCGGGTCTTCGAGGACGGCGAGGTAACCAGGGTGCCGACGGAGGAGGAGTTGGCGGCGGTACGGGAGCGGTTCCCCGGAGCGGATTTCAAGATCAGTGTCTCAGAGGGTGACAACCTGAGCGAGCTCGAGGGACAGGACAGTTACAGCTACGAACTGGCGAATATACTCCTCGGCGCCGACTCCCGGGGCGATCTCCTCGATAACTACGATAGAGCCCTCGAAATGCTCCCCTTCGAGGTCAACGGTAGGCGTGTCGCCGGACATGTGAGCGCATAACCGGAGCCGCGGCGGCGGCTGACTGCTTCGGCACAGCTACCGTCTCTCTTCGAACTCGTAGCTTATCTCTGTGATTCGCCCGCGCCAGTACGGTTTTCGCCGATCCGGAAATAGCCACGCCACTTCTCCGCGGGTTGGAACAAGCATGCCCGCCCGCTCCTCGTAGGACCACCATCGTCCTTCCCAGGGAGTCGGGACGAACTCGCCGTCGATCTCGGCTCCGCGCTCCTCGGCATAAACCGATTCGATCAGGTCGTTCTCATTGAATCGGAAGAGCATCGTCACCGACAGCGGCCCATCCGACGCGGAGTCATCGGTGATAGTCACCCGCGCGGAATCGTCATCCACGGCCTCCCAGACGGCACCCTGGCTCGGGAGGAGGGCGGTCGGATACCAGGCAGTCTCGGCCAGGTAGCGGAGAAACTCGCCTCGGGTGATTTCCGGCGTATCCTGCGCCTCGGTTACGGTGACGACGCCGTAGAGCGCGCCGTGGAGGAGGCCACTGCCGTGCGCGTAGCTGTCATGGACATAGGCCGGAAGGCCCGGCATCATTCGGATCCGGGCGTCCCAAAGGAACCCGGGGTGGCCCGGCTTGACGTACTGGTCCGCTGTGAACGGCTTCCACTGATCTTCCTGCCGGCCCATGTTAAATGTGCCGGACTGCCGCATGCGGACGCCCGTTATGATCGGTTGCCCGTCGGTGAGAGCGCTTCGAAAGTAGCGCTGCACCGGCGCCGGGAGACCAGCGATTTCCTCCTCGCGATATACCGAGGGCGAAGCGGGCGAAGCCGGGGAGGTCTCTCCGTCGCTTTGGGAGAGCTGCTCAACGAGTTCGTTCGAGTTCGCTGACCATCGCATGTTGCCGTAGATGATAACGGCGGCGAACCCGAGGATGAGTGCGGCTACAACGATTCCTGTGACCATGAGGGGTCTCCGGCGGATGCGCATCTGCTACCGCGTGGCCTCACCCATGATCTTCACGGCGGTCACGTATTCGCTGTTGAGCAGCCGCTCGCGTTTACTGTCCCTCACACGTATCCAATTCCCGTCGACCTCGAGGACCTCGACATTCTTGAACGTCTCACCAAAGGGCCCGGCCGAAAACGTGCACTGTTTCCCAATGAGACTCTTCATCATCTCGTCGGACATTTCTGCCCCTCTCTTCCGGCGGATTAAGATGGATCGAAGGATGCGCTGATGGCGATACCCGGCAAACAGTATCAGAATGATCGGCAAAATCGACCCGAAGCTGATCAAAGGGAATAAGCTCTCGTCCACGCACGATCCTTCGCCGGCAGTGTCTATAATACCCGGCGTCGACCTGCCCGACCGACGCCCTTCCGGGCTGACCGATCAGTCATTATAATCATAATCATACTATCTGGCGACCGCGGGAGGCAGGTATGACCGTGCTTGTCGTAGAAGATCATCCTCTGTTTCGCGAGGGCATCCTCACCGTGCTTGACGGTCGCGACCGATTCGAGGTGGTGGGGGAGGCGGACTCGAGGGAAAGCGCGCGTGAGCTTGCCCGTGTCCATCGTCCTGACGTGGCCATCCTCGACGTCTCTCTGGCAGATGGTGATGGCCTCCCGCTCATCG
>CAYOFA010000151.1:0-6125 GCA_964402885.1 uncultured Spirochaetaceae bacterium
CTACTCGCAATTGCTCTGTCATCCTGCACCCGGGACGAATCCGGGCGGGGCGACGCCTTTGCCGGTGGTGAACCCCGGGCGGAGGAGTCAGCCGACGCCGGCGGCGACGGGGAGCCCGGTGCGGCACCCGAAGCAGCCCCCGGCGCCGGGGCCGGTGCCGACGCCGCCGGCGCACCCGGTGCCGACGTCCCCCGGGTTTCGACGCAGGGCGTGATCCGCCGCATCCCGGAGGACGTCGTTATCGGAGAGCTCGAGGATCGCCTCGACGGCCCGGATCCGGTTCTCTCCGCGGTCGAGGAGCTCTTCCGCGAGCTCGCCGCCGGCCGCATTCCGCGTGAGCTCCTCGCCCCGGGAGTTCGTGCCGACTTAGAGCAGCGACTCGAATACATGGTCGCGCGTGCCGACATCGAAGCAGACGTTCGCATCGGCGCTCTGGTGCGACTCTCGGAGACCGCCTACCGCGCGCCGGTTGTCGCCTTCGGAAAACGGGGCGGTCGGACGGACGGCGAAATCTACGTGGCGGAAACCGACGGCTCATGGTATATTTCCGACATCCTCGTGGATCTCACGCGGATCGACGAGGATGGCGAACGACCGATCTTCGAACCGGGGTCCGAGGGCCCCACACTCCTGAGCTTCTGAGGTAGGAACGGGCGCACATGTCTCGAGAAATTCGCCGTATCGAAAAAGAGTTCATTCTCAAAAACGCGATCGACAAGCACCTCCCGATCGAGCTCCACTACGAGACGCACCGCTACGGCTACGTGCTCGTTTCGATGACCGAGGATGAGCTGGTGCTCCACCCCGCCGGAGATTCAGGGCTCAACGCACAGCTGAACGACGAGGTGGTTGCATTCATGCGCTTTCGCGGACAGGTAATCACCTTCAAGACCAAGATTACCGAAATGCGAAACGACGCCCTCGTGCTGCGGCAGCCGGAGGTCGTGTATCGTGACCTCAGTCGCGGATTCGAGCGCATCCTCAGCCCCGAGGGGATCAGCGTCAGCTTCATGGTGGAAGGCACCAGGGTTGATCTCAGTTACCCCGCCTCGGAGAACTACGAGCCGGTGGAGGAGCCGTCCTTCGACCCCGGCTTCGACGCGACCCAGATATCGGAGCTTCTGCGGACCTTCCGGGAGAAGGCAGGTGAGCACGCGAGCGACAACAAGATTGTCATGTTCCGCGAACGAAAGCCGCAGACCTTCCAGGAGCGCGTCGTCGCGCGGTCCGGTAAGATCCTGATTCTCCCCTTCCCGCAGTCCGATTTCCAGAGTCTCCCGCGCGATGTACGCGATCGCGTTCTCACCCAGGAGGAGGCGATCGAGGTCGAAAAGCGCGCGGGCGGCGAGGTGTTCACCATGCTCGACACGATCAGCCAGATCGTGAAGAGCCTCAACGACAAAGAAATCTGGGAGGAGCTCTACTGCCCCGTGCTCTATCAGGAGTACGTCGTCGGTTATCTCTACATGATCAAGAGCGGCCGGGATGTCACCCGATTCGACGCTCAGGCCGTGGAGTTCGTACTGCAGCTCAGCCGCATTCTCGCCTACTCACTGAAGGTCAACGGATATTTCCGGGAGCAACCGGTGAAGGAGGAGTACGACGAGTCCGAGCTCATCGATATAAGCGGCTCCGGCGTGCTGTTCAGCTATCCCGTTGACGGGCCCTCGATGAGCCTCTACGAGGACATCGACCTCGTCATACACCTCGAAGACGCTGAGATCCCCGCGAGAGGCCGTATCATGCGCAAGTACAAGGACTCCGGGCGCATGTACTTCGGGGTGCAGTTCACCGACCTCGATACCAGGGGAATGGAGCGGCTTTTCGATCGTCTCTACGGGACGGAGTACCGCGGCGAAATCGACAGCATCGGCCTCGTCGACCACGCCGACCCTGAAGCCGAGGACTACGAGTAGCCCTGCGGCTAAGCGAGGCGTCCCGGCCGGCCGATACTCTTAGCGGCGGACCATGTACTATCTGTTGCTCGAGATAGGGAGTTACCGACAACTCACCAGGCTGGAGCCCGAGCTGATCTCGGACCTCGTTGCCCGTATTGCCGACCAGGCGTATCGCCACGGGGCGGTTGCCGCGAGCGAGGAGGGCGGGCTCTTCCTGTTTCGCTTTCCCGTTCTCGAGGATGATCGACACGGCCCCGTGCTCGATGCGGCGTTCGACACGCGCGGGATCCTGGCCGACCATGCGGAGGAGCTCGCAGGCTATTCGATGGTCATCGACCTCACCGATAGCGAGCGCGACACCGAGGTGGCCGAACGGCTGCGCGAGTTCGTGCTTTCCACCCCGGTGGATGAGGTGATCTGGCTCACCGACCGCGCTGCCGGCGCCCTCAACGCATTCGTCGAGACCAGGCAGGAAGGACGCTTCACGCGTGTGGTCGAGCGCCGTGGATCCGACCGCGAGCCGCTGGGATCGGCCGCTGAGTTCGTCCGGATGCCCGAGGCCGTCGAAGAGATGCGCGAGCGCATGTCTCCCTGGATCAACGGCGAGCAGGAGCCGGGAATCCTCCTCGTCTACGGCGACGAGCTTCAGGGCATCAGAGACAACGTCCACGCCGCCGTCGAGCCGCTGCAGAACCGCGCGACCGGGGCTCAGTGGCCGGTAATCATCGGGCTCGAGAACGACATCGACCCCTATCGTGCGCTCATCCGAGCCGTCCCCGTGGAGGATCTCGAGCGCGCCGGAGAATACCTGACGGCCGCTGAGAGTACCCTCTACGAGGAAAAACTCAGCCTCTTGCGCATCCTCAAACGGCACCCCTTTGCCGGGAGCTACCACCGACTTACCACAGCCGCGGTGCAGTCGGGCTACACCCTCTATCTGACCGCGTGCCTGCGCCGCCTGGTATCCGAGCCGGCGGTGCCGGGCATGATCATCGAGGCGGCGCACCACATCCGCCGTGAGTCCATCACGATTCTGACCGGAGCCCTGAACGTCCTCGAGCCCGCGCTTCGCCCCATTCTGGTGCTGACTTCCAATCGCGACCTCCTGCCCGTGCAGTTACTCGGGCGCGAGGTATCGCGCTACGAGTTCCCGTCGCTCACCCCCGAGGAGTTCACCGACCGGGCAAGCGGGTACCTCTCCGAGCCCGCGCGTCGACGGCTTCGGTTGGCCGCCGGGATGGCGCGAACCGAGGGGAAGGCGCTTGCGGTCTACCATCACTTCTCGAACCTGCAGGAGGAGCGGGAGTTCGAGTCTGCGGCACGGCCCCGGAGCGGCGCCGGCGCCTTCGCGGATGGCTATGAGGCGCTCGGCCGGCTGCCGCGCGACGAGGCCGAACTGCTCTTTCTCGCCGGCGAGACCGGGGGCCTTCTCGACAGGCGCGGTCTGTTTCGCGTTCTCGGTGACCTCGGGGCGGAGCGGGTTCGTCTCTCGGAGATAAACGAAGACCTCCTGCGGCGCGGATTCCTGCGGGATGAGCGCACCGGTCTTCCGAGTTCTCATGCCTTCGCCTCGGAGGCGGCCGCGGTGCTCGGCGAGCGCGCCGCGGACCTGCGCGGGGAGCTGGCCGACTGGGTGTGGCGGTCGCTCGGCACGGGGGCGGTTGTGTCGGACAGGGTCCTCGCGGGCATTCTCGAGCGGGCGGGCCGGCGGCCCGAGGCGGTAGAGGCGATGCGGATGGCTCTCGGGCGAGAGCTCGACGCGGGCAACGTCGATCGCGCGGCCGAGCTCGAACGCGATGAGATACTCGAGAGCTCCGCCGGCGAGCACGTCCAGCACCGACGGATTATCGACGTCTACCGCTTCGTTGCGATGCTGCGGAGATTTCTGCTGCAGGAAGATCTCGACGAGGCGGAGCGCATGGTCTCCCGGCTGCCGGACACCGGCGGGAATCCGCAGCTCGCCGGCGAGGTGGCACTCCAGGAAGGCCGGCTGATGATGATGAGGGGACGGCTCGCCGAAGCGCTCCGTCTGGTCAAACGCGCCGTCATGGCGTTTCAGGAGGCGGGGCAGGGAGATCTTTCGGCGCGGGCACAGCTCGAGTTCGGTCTCGTGCTCCTCGGTCGCGAGCATCTCTCCGAAGCCCGCGACTATTTTCTCCTAGTGCAGGGCGACAGCACGGTCGGCGACCACACCCTCTCACGCGCGGAGTTGCTCGGCACGATCTGCCTCTTTCTCGAGGGAAAGTACACGCGCGTGCTCGAAGCGGTGCAGCGCCACCGGGAAATGATGGCTCCGCCGGGATTCAACGGGTGGTTGCTCTACGCCGGGCTGCTCGAGGCGCGCGCGCTGTTCGAGCTCGGGCGCTACGCCGAGGCGGCGTCGGCGTTTCAGGCAGGGATGGCGACGGCGCGGGCCCTCGGTGAGCCACGAGCCTTCCGGGTCCTCCACCTGTGGGCCGCCCGATGCGAGGTCTATCTCGGCTCGACCGGCCACGCGATGGCCGTCTTCGACTCCTACGAGCCGGATGCGGAGGTGCTCTTCTTTCGCGCGGAGGCGAGCTATCGCGACGAGCTCATGCAGCAGGCGCTCTCGACCCTCGAGGAGGCACTCGAGTATGAATCGAACGCGACCCCGAACGGCGGTGAGGCGTTCAACTGGTCGGGCGGATTCGCGGCGGTGGAGGACCTGGCGATCGGCCGCGAGGGGGGCGAGACGGTGCTTCGGAACCTCACGCGGGCGTTCCGAGCATACGTAATGGCCCACACCGGGCGCCTCGAGGCGGCAATGGCGGAGGCTCACAACCTTACACGCCGTCAGCAGATCTCCCCCATCGATCCCTACCGAAGCACCTACTTCTACTTCTACAGTGTGATCCTCTCCGGCTCCGGCCCCGACCGCCTCGACGATCCGCTGACCGTGCTCGGAAAGTCGGTAAAGCACCTGCGCGAGCGCACCGGCCACATCGATCAGTACGGACAGAAGACGGACTTTCTCTACAAAAACTACTGGAACCGTCGGCTGATGGATGCGGCCAAGGGCCAGAATCTGTTGTGACCGGCGGCCTCACGAGCTCACCGGCCTCGCGTCTCTTGACACACCGTGGGCTGCTTGCTACCTTACCTTCAATCCAGCGTGGTGGCGTAGCTCAGTCGGTAGAGCAAGCGGCTCATATCCGCTAGGTCAGGGGTTCGAATCCCTTCGCCACTATTTCCCCGCACGCACGTGCACGTCGACACCGCGAGCGGCACAGCGATCCCTCATCGCCTCGAGCGTCGAAAGCGGGTAGGGGCCGACCGACTCGAACGCCGGGTCGAGGGTGATAAGAGGCCGGTACTGGGCGAGCGTGTAGGCATCGCCCGGTGCAAGGGCCTCGCAGATCTCATCCACATCTTCATCGAACACGATTCCCGGCACCACCGTAGTGCGAAACTCGTAATCCGCGCCGCTCGCGCGGATGATGTCCATCGACCGCCGCAGCCGATCGCCCGCATCGGGCATGCCCACCCGATCGTAGTGCGCAGGAGCGACCTTCATGTCCATCGCGTAGTAGTCGGCATCGAGCTCGGCAATTCGCTCGGGCAGGGTGCCGTTGGTGTCGACTTTGACCTTGAGCCCGAGCTCATGGATCTCGGACACGAGCTGCGGGAGATCGGCGTGCAGCGTCGGCTCGCCGCCGGTTATGCACACGCCGCCGAGCACGCAGCTTCGCTTGCGCAGGTATGCCATCACCTGCTCCCGGGGGAGGAAGTCGTCCGGCGCCGGGCCGGATACGAGCTCGGGGTTGTGGCAGTACGGACAGGAGAGGTTGCACCCGTTGGTGAACAGCGTCGCCGCGACCTCCCCGGGATAGTCGACGAGGGTCGACTTCAGCAGCCCGAGCGCTTCGAGGGCCACGGCGTCACTCCGCGAAGGCGAGGAACCTCTGAGCTTCGGTGGGCGCGTTTGCCCGGCCGACCTGCTCCCCGTTGCCGTCGAAGAAGACGACCGTTGGGGTTGCCAGGATCTGCATCTCGGCCGCCTTGGAGAACCCCTCGTCGGTGTCGACGTCGAAGTGATCACCGCCCACCGGCGCGGCCTCGAGAAGGCTCCGTACCGGCGGACAGTTCGGGCAGGTTGTGCGGAAGAAGTAGGCGTAGCTCGAGACGACCCGTGCCTCGCCGGCCGCCCTGTTCTGCGCCGCGACTTCCGGTTGCCCGGCTGCCGCCACGCTCCTGCGGGACTCGTAC
>CAYOFA010000151.1:6225-7744 GCA_964402885.1 uncultured Spirochaetaceae bacterium
TTGTTCCAGTTGGTGAGGCTGCGGTAGTAGCCCACGATGCGCGTGTAGATCTCCGTCGGCGTGCCTTCCACGTTGGCGAGGCGGCTCTTCAGTTTCTCGATCTCCCTGTCAATGCTCTCCACGTCTCGCTTCGTCTCTTCCATCATCTCTTTCCTCCCAGTCGCTCTCGTTCTGCTTCGAGCTCCATGATTTTCTGCTGCAATTCGCTGCGCTGCTCTTCCTCGCACTTCGGGCAGGTGTGGTGCTCGCCCGCGAGGTAGCCGTGTATCGGACAGACCGAAAAGGTCGGTGAAATCGTGAAATAGGGCAGGTGGTAGTTCTCGGCGATGCCCTTTACCAGCTTGGCCGCCGCGCGCCAGTCCTCCGCCGCTTCGGAGAGGAATGCGTGGAACACGGTGCCTCCGGTGTACTTGGTCTGCAGCTCATCCTGCATGTCCAGCGCCTCGAATACGTCGTCGGTGAAATCGACCGGGAGCTGGGAGGAGTTCGTGTAGAACGGCTCCGCGTCTCCCGACGTCCGGATATCCGGGTAGTGGTGCCTGTCGTGCTTGGCCAGGCGGTATGAGGTGCTTTCAGCCGGGGTTGCCTCGAGGTTGAAGAGGTCGCCGGTCTCCTCCTGATAGTCGGCAAGGCGATCTCTCATGTGCTCGAGAACCTCCACGGCGAAGGCCCGGCCGTCGTCATCGACGAGGTCGACGCCCATGAAGTTCTGAAGCATCTCGTTCATGCCCACCAGTCCGATCGTCGAAAAGTGGTTGTTGAGGTGCCGGAGGTAGCGGGCGCTGTAGGGAAAGAGCCCGGCGTCGAGTAGCCGACTTATCACCTTGCGCTTTATCGTGAGGGAGTTCGCCGCGAGATCCATGAGGTGATTCAGCCTGGTGAAGAAATCCTGCCGATCGGAGGCGAGATACCCGATGCGCGGCAGGTTGATGGTGACCACGCCGATGGAGCCGGTGAACTCATCGGAGCCGAAGAGGCCGCCGCCACGCTTTCTGAGCTCGCGCTTGTCGAGCTGCAGGCGGCAGCACATCGACCGGACATCACCCGGATCGAGATCCGAGTTGATGAAGTTCTGAAAGTAGGGCGTGCCGTACTTCGCGGTCATCTCGAACAGAAGCTGCGCATTGGGCGAATCCCAGTTGAAGTCCTTCGTGATGTTGTAGGTCGGAATCGGATACTGGAACCCGCGCCCGTTCGCATCGCCCGCGATCATAAGCCGGATGAAGGCCTCGTTTATCATGTCCATCTCGGGCTGGCAGTCGGCGTAGGTGAAATCCTGCTCTTCGCCCGCGACCAGCGCCGGTTTGTCGGCGAGATCCGGCGGCACGTTCCAGTCCATGGTGATGTTCGTAAACGGCGCCTGGCTTCCCCATCTCGAGGGGGTGTTCACCCCGAAGACGAAACTCTGGAGCGCCTGCTTCACCTCCTCGAGGCCGAGGCCGTCGACCTTGACGAAGGGGGCGAGGTAGGTGTCGACGCTGGAGAAGGCCTGGGCGCCCGCCCACTCGTTCTGCATGAT
>CAYOFA010000152.1:0-2096 GCA_964402885.1 uncultured Spirochaetaceae bacterium
CCATCAGGGGTAAACTGGGCGTCGCTTCGCGACGTCCAGCATCGCCCAACTCTGTCTCGTAAGACAAGACCTCACCTGCAAGCTGGGCGTGCGTTCCGCACGTCCAGCATCGCCCAATTCTGTCCAATAGTATGCGCCACAGCAAACGCTTCGCAACCTTCCGGGATACCGGCGATAACCCGATAATGTTGTCCCCGGAAGACTCTGTTAGCAGTTCCTATCCCTTTTTGAAGAAAGCGAGGAATACGCCGGCTACAACAGCTGCAGCCCCGCCAAGCAGATACCACATAGTCGAATCGCTGAAGCGGCCGGTAAACGCCTCCATCAGCTGATTTCCGACCGCCTGCGAAGATTGATACCCGAAATAAAGCAGAACAGCTCCGAGAGCCAATAATACGACACCGATGATTTTGTTAGTGCTCATCTTTACCCTCCCTGGATTCCATACGAATTCTATCTGTATGTTATGCCGCCACAAGGCCTTTTTCTCCCGGCTCGTTGCACGCTGCTTCAACTGCCCGGAGACCGCTGACAGTGGCGCCTGTTGCGCTTGTTCGAGTGCCAATCCGTGCTTCTCCCTGTTAATGCGGTTCGTCTCCGCTGACCAAACCGCGCCCCCGACGCCTCAGCCTCCCCCATCGTACACCACGACCCGGTTCCGGCCGGCGGCCTTGGCGCGATAGAGCGCTTTATCGGCGCGTGAAAGGAGCTCGCGGTACTCGCGGCAGGTTTCGTCGAGGCTTGCAACGCCGACGCTGATGGTTACCGCACGCTCGGGGCAACAGTCGTACCTCGTCCCCGCGGCCGTCTCACAGAGCCGGTCGGCGACGGCCTGAGCGACGTCGACATCCGCGCCGGGCAGGAGAACCGCGAACTCCTCGCCTCCGAGCCGGCAGATGGGATTCGCCGCGCGCAGCACGCCGGAGATCGCCCGGATCAGCCCCGTAAGAACATCATCGCCGGCGGGGTGGCCGTAGGTATCGTTGAGCTGTTTGAAGTAATCCAGGTCAAAGACGAGCAGAGAGAGCGGCGCGGGATCGCGAAGGGCGGCCGCTATTTCCTGCTCGACGTACGGGATGAACCAGTATCGGGTGTAGACGCCGGTCAGCGGATCGGTGATGGCGGCGCGGTGCGCCTCCTCGAAGAGCCGGGCGTTCTGAATGGCGAGGGCCACATAGTCGGCTATGGATGTGGCAAGCCGCAGGTGCTCCTGCCCGAACGACTCGCAGTCCGGAGCCGTCAGGGTGAGTATGCCGACGGCCTCTGCCTGGGCCCTCAGCGGCACACCGATCCATGAGATGGTTTCACCTTGTACATGCCCCGGTAGCTCGGGGATCTCGTCGACGGGGCATACCAGAAGCTCCGGCTCCTGCGTCTCCACGACCCGGCGGTAGGCGGGATGGTCACCGAGGGCATGGACGGTGCCGGGGCCCCATCCGCGGCGCACCGGCCCCGAGCAGTCGACGATCTCCAGGAAATCCTCTTCGAGGACCTGTACGGTCGCAGTCTCGTACGGCACGGTCTTCGCGAGAAAGCTGAGCACCCGCCGCACCGCCCGGCTGCGGTCGAGAGTGGATGCAATGGCGGCGCCTGCCTCACGCAGAAGCTCCGCCTCGCGGGCGTGGGCTTCAGCGTCTGCTCGTGCCCGCGCAATCTCCGCCTCCGCCTCCTTCATTGCGGTCACGTCGTAGTCGATGGCGACCATCTTGTGATGCGTGCTCTCGCTGTCGCCGCCGAAGAGGATCGACTTGCTGAGGATCCAGCGGACCTCGCCCGATCTCGTGACGATTCGGTACTCGGACTGGGTGATCTCATCACTGCCCTGTTTGTATTCGTTGAAGCGGGCGCGAACCCGCTCGCGGTCATCCGGATGAAGGGCCTGCAACCAGCGCTCGCCCTTCATCTCCTCGGCGACGTAGCCCCACTCCGCCCAGAGAGCGTTCGGAATCACCTCATCCTTCTCCAGATCCTTGAAGAAGATGCCCAGCCGGGACAGGGCGTCGAAGAACTGATCCAATTCCTTTCGTGTGAAGCCGCGAAGTCCACCGGATGCCACAAACATAAGCATAGCGTAGATTGCTGAGGCGGGTCGAGCA
>CAYOFA010000152.1:2196-7723 GCA_964402885.1 uncultured Spirochaetaceae bacterium
CGGATGGTTATGCCGAGCGTTGCCGAGAGTCTGGCGACGAGGGCGTCGCGGAACTGCTCGATCGTCGCCTCGCGGCCCGCTTCCTGCTCCACGCTGCTCAGCGGCTCGACCGCCTTGTCCTTGATCTCCGGCGGAACGTAGAGCACCTTGAAGAGCGGGTCGGTGTCCATCTCCTTGAGAAAGGCGATCACGTTCGAGACGTAGAGATTTTCGATCTCGTTGAGAAGAATGGTCGCAAGCTTCTTTCCGCCGGCCGACCGCACGGCCCCCTGGTGCTTGTACCAGGCATCCTCCACGCCGAGATCACGGAACGTCTCGACGATCACCGAGCCGATCGCGCGAAATGCTTCGTCGGCGCTCTGGAAATGCGATTTCTCGAACACGAGCTGGACGTTGACGGTGGCCTCCGGGTCGATGAAGACGAGTGTCCGCTGCCCGGTGACGATGATGTGCTCGAGGTCCGGACAGTCCTCCCTGATCTCGCTTATGAGGTTCGCGAAGTTCGTCAGGCAGATGATTGCCCGGGCACGGGAGTCCTTGAGGATGAAGCTGATCTCACGGCCCTTGTACATCGTGTTGAAGGGTACGGCTACCGCGCCGAGCTTCTGTATGCCGAAGAAGCTGTAGGCGAACTCCGGGATGTTCGGCAGCATGATTGCCACCCGATCACCCGCGCCGATGCCGAGCGCGGCAAGGCCGCCAGCCACGCGGTTCGCGTTCTCCTCGAGCTCCTGATAGGTGGTTACCTGCCCCTCGAATCGGATCGCCTCCCGCTTCCTGTACCGGCGGGTGATTTCCTCGAGCGTGTGGCCGAGGCCCATCGGAGGTGGTCCCTGTTCTTTCGCGCGTTTAAACATTATCTCTCCCGCTCCACAAGTCGCTTGTCCTTCGCCTCGCCGCGAAGCTCATTTCGCAGAATCTTGCCCGTCGCACTCTTGGGCAGCGTATCGACGAACTCGACGATTTTAGGCCGTTTGTAGGGCGCCATATTCTCCTCGCAATGGTCGATGGCCTCCCGCTCGCTCATCTCTTCGCCGTCATGGAGCACGATGAAGGCTTTGACGGTCTCCTCGCCGCGCTTGCTCTCTGCTGCGATAACCGCAGCCTCCCGCACTTTGGGATGAAGCATGATCACCTCTTCCACCTCACGGGGGGAAATGTTGAAGCCGCCCCGGATTATGAGATCCTTCTTCCGGTCGGTGATGAAGAACACCCCGTCCTCATCGACGTAGCCGAGGTCGCCGGTGTGAAACCATCCGCCGGGACTGAAGGACTCGCCCGTTGCCGCATCGTTGTTCCAGTACCCCGGCGTAACGGTTTCGCTTCGGATGACGATCTCCCCGACTTCTCCCGGGGCGAGCTCGTTCCCTTCGTCATCGAATACGCTCATCTCGACGCCGGTTGCCGCGTGCCCGATGCTTCCTTCTTTGTAGCCGTCACCGGCGACGTTGCAGCACACGCTCGAGGTCGTCTCGGTGAGCCCGTAGCCCTCCGAGATCTGGGTTTCGAACACCGTCATGAACTCACGCAGAACGGACACCGACAGCGGCGCTCCGCCGGAGACGCAGTACTTCAGGCTCTTCGGGATGCGTGCCGTGCGCGAGCGGGCAACCGTGAGCAGGTGCTGGTACATGCTCGGGATCGCCGGCATGATGGTTACCTGGTTCTCGGCAATCGCGTCGAGGAGATTTTGCGGGCTGTACTGGGCGATCATGACCATGCAGGCGCCGTAGTTCACGCAGGCAACGAGGCCGTTTGCGAGCCCGTAGACGTGATAGAGAGGGAGCACCCCCGCGACCCGGTCCTCGTGGGTAAAGGGGATGATGGACGGTACTACGGTGTTGCACTGGAAGTGGATGTTCCGGTTGGTGAGCGTCACCCCCTTCGGGTTACCGGTGGTTCCCGAGGTGTAGAGGATGACCGCGGGATCGTCGGGCTCGACCGGCGCCGCGTCGAACTTCCGCGAGCCTTTCGCCATGACCTCGCTCAGGGGAATCGTGCCCACCGCGCGCGCGCTGTTTCGCCCCTGCCGCGGCGCCTGCGCAACCTCGATCCCCGCATCCCGCGCGGCATCCCGGTCGACGCGGACATCCGCGCCGGAAATGATACCCTGCCTGCTGCTTCGCTGAATGATAACTGTATCGGGGACGGTCGTCGTCGAAAGCTGATACTTGCCCGCAATGCGCCCTTCGGCCACGGCGGCGCCGTGCGCCACCACGTCTGCGGTGTCCCCGTGGGGGTTGTAAATCAATCTCCAGTCCGCCATCAACGCGCCTCCGATCTGAGGTAGTCCTCCACTTCGTCGAAAAACTGCGTCTCGATCTGTTCGCTGGGTCGTGGTGTGAGCTTGCTGACCACGATGTAGAGGACGGTGTTCACGAGCAGGCTCGGTATGACCGGATGTCCGATCACCAGAATGCGCTCACCGCCGACCACGATGAGCAGGGAAGCAACGAGATAGATCACCCCGGCAAGCGTGCCGGCGATCGCCCCCTGCCTGGTCCCACGCTTCCACAGAAGCCCGCCGACGAGCGCGGGCGCCCACTGTGCAAAACCGGGCACGCTGACATCGGTGAGATACAGCGCCATGGCACCGCGGCTGAGCACACTCATGACGAGACTTGCAAGCACGATGACGACCACCGCCCAGCGGGCCCAGGTGGTGATCTGCAGATCCGTCGCGTCCTCCTTGAACAGACCCTGCACCACGTCGCGGCTGACGATAACGCTACTCGTCATAAGCTGTACCGCCGCCGTACTCACCGCCGCAGCGATGACACCGAGAAGCACGTAGACCCCGAACCACGCGGGCAGACTCCGCGTGATGATGGTCTGCACCACGCGGTCTGCCTCCTCCTGCACGCTCACCCCGTTCTGCGCGGCAATGTCGGCGAGCTCGGCCGGCGGAATTGCGGCGGGCGCCACGAGCGAGCCCCAGATGAACGGTATGATGTAGAAGAAGAGCCCGCCGAAAACGAAGATCAGAAGCGGAAACCATTTGAACAGCGACTTGTCCCGCGCCGTCATACACCCGATGGCCACATGCGGCCAGCTGAAAGCAAGCAGCCCCACGATGAGGGTGCCGGCCATCACGATGGATGTGAACTCTCCCTGCGGGCCCGGCGAGGCCAGAAGCTCCGGACTCCGCTCGGCCACGATGCCGGCGGCCTGCACCAGGCCGCCGTCGGGAAAGAGCCTCACGACCACCCAGATGAGGCTGCCGAGAAGCGCCGTTACATATACGGTCCCGAGGAAGATGTTGACCCACGCGACGATCCGCATGCCGCCGAGGAGGACGAGCACGATCAGGATCACCGCCGTGTAGATAGCGCCCCATGCCGCGGGCAGGCCCGTGAGCGCCTCGAACCCGGCGCCGACACCGAGTGGCTGAATACCGACGTAGGGCACGATGAAGGCGAGAATGCTCAGGCTCAGGATGAGGCGCAGCGCCTTGCTCTCATATCGCTCGGCGAGCACCTCGACCGGAGAGAGAAAGCGGTTGATCTTGGCAAGCGCCCACAGCCTCGGGCCGAGAAACATGTAGAGGCCCGCGAAACCCGCAACACTTCCCCAGATGAACATGACGTACCCGGGCCCCTGGGTGTAGAGCAGACCCGGAAAGCCGTAGAAGGTCCAGGAGGAAGAAATTGCAAAGAGGACGAAGAAGAACATGACCACGACACCGATCGTGCGACCACCGAGCATGTAGTCCTCGGCCGTCTTGGCCGAGATTCGATAGCCGTAGGCCGCCATGAGGACGATGACCGCGCCGAAGATTGCGAGTGCGACAATCGCTGTTACCATTGGGTACTCCTATCGATACGGCCAGAAGAAAAAGAAATAGATGAGATACGCGACCAGCCAGAAGATGACGAAGAGCACGCCGACAACCAGCGGCATGGTCATCCATCCGAACAGGACGACGGCCTCGCCCGCCGAGGTGAGTTCCGTAACCCCCATGTAGAGGACTGCGATGAACACGACAACCGAGAGCAGGAGCGAAATCAAGTAGATCCGCCCCGGACCATGGCGCATCATTTCTCTCATGCGCGCCATAATAGACGAACTTTACTTCTCTGGAAAGCTTTTTTTGCCGATACGGCCCCACACTCGCGCATCAGACATTGCATTGACAGCGTCGGCCGGCAGGCCATAATTGAAGGCGGCACCGTCAATGGAACAAACCGTCACGTACATCTTCCTGGCTCTCGGCCTCCTGATGTACGTCTTTGCCGGACTGCAGCTTACGGCGCGGCGCAAGACGAGAGTCAATTACTCGCTTTCCTTCCTGTTTTTCTGCTTCGGCTCGGTATGGCTCTACTATGGACTCCACCGCGCGACACGATTCGCCTGGGCGCCCTGGCTGCTATACAGTGACGTGTTCGTGACGTTTCTCCTCGGCCCGGTGCTGTACTCATACGCGCGGGGGTTGTCGGGTGGTTCCACACGCGCTTCGACGATCGGACTCCTGCGTTTTCTCCCGGCACTGGCAGTACCCGTCTACATGTTCGTGGCGCGACCGTGGACCCTCCCCGTCCCGACAACGATGGCGGGCCCCGATCCGGATCATTTCGCGCTGGTCGGCATCAACCTTCTCAACAAGCTGGCCGACCTGCACTTTTTCGGCTACGCCCTTGCCGCAACAGTCGTTATTCTCCGACTCTATCGGGCGGGCGACCGCGCTTTCCGGACGGTATTCCGTGGCGTCGTCCTCTATTTCTCCGTCGGCCTCGTGAGCTTTCTGGGGTTCTTCGTGGGACACCTCCTGGGCGCAAGTAACGTCGTGGGACTGGTTGTCCTGATCAACGGCGTAAACGCTGCCTACTACTTCTTTTTCAGCTATCGCTACCCGGAGTACACGCAGCAGCCGGTTCGACTTTCAGCCCGTGCCCCTGCCGCCCACGCCGCCGTTGCCGCGCATGCCGGCGTCGGCGCGGTGCCCCACTCTCTCGATGTCGCCGTAGTGCTCACCAGGCTCGAAACGTGCATGGAGGTGGATCGGGTCTATCGTGATCCTGATGTTACGGTTCAGTCGCTCGCAACGAGGCTCGGGCTTCAGCATCATCAGTTATCCTGGATCCTGAATCGGTGCCTGGGCACGAGTTTTCGCACCTACATCAATCGCTATCGACTCGAGGAGGCAAAACGCCTCCTCATCGAGAATCCAGGGATGACCGTCCTCGAGATCGCCTTTGCCGTCGGTTTCAACTCCAAATCCGCCTTCAATTCGGTGTTCTCACGGGAGACCGGGGTCTCACCCACAGTTTTCAGGCACAAATCGCACGCACCGCGTCCGGATTTACCAAAACCGGACGACGTCCACTCTCGCTCGATGTAGCGTTTCCTGTAGAAATCCGGAGAGCCGTCGCGGAGTAGCCGGGGCGCCGGGACTCTCTGAGGCTCTTCCCGCGAGTGAGGCGATCGTCATGAAACGTGGAAACGGACGCTTTGTTGTGGTTGTGTCGGTTTCGGCTCTTACGCTGCTCTGGCTCGCGAGCTGCTCGAACCCCGCCGGCAGTGACGCGAA
>CAYOFA010000153.1:0-7632 GCA_964402885.1 uncultured Spirochaetaceae bacterium
GCTGCTTCTTCACGTACATCTGCAGAAGCTGCACGAAGTAGTAGGTCGTGCGGTAGATCTCGACCATGCGGTCCTTGAGCGGCTCTTCGGTGTAGGAATCGAGCTCCCTCCAGTTCAGAAGAAGCTCACCGCTCTTCTTGTCGTAGTCCTCAATGAGCGTTTTGAGATCCTTGGCCATGGTGATGAGCGCCTGCGCGGAGTCCATTATCATCGCTCGCGCCTGCTTGTTGACCTCGTCGAGGGTCTGCTTCAGCAGCTTCGTGGTACCGGGGTCGCGATCCTTGATGCGGCCCATCCCGCGCTTCACCTTCTGCCCGAGCTCCCCCTCCTCGGCGAGGCTGTCGTCGAACCTCACCACCTGATCGGCGATGGTGAACACCTGATGGAAGGCCTCCGACATGCGCTGTGAGGTGATGTTATCCGACCACTGCCCGCGAACGATCAGAATGTCACGCACGACCTCGCGCACATCCTTCTTCACATAGTCGAGCAGGAATGCCTTGAGGTAGTTCAGGGGCTCGGTGTATGCGTAGCCGGCGACGTTGCGCTTGGTGAATACCAGATTCGCCGTGTCGGTATAGTATTTCGTACGTGAGATCGCAGTGGTGCCGAAAACTTTCTGCTTGAGCTGGTCGGCCTTCTCGGTACGCCGCTCGTGCATCAGGCCCTGCACCGTGGACTCGGCCTTTGTCTTGAGGCTCTCGAGATAGGGCTCGACAATGCGCTCGCTGACCTTGCGGGAGCTCGGCTGGAACGATGGATCCCTGTCCGCGTGCTGTATGATCATCGTCAGAACGTTCGACTTGAGCACATCCTCCACCTGGGCGACCAGCTTCTTCCACTCCGACCTCGCGATGGTTTCCACGCCCTTGTAGGCACGGAGGGCGTCGAACACCGCGTCCCAGTTGGCCTGTTTGTCCAGCGGATAGGCTATCTCGAGGAAGTCTTTGAGATCGTCCGAGATGTACTCGGCCTGCAGGGAATCGAACTTCGGCTTGTAGGTGAACTCCCCTTCGGGGAAGCTCGAGTCGAACTTGCGCAGCAGAAAGTAGTAGTCGAAGCGCACGAAGTTCACGAGCCTGCGGATGTTGCTGTAGGTGGCGTTTATCTCTTTGACGGTCTGATTGTCGAAGGCGCGGTAGAACCCGAGGATGGCTTCTTTGAGATAGTCGCGCAGCTCCCCCGTTCCCTTCACACGTGCCTGCTCGCGGATGCGCTCCTCATCGAGGGCGTCGCGCTGCTCGCGCTGGGAATCGGAGAGGTAGGTGTCGATGACGATACCGCGGAGCGCGGTTGAGCTCTCCGCATTCGAGAGCAGGGTCTGGGCCGGCCCGACGGTGCGATAGATGTCGTGGAAGAACTTTGCGAGTGCCGGCTGAACCTCTTCCCCGCGGGGCTTGTAGAACTTGAAGCGGGACTTCTTCAGCGCCTTCGCAATATTCTTCAGCTGCCGTTTTCGCAGGCGCTCCTCGTCCTCGCCGCCGAGCAGCGCGCCGAAGAGGCGTCCGAAAAGGGACTGCTGGGCTTCTTCGCCGGCGGTACGCTGGCCCCCAGCCCCCTGACCTGGCGAACTCATGGCGCTACACTACGATACAAGCAGCGGGGTGTCAATTCAGCACTCACGGGTCTCAGCGCTCGCCGGTGTCGAGACTCAGCGAAAGCGGACACGCACGCGGGGCTTGAGCTCCGCCTTGATGCCGGGAATGTCATCGACGAGGGCCTCGATCTGGCTGAGGGACCCCGCCTCCTGCGCGGCGAGACGCTGCATCACGTCGGGCTCCTCGAGGATGCGGTTGAAGTCCATATCGATGAGGGTCACCGTGTTGCCGTCGAGATGGGTCGCATCGGAATCCACAACACGCCCGTTTACAACCACATCGACGCTGATGCGCATATCGGTGTAGAGACTGGCAAGTCCCTGCATGTCCTGCTGGGAGAGCTCCGGCGCCTCCATACCTTCGGGCATGGAAGAAGAGTCGGCTGGCTCCATCTCGCCTTCTTCGGGCTCCGGCATGATGATCTCGAGCGTGGCGGGATTGCCGCCGCTCATGGCGAACTGAATATACTCAACGGCGCTCGGGGTCTCGCCGCCCATGTCGGCGCCCTGCGACGGAACATCGTCACTGGGATTCTGGTTGACCCGAAGCTGATTTATGTCGTCGAACCCATACACCGCACGGTAGCCGCTGCCCCAGCCGGTGCTTGTTTCCTCGGCGCTCTGCAGGCTGACTCCGCTGCCATAGTCCGACGCGCCCTGCTCGAGCTCATCACGGTCGAGGAGGGAGAACGACCCGCCCTCGCCCATGCCGGCGAGCATCTGCACCACGTCCTTCTGCATGAGAAAGGTCTCCTCAACCGTTCCCGAACCATCAGGGTTGACGGTTATCACCGTGCGCGACTGAAGACATCCGCTCAGCACCAGCACCGCCACAAGGGCAACGACGACGAACTTCACCTTCGACATGGGCATGGCTCACCTCCGACGCCCAATCTATCGCGAAACCCGCGGTTTGTCATCGGGGCACGAGATAGCGGCCGATCTCCTGCACCTCGGGGATGCGCTGATACACCGGCCGATCGTTCTTGTGATCCTCCTCGTCGAGCTCGGCCACACGGGAGAAAAGCTTGTTGGTCAGATCGGAGAGCAGATTGAGATTCGAGGCGAAGTTGTTGACTGCCATCTCGCGAAGGATACGCTCGTTCGGGCTGCCACCGCCCGCTCCGCCGGCACGCTGGAGGATGCTGCGCAGATGGGGCTGAATCTCCCGCCTGGAATGGTACACGAAGCGAGCGAGGGCAAGTATCCGGTCGTAGAGCTCGTCGTAGTGGTAGCCCTGCAGCTTGTAATAGTCGGATTTATCCATCAGGTTCTCGATGAGCGTCCACGCGTGCTGATCGAGCGCCATCGCGGTGTAGGCCTGCCGCAGATACCGGTTGTAGAGATTGTTGTTGAAGTGATCGGCGATTCGCTCGATGAGCGTCAGTGTCTCGTTGTCTTTTACCTGCTTGGCCATTGCTGTGCCTTACCTCCGGCCTGATATATATCGTGCTCCCGCATATATTCCACGAGCCTCCGTCGAAACTCCTGCTTCCCCCAGAACTCCCGCGGGGCGAGCAGCCGGTCCTCGCCGGTGTCGCTCGTGATCCGCATCACTACCGTCTCGCGCGGCAGCATCTCGAGTGCCACCGCCACGTTTCGAAGGTGCTCTTCGGGCCCCGGCACCTCGAACTCCCCGCGGCGATACTCGCCGGCAAGCGGGGTGCCTTCGACCACATGCATATTGTGGATCTTGATTCCGTCTATCCGTCGCTCGGCGAGAAATCGCACCGTCTCCCTTATTTCCTCGGGCCCCTCACCGGGCAGTCCGAAGATAACGTGGGCCGCCACCTTGACCCCCGCCGCGCGCAGATGCGACAGCGCCGCATCGAAGGCCGCCACGTCGTGGCCGCGCCCCACACGGCGAAGCGTCTCGTCATGTGCCGACTGAAGGCCGAGCTCCACCCAGACGTCGCTCAGCCCATCGCGGTAGGAGCCGAGGAGCTCTGCGACCTCCGCGTCCACGCAGTCGGGGCGGGTGGAGACGATGAGCTCCCGGAAGGGCATCGTCGCGAGGCCGGCGTCGTATATCTCCCGCAGCCTCTCGGCCGGGGCATAGGTGCTCGAAAAGGCCTGGAAGTAGAGAATGAACTGTGACGCCCCGTAGCGCCGCGAAAGCGCCTGCCGTGAGCGCTCGATCTGCCCCGCAAGATCGGCCGCTTCGTAGTCGGCGATGTAGGCCGCCCGTGAGCCGCTCTCGTCGCAGAACCTGCACCCGCCCCGGCTGCGGTCGCGGCCGCGGTTGGGACAGGAGAAGCCCGCGTCCACGCCGATGCGGTAGGTGCGCTCTCCGTATCTCTCGCGGAGATAGATACTATAGGCGTTAAACGGGAACTTCGTCACAATGAACGAGTATAGCACAGAAGGCGGGCCCGACTGCAAACCGAGGCTCGCCGGAAGGAGCCTCTCAATGAAAGTCGTCGTGACCCGAAAGCTGCCATTCGACGTGCGGGAGTACTTCTCGGATGTCGATCTCTTCTACCACGAATCGGACGAGCCTATCCCCCGCGAGGTGCTCGAGCGCGAGGTCGCGGATGCCGACGGCCTCGTACCCCTGCTCGCCGATCCGGTGGACCGCAGCCTCATCGAGGCCGCCCCGAAGCTCAGGGTGATCGGAAACTACGCGGTCGGCTACAACAACGTCGACCTCGACGCCGCCCGCGAGCGCGACATTCGCGTGTGCAACACCCCCCACGTGCTCACCGAGGGCACCGCGGAGCTCGGCTTCGCCCTCGTGATGGCGGTCGCAAGACGCATCCCCGACGCCGACCGCTTCACCCGCTCGACCGGCCACGTCGCCTGGACTCCGACGCTCTACCTCGGCAAGGAGCTCGCCGGGACTACCATCGGTATCTTCGGCATGGGACGCATCGGCCAGGCGCTCGCCAAACGGGCCCGCGGCTTCGACATGCGGGTGGTCTACACCAAGCGCCGACGTGATGAGCACGCCGAGCTCATGCTGCCGGCGGAGTACGTCACCTTCGACGAGATGCTCGAGACGGCCGACGTCATCGTCGTCACCGCGCCCCTCACCGAGGAGACGCGTCACCGCTTCACCCTCGATGCCTTCCGCCGCATGAAGAAGGATGCGATCTTCGTGAACATCGGCCGCGGGCCCATCGTCAAGGAGGATGATCTCGTCACGGCGCTCACCGAGGGAGAGCTCTTCGGCGCCGGCATCGACGTCTACGAGTTCGAGCCCGAGATAACCACCGAGCTTCTCTCACTCGACAACGTCGTCGTTCTCCCCCACATCGGAAGCGCCACCTTCCATGCCCGCCGTGAGATGGCCCGTCTCGCCTGCTCGGCGGTGCGCAGTGTGCTCATCGACAACGTGACCCCGGCGAACACGGTGGTGTAGCACACCGAGAGCAACAAGGTCGTAGATACCATGGCAGAGAATGGGCGCGATGAGCCCGCCGGTGAGGAGGAACAGCGCCCCGAGATAGGCACCGAGGACCCCGGCGTAGAGCGCATAGAAGGGGGTGATCCAGTGCACGAGGCCGAAGATGGTGGCGGCGAGGACGAGTCCCGCCGCCTCACCGAAGGGTAGCGCAAGCGCGGGCTGGAGAAAGCCGCGGAATAACAGTTCCTCCCCGACGCCCGCGAGGCCGGCGAGGAGCGCCAGACGCAGGAGGCCGAGCCCCGCGAGGTGCGGCATGAGGCTGCCCTCGAGGACGCGGCGGATCCGCCGAAGCGGCGGCCACTGAGAGCCGAGCGCGTAGAAGAAGCCGGCGAGCGGCGGAAGGGTCGCCGCGACGCCGAGCGCCACCTGGGCCACAGGCGCTCGCACCACGGCAGCGGCTGCGCCCCCGGCGGAGCCCGGGACGAGCATCCCGATGATATCGAGGCCCGTGAGGGCGGCCAGTCCCAGGCCCAACAGACCCAGACCGCCCTCGACGACGATACCGATTATGAAGATGCGTGAGGCCGGCGTGCTCGACATCAGTTCGGCATCAGTTTCATCAGTTGGTGGATGGTTTCTGGTCGGTGTCGGCGAAGATCCGGTAGAGCCCGCCCTTGTCCCTCAGCGCGTCTTTCCAGCCCTCCTCGGGGTTGGGGTGGAACACGATGTGGGGCCGGGCCTTGTGCAGAATCCAGGCGCCCTCCTCGAGCTCGGTCTCGAGCTGTCCCGGCGCCCATCCGGAGTAGCCGAGGAAGAGCAGGACCTTTGGGCGAACCGCGGCCGGTATTCCGTTCCAGCCTTCAGCGTGGAAGAGTTCCTGTACTTCCTCGAAGGCCGGCTCGAAAATCACCCCTTCCACCGGCTCGATGGAAGCCGCACTCGGCTCGTGATCGGTGTAGGGTGAGTGCACGACAAAGAGGAACTCCTGCTGCACCGGACCGCCGACGTAGAGGGGGAGGATCGCACCGCGGGGATCATCGAATTCGGGCAGGACGTCGCCGAGCGTCAGGCTGGACTTCCGGTTCACCACGAGCCCGAAGGCCCCGTTCTCGTCGTGGTTGATGATGAGGACGACGGTGCGGAAGAAATTGGGGTCCATCATCTCCGCCTCGCTTATGAGGAAGTAGCCTGTCAGAGAATCGGGATACTCGCTTCTGTCGTACCCCGGCGGTTTCATGAAGTCAGACATCACCACCTGCCCGTTTGGAGGCAGTGTAGCGCATACCTCTCGGCGATTCCAGACCCCCGGATGCCGTGGCCCGGAATTGACAGTGCTCCGCCGCGTCCATACTATGGCCGCACCGTGAACCACCGCACCCGCCGCGCCGCCCGTGCGCTCATCATCATCCTGCTTCTCAGTATTCTTGCCGGTGTGCTCGCGAGTTGCGAGCGACGCCAGACCGTAACCGCCACCATGTGGACGGATCGCGCCTCGGTTGCCGCCTACGTGGAGATGTATAACGCGCAGCAGGAACGCTTCAAGATCGAGGTGGAGTTCACCCCCCGGCCCGCCGATTCCCTGCTCGAGCGCCAGCAGCATCCGGATATCGTGCTCGGCGACTATCTGGCCAACGAGAGCACGTTCGTGCATTTCACTCCCCTCGACGATATTCTCGCCGGCGACGCGCTGGACGCCGGCGCGTTCTACGCGGGGCTTCTCAGCCTCGGTCGCCGGAACGAGGAAACGTACCTGCTGCCGGTCTCCTTCGATCTGCCGGCCGCCATGTTCAAGCGATCCGAGCTCAACGAAGGGCTCGACCAGTTTCGTCTGCCAATCGACCGCCTCCGCGAGGAAGCGGCGGCGTTCAACGAAACCACCGACGACACATACGTGCGTGTGGGCTTTTCCCCCCGATGGAGCGGCGAGTTCCTCTACGTGGTCGCCATGAGCCACGGCGCCAACTTCCGCGAGCAGGGGCGGCGAAATGCGGTGTGGAACCACGGGGCGCTGGAAGATGCCGTTTCCTATGTGCGCAACTGGGTCGAGGAGACCAACGGCGGCTTCGATGCCGAGCGGGTCTTCGAGGAGCGCTACCTCTACGACCCGCCCTACCAGCTTCTGCTTCGCGACCGTATCCGCTTCACCTACACCACGGCGGACCGCTTCTACTCTCTGGTGGAGAGCTCGCGTCGCGAAGTAGACCTGCGCTGGATCTCGCGTGACGGAAGCATTCCGGTCCTGGAGGACATTTCCTACATCGGCATTCCCGAAGAGGCCCGGCATGCGGCGGCCGGGCGTGACTTCATCACCTGGCTCTTCAACGCCGAGACGCAGGCCGCGCTCGTCGATGCCGTTTCGCGAAAGCGCATCGAGGAGTTCGGCATCGCCGGCGGGTTCTCCTCTCTGGTGGCAACGAACGAGGAGGAGCTGCCGCGTGTGTTTCCCGGAATCCTCGGCAGGGTGCCGCCGGCCAGCCTGCTGGACTTCCCCCTGCAGGTACCCAAGAACTGGGACGAGATCAAAGAGGATGTCATCCAGCCGTGGCTGAGCCGAGAGCTCGACGACGACGCGTCCGCGGAGGAACTGCGACGGGAGATCCGCGCCTGGGTACTGCAGAAGGGCGACTGACGACACCGGGCCCGCGTGTGCCGCTTTACTAACTCAACAATTGACAACTCCCCGAACCCG
>CAYOFA010000154.1:0-7622 GCA_964402885.1 uncultured Spirochaetaceae bacterium
GTGACCGAACATCGGCAGGCCGGGCATCGTCACCATCAGCGTGGCGATGCCGAAGTACTTATCGCCCTTGCCGAACTGGGCAACTGCGGTCTCCTCGTCGGGATTGTTCATGAAGTTGACGAAGCGCTTGAGGATCTCTTTGTCGAACTCGATGGTGTTCTTGATGGTCTGGCGGTACTTCGCGTTCTCCTCTTCTTTCAGCATGTTCATGAAGGCGCTGTTGTAGACGCGGTGCATACCGAGGGTGCGCACGAAGTAGCCTTCCATCATCCAGAAAGCCTCTGCAAGGAGCAGCGTATTCGGCGCCTCCTCGGCGCAGCGGTCGACCACCTCTCGCCAGAACTCCACCGGCATCGCCCTGTTGAAATCCTCGGCGGTCAGTCCGTGCTCCGCCCGCGAGGCGATATCGCCGCCCGAGCCGGGCTCGGGGTACCACAGACGCTGGTAGTGGCGCTTCGCGAGGATCATCGCCGCATCGAAGCGAATGACGCGGAAGTTGCGGGCCACGTGGAGGATGGCCTGGATGACGGCCTCACGTGCGTCGGGATTGAGAAAGTCAAGCTGGGCCGTGTCATTCCACGGCATGCTCGTACCGTCGTTGCCGTGGTAGATGTAGCGCACATCTCCGTTCTCGAAGTCCACCCGTTTGAAAACCACCGCCGCATCGCTTCTGTCGTAGTAGTGGTCCTCGAGGTAGATGCCGATCCCCGGACGCTGGGAGAGGTTCACGCCGTTGAAGGTGTAGCCGGGAAAGGGGGAGTGATCGAGTTGCACGAAGCGGTCGGGGTTGTCGTAGACCCACGTCGAATCGATGGCGGTATGGTTCGGAACCATGTCGCTTGCAAGGAGGACGCCGCGCTGCAGACAGCGCTGGCGCAGGTTCTCGAGCGCCGGCCACCCGCCGAGATCCTCAGACATCTCGTATTCCAGCAGCGAGTACGCGGATGCCTCGGCCTCGGGGTTGCCGCACATGCGCTTTATCTGTTTCGAGGCCAGGCTGCGACGCCAGATGCCGATGAGCCAGAGGCTGTTGAAACCGCGCGCGGCAATCCGGTCGAGCTCCTCGTCGGGCACCTGGTCGAGGCGACGGATCTCCGTGCCGTAGTACCTCGAGAGCTGGTCGAGCCACACGAGGGTGCTCTTTGCCAGCAGCACCACGTTCGGCATCCAGTCCTGATCCGGGCTGAAACGCTCAACTTCCTCCTCGGCTCCCGTGCCGAACTCGTAGGGACGCTGGGGGCCGGGGCCGGCAAAGGTCGCCTTCTGCTCCTCGCGGATGAGATCCATCCCGCGCAGCAGCCGCATGAGGTAGGTCCCGATGAACCCACCCCAGCGCTCGCGCATGTAGGTCAGCTGTGCCTCGAGAGAGTCGGGATGCGCCTTCATCGGTGCACGCAGCAGCTCGAAGAGCGACAGCCCTTCGGGTCCGAAGGCGGGCTGGGAGGAGAAGAAGCTCTGAAGCCCGTCTATGAAATCCTCGTAATGGGTCTCCTCCTCGAGATCGGTGTCGTCGAAGAGCTCCTCGAAGGGGTCGAAGGCCGGATTCTCGTTCTCGAGATAGAGCAGAAGAAGCTCCTCGGCTGCGACCTCCCATCCGCTCTGCCCGTCGACATCGCCGTCGAGATGCTGCCGCGGCGTCTTCTCTCCGGCGCGCACACTGCGCGGCGGAAACTCGGTGACGAAACGCTCGAGAAGCTCCTCGACAGCCTTCTCGCCATGCCGTTCCTTGAGGTGGGTCAGGGCCTCTTCGAAGAGGTTCGGCCCGGTCTGCTCGAGGTATACCGAGACGAGGTAATGCATGATCTCGTCGATCAGCCCCATGGCGTTCACATCACCGGCGCGCACCGCCTGCTCGGGATGGCGCACGAGGTCGCGTTTGCGGTTCATTGCCTGGGCGAAATCGCGGGCGGCCTGGAAGTCGGCGAAGATCACGTTGCCGGTGATGGCGAAGAGGGTTTCGTCGAAGCCGTACCGGTCGCGCGCCTGCGCCGCGACGTGGAACTCTCGTGTGTCCGCCCCGCCGGCCACGCGCCCGGCGGCTGCGGCCCCGCCTGCTACGCGCCCGCCGGCTGCAGGCCGCGTGCCACGGCCGGGCGCATCGGTCTCGCGCACGTCGACGATATCAAGGGGTTTGTTTCGGCGAATGCTCATGAACGGCTCCTTATGATTCGGAGATGTCGGTATTCGGGACAGCACTTCGACGTGCCTCTACCAGCTCCCGGATCTTCGTGTTGAGCACGGTCTGCTCCATGAGAGACTCGATGTTGCGGGGAAGCCGGTAGCTCCAGTTGAACTCGGTGGTGGTGCCGGGAATGTTCACCCGCTCGTCGGCGGGATCCGCCGATCGCAGATCTTCGGAGAGGGCGAAGAAATCTTGAATCTGAAACATACAGATCGCCGAGTTGGTATCGAGAATACGGGAGATGACCTTCTGCGCGAGCTCCGGGGTCAGCTCGGTCGGACGCTCGCCTTTGAAGCCGAGCGCCGTCCAGAACTCATCCACGCCCTCCTCCTGTTCCCACCACTCGCGAAGTGTCGAGGTGTCGTGCACCGAGGGCGCGCAGACGGTAAGGTAGGGGTACTTTTCCAGTGGTATGTAGGGCTCGCCCGGCTCATCCCAGCGACGGGTCCAGCGGGGAATCCGCAGACCGAGGATGCCGAGCTCGGAGAGAACGCGGGGCACGCTCTCCGGTACCACGCCCAGGTCCTCCGCACAGGGCAGCATCGCCGCGGATCCGTTTACCAGCGAGAGAATGCGGCGTCCCTGCTCCTCCCACATCTCCTCGGAGATGCGTTGCGCGTGGGCTACGAGCTCATCGAAACGCTGCCGCTCTTCCTCCGCGAGAGAGCGGTAGGCGCTCGAGTCCCGCATCTTCCATGCAGGGGCATAGCGATCGGAGGACACGCGAATCAGTGCACGATCGTGGTACCATCCGCGCAGCGACTCCTTCGCCTCGCCCGGCAGTTCGAGGGCCAGCAGGTTCTGCTCACGAAAGCCTTCGGCGAAGACGTAGAGGTCCTCATCCTCACCGACCGGTTCGAGACAGCAATCGAGGAGCTCGGTGACGTGATCACCCAAAGCCTCGCGCAGGCGCGCACCCGGAATGTGGGGCTCGGCGAGCCAGCGCACCCGCGCCTCGTCGAAGCCGGACTCCGCGAGCTCGTGAGCCGTGAGCATGTAGGAGGGATGGAAGAACCCCATCGTCCCCGCCGAATCCTCGGCAGGGACCGCCCAGATGCGGAAGAAACCGAGAACATGGTCGATGCGGAACGCGTGGTAGAAGCCGTCTGCCTGGTCGAGGCGGCGGCGCCACCAGTCGTAGTCGTTGGAGGCAAGCACGTCCCAGTCGTAGACCGGAAGACCCCAGTTCTGACCGAGATGGCTGAACATATCGGGGGGCGCCCCCGCGCGAAACTCCGGCTTGAAGATGTCCCGGTGCGCCCACACGTCGGCGCTGTCCTCGGCCATGAGAATGGGAAGGTCACCCTTGAGGTAGACACCGCGCTCGGATACCGCCTGTGCGGCGGCCCGGAGCTGGCCCTCTGCGTTGTACTGGATCCAGCAGTAGAAGGTGAGATCATCCTCCATGGAGGGCTCGTGCCACATGGCGTCGATCTCCGCAAGGCCGGGATCCTGCAGGTCGTTCCATTCCACCCAGGAGCGCTTGCCCTGCCGCTCCTTGAGGCAGCGGTAGACGGAGAACTCGCGCACCCACGGGTTGTTCTCGATCCAGCGGGAGAGCCCTGCGTCGGCCGCTATCTCCTCGCGGCGCGCCTCGTAGACGCGGCGAAGCACGTCGTACTTGCGCTCGAGCACCTCGCCGAAGCTGATGCGTGCGCGGCCGTCGAGCTCGCTTCTCATGGCGCCAAGCTCGGCCTCGAGCTCGGCGTCCTCGGTGCGCACCGCCGCAACCTCGGGAACGTCTTCGAGGCGAAGGTAGAGAGGATGCAGGGCGAACGCGCTCGTTGCGCTGTAGGGGCTGGTGTCGCCGCCGGTGTCGTTTACCGGCAGTATCTGGATGACGTCGAGGCCGGCCTCGAGGCACCAGTCGGCAAGGAGGGGTAGATCGGCGAACTCGCCCACACCCGAGCTCCTCGCACTGCGCAGACTTCCCACGGGCACGAGGACCCCCGTGTAGTAGCGTTTCAGGTCGCCGAATTCCATGCGCGTTGCTCCTTTGAATTCAGTATAAGAAGCAACCGCGGGAATTCAAAGTACCCGGCAACCGGCGGTCGGCGACCGGCCGGCGGCGGGTGGTGCCGCCGGCTCTACCGGAGCCGTCGGCGCCGCCGGGCCGTCTAATCGGCGACGAGTCGCGAGCGCAGCACCCCGGCCACGAGAAGCTCTACGAGGTGGTAGAGGATGACCGGAAGCAGCGCGATGCCGATCAACTCCGGCCGATCGGCAAAGTAGATGGCCACAAGCGGCGCGCCGAGGGCCAGCGTCTTGTGGGGCGCGGTGAAGATGACCGACATCTCGTTCGCCCATCCGAGCCGGAAGAGCCTTGCCCCGCCCCAGGCAAGCGCGAGGAGCACGAGATGACTGATGATGAGATACACGGTGGGACCGCCCATCGTGCCGAGGTTGGCCATGAAGGCCTCGTCCACCGCGGCGGCGGCCACGTTGAAAAAGACCACGAGGAGAATGGCGATGCTCGTGGACTTTCGAAGCACCGGCCCGTGCTTCTCGGAAAAGGCCGGGTAGACCCGGCGCATGATCTGGCCGATCGCGATCGGAATAATCATGAGGATGCCGAGGCGGATGAAAATACCGGTGAGTTGATCCATCGGGAGCGCGCGCCCGGTGCTCTGAAGCATCAGCGAGAGCAGCAGAGGCGAGAGAAACACGCCCACGAGATTCGAGAAGGCGGCGTTGAACATCGTCCCGGCGACGTTTCCGTTCGTTGCCTGCGTGAATACCGTGCAACTGGTGATGGTGGTGGGGAGCACCGCAAGCGCGAAGAGCCCGGCGACGACCTCCGGGCGGAAGAGGTCTCCGAGAAGCAGCGTGGAGGCAAGCACATAGAGGGGAAAGACCACGAAGATGAAAATCTCCATGTAGAGGTGGAGCTTCAGGTCGGTGACCCCGCGCACGAGCGCCTCGGTGGGCATCGTATAACCGGTGATGAGAAAAATGACGATGACCACCGTGTAGGTCCCGAACGAGTCGGGGTTCAGGGCGACGCCGACATGGCGGAACACGTAGCCCGCGATAAAGGACAGCACGAGGGTGATCGGAAACCAGTTTCGCTTGAGGAATTGCATACCGCTCCCTTGGGTTGAATAAGTATGCGAGTGTATACTGATGGTGTGGAGAGCATCAAGGATTGGGCCGATGGAATCACCGCCGCTGTCGAGCAGGTGTTCTTCGGAAAGCGGGAGGCCGTCGAGAAGCTCCTCATCGCCCTGCTTGCACGCGGCCACGTGATTCTCGAGGACGTGCCCGGCGTCGGGAAGACGGTTCTCGCCCGCGCCCTCGCCGCGAGCATCGACGCCCGCTTCAGCCGCATACAGTGTACCCCCGACCTGCTTCCCGCCGACATCACCGGCGTGTCGGTCTACAGTCCGAAGGATAACGAGTTTCACTTTCGAAACGGGCCCATCCTCGCCAACATCGTCCTCGTCGATGAGATAAACCGGGCGACACCGCGCACTCAGTCCGCCCTCCTCGAGGCCATGGCCGAGGGTCAGGTGACCATCGAGGGGCGGTCCCTGCCGCTTCCCGACCCCTTCTTCCTCATCGCGACCGAGAACCCTGTGGAGTTCGACGGCACATTTCCGCTTCCCGAAGCTCAGAAGGACCGGTTTCTGCTCTCGCTTCGCATCGGCTACCCGGGCCGCGACGTCGAGAAAGAGATCCTCCGAAGCCGTCGCCGGCTCTCCAATCCCCTCGACGACCTCGAGCCCATCGTGACCGTGGAACGCGTGCGCGAGATGCAGGAGCGGGTCACCGAGATCCACGTGGAGGAGAAGGTCACCGGCTACATGCTCGACATCATCGAGGCGGTGCGCACCAACCGCGCCGTTCGCCTCGGCGGCTCACCGCGCGCATCGCTTGCCCTCTACCGCTGCGCCCAGGCGCGGGCGGCCATCCACGGGCGCGATTTCGTCCTCCCCGACGACATCAAAGAGCTCGCCACGAACGTGCTCTCCCGCAGGGTGCTCGTCAGCCCCGACGCCCGGCTTCGCGGCACCCAGGCGGAGGACATCGTAGAGGCCGCGCTCGAGGACGTTCGCGTGCCGCTCGACGGGGGGCGTGCATGAGAACGGTCGGGGTGCTGGCCGTGATCACCCTGCTGTTCGTTCCCTACGCCCCCATACAGTGGGCGAGCGCATTCGTACTCATCGTTATCGGGGGGTCGTGGATGTACTCGGAAACGCTGCGGCTCAACGTGAGCATAGAACGCGGTGCAGCCGAGATCCGGATGTTCCGCCACGAGGACGCGGAGATTTGCCTTTCGGTCCGAAACAGCGGCATGCTGCCGGTGCCCATGGTCCTCGTCTCCGACAGCAGCGGAGAGCTCTACACCCGCGATGACTCCGCCTTCGTACTCTCCCTTCCCGCCCGAAGCAGCCGCACGCTTCGCTACCGGCTGCGGGCCCACTATCGTGGTCTCTACCCCCTCGGCCCGGTGCGGCTGCGCACCGCGGATCCCCTCGGCCTTTTTCCCATCGTACGGGAGCTTCCCGTGCCCGGCCGTGTCATCGTCTATCCCCGACACCGGCACATCGCGCTCCCGAGAAAGCTCGGCGTTCCCGTGGGCGGCGTGCGGGTCGAGACGCCGCTCGCCGCCGACATCACCCGCTATCGGAGTCTTCGGGACTACGTCCCGGGCGATGACACACGCCATATCGGATGGAAGGCGACCGCGCGCCACGGAAGCCTCAAGACGCGGGAGTTCACGCCCACCATCGAGGCCCCCATCGCTGTCTTTCTCAACCTTCGGGCCGCCGACTTTGCCGACCGACACATGATGCTCGCGGTGGAGCGCTGCGTCGAAACCGCTGCCTCCCTCGTCATGGCAGCAACGCACACTCGGCGGAGCTTCAGGCTTCTCGCCCACGCCGAGCTCGGGGATCTCGACTACGAGGAGGTCCGCGGCACCGGAGAGGTGACGGCACTGGCCGCTCTCGAGCTCCTCGCCCGGGCCGAGCCACGCCACGATTACCCCGGCACGGGGCGAACACCGCCGACCGGGGAGAGGCTCGCGGCAGCGGCGACACGGAGCCGGTCCGAGCGCCTGTTCTACGTCGGCCCCGTCCTTGCGGGCGACGACATCGACGGGCTCATCGCCTCCGGCGTGTCACCTGCGAGAATCGAGCTCTACTACGTCGAAGAGCTTACCCGCCGGCACCATCCCGGCGCGGGGCACGGCCTTTCGGTGCACGTGGTGCGACTCTATGGAGAGGATGATGGCGACACCGAGGCATGAGGCCGTCTATCGCGAAGTCATCCATCCCGTGCTCGCGCTGCTGCCGCCGGTCATAGGCGGGCTCGCGGCCGCCTCCCTCCTCGAGGATCTCCTCGCCCGGGACATCCTCTCGCCGCTCTTCGCGCTCGCAGTTGTCACGGCAAGTGTCATCGAGACGGTGGTCGGAAACCTCGTCTCCGCCCATCGCGG
>CAYOFA010000155.1:0-2468 GCA_964402885.1 uncultured Spirochaetaceae bacterium
CGGGTCGTGCACCTGACCCACACGCCGGCCGACACCGTGGAGGAGGTGGATGTCGACCTTCTCGATGCCACGGCGGAGGTGGTCGCGGGGCTCGTGACTGAGGAGTAGCGGCGCCCTGCGCGCCGAGGCTGCATTGTCGACTGCGCCTGTCTCGGGTATCCTCCAGTTAACGATGGAACCGCCGCTTCTCGAGGGCCTCCGGCAAAGCCCCGTCCGCTTTGCCGGGCACATCGGATTCTTCTCTGAGCAGCGCTATCACCTGGATCATTATGTAGTCCGGAGTTGTGTCTTCTCCGGCTAGTACGCATCCTTGCGATGATCAAGGCGCACGACGAACACAATCACCTTGTCCGCATCGATCGTATAGAACAGCCGATAATCACCGATGCGGTACCGGTAGAACTCTGATAGGTCACCACGCAAATGCTTGATGTTCGGACCAAAGAACGGGTTCTCTCGAAGTAAGGGATATACGTAGTCCCGGATCTTGCGGTAGATACGCTGGTAGTCGCGGTTCTTGTTGAGTTGTTTCCTGAACGTATCGGTTTCAGCGATACGGTAGTTACTCGACGAAGGTGTAGTTCCTGTCGGCAATATCAGCCTTGCCCTTACGGAGACCCGCCATCAGTTCCGCATCATTGAGTATCTCTTCCATCTCCGCTTCCGAGGCCAGAGACTCCTCAGCAACGTAGGAGATGGTTGCGTACTCGACGAAATTGGAGATGCTCCGCCGTTCGCCGGCGGCGGCATTCCGGATCAGCTCGTAGGTCTTATCGTCGAGTCGAACAGTTATCGTCTTGGGCATGTCACGAGCTCCTTGCATGCAAAGTTATTCACTTTGCTTCACATCGTCAACACCACTATTCTCCGGGAACCTTCACGCGGATGCTCCCTCCTGCTCCGGGCAGGGGCTCAACCGTTGCCCCTATCTGTCCGGCGAGCAGCTTCACGAGCTGGGTGCCGAACCCGGGGGCATGCTCCTTGAAGAAATCGGTTGCGTCGGCGGAGCCGCTGTCACCCACCCTGAGCTCGATCTCTTGGGCTCCTTCGGTTACCTCGACACTCACGCTGCCCTGCTCACCATCGGGGCAGCAATATTTGACGGCATTGGAGATGAGCTCGTTTATTATCAGGCCGAGTGGGACGGCCCGGTCTATCCCCATCTGCACGAAGTCTCCGTGCACGCGAATAGCTGTCGGCTGGTAGCGCGCGGACGCCCAGTCCGAGGCGTACGCGGCAAGCGCTCGCAGATAGGAGGTCAGGTCGATTGAGGTCAGATCGTGGCTTTCGGAGAGCAACTGGTGGACCATGGCCATGGACTGTGCTCTGTCGGCGTTCTTTTCGAAGACTTCCCGGTCCTTTTCATCGCGGATGGAATCAGTCTGCAGCCTGATCAGGCTGGCTACGGTCTGCAGGTTGTTCTTCACCCGGTGGTGGAGCTCGTGGATGAGCGCCTCTTTCTCTCTCAGCGATTGCTCGATCCGTTGCTCCTGCTCCCGGCGAAGGGTTATGTCGGTAACCGTAGAGCCGATAAGCGTCTCATCCTCGGATGAGAAAAGATAGACCATCACTTCCACCGGGAACTGAGAGCCATCCTTGCGCCTGTGACAGCTCTGGAAACGCACATGATTCGCCGCATCTTCCGCCGCAGAGCCGCCGCTGCCATCGGAATCGCCACCGTGAGTCCGGATCAGCTTCGCGACCGACGGCGGAGGAGCGTCACCCGTACCCGCATCCAACCCGCCGATACGCATTCCGACCAGCTCCGAGCGAGAGTATCCGCTCTGCGCAATGGCGGCTCGATTGACCATCCGAATGACACCGGCCTGATCGTGGATATAGATCGCATCGCCGGCGTTTTCGAAGATCGCCCGGAAATGCCGTTCTTTTCGTTCGAGATCTTCGATCGTTTTCTGTAGCGGAGTGATGTCCTCTTTGATTCCGACAACGGTACGCAGCCGGCCGTCCTCATCCGTAATCGGAACAAGAACTGCACGCTCCCGGTAAAGCTCGCCGTTCTTCTTCGTGTTGGTGAACTCACCCTGCCACGACCGACCGGCGAATAGCTCGTCCCACATCTGTCGATACGCATGCGGTTCGGTTCGGCCCGACTGGAGGAACCGCGGATTCGTGCCGAGCACTTCATCCGCGGTATACCCGGTGAGCTGTTCGAAGAACGGATTCACGTAGCGTATCGAGCCGGCCGCGTCGGTCATCACCACGGAGATGGGGCTTCGTGCGATCGCCGTGGCCAGCTCCCGCTCCCGCTGCTCGGTGTTGCGTCGCTCGGTCAGATCAATGGTACACATCGCAACTCGCGCCACCCTGTCTTCGTCGTCGTAGACCGGGATGTGCACGAAGAGAAACCAGTAGATTTGGCCGTTCTTCTCATACTCCCACTCGAACCGCACCTCTTCGCCCGAGAAGGCTTGCTCGAGGTCTCTGACCAGGAGTTCCCTGGATTCCGG
>CAYOFA010000155.1:2568-7528 GCA_964402885.1 uncultured Spirochaetaceae bacterium
CCGTGTCGGCTATCGTTCAACTCCGGAACCGTATCTTTGAACTAATCTGCAGCCACCGCCCTCGGAGGCGATGCTCATCTGTTGTCCATCGCATCCCGCATAAGCTAACGCACGCGCAACGCGTTCACAAGCTTTTGGTCACATGATGATGCAGAAACAAGACGTCGCGGACGCGGACAGCCGGCGCACCCAGCCACACGCCTTGCAGTTCCAAAGCTGCTAGATTACTTTCACGGTATAGTTTGCGCCCCCGCGCACACGGCCGGGGGCGTTTTGGAATACGGGGGCTGCTCACATGCCGATAAACATTCCCGACGCTCTTCCCGCCCGCGAACACCTCGAGCGAGAGAACATCTTCGTGATGAGCGAGGAACGCGCGGTTCATCAGGATATCCGGCCGCTCAATATCGCGATCGTCAACCTCATGCCGACGAAGATCGCGACGGAGACACAGCTGCTGCGGCTCCTCGGCAATACCCCGCTGCAGGTGAACGTTGATCTCGTACACACAGCCTCGCACGAGTCGAAGAATACCGATCCGGCTCATCTCGATCGATTCTACACCTCTCTCGAGCGGATTCGCAGACGGCGCTACGACGGGATGATCATAACCGGCGCACCGGTGGAGACGATTCCCTTCGAGGAGGTGGATTACTGGAACGAGCTCGCAGCGATCATGGAGTACAGCCTGCGTAACGTCTACTCGACGCTCCATATCTGCTGGGGGGCGCAGGCGGGGCTCTACTATCACTATGGTATCGACAAGTACCTGCTGCCGGAAAAGCTCTTCGGGGTATTCGAGCACCGGCGGCACGACGACCATGCGCCGCTGTTCCGCGGCTTCGACGAGCGATTCCCCGTGCCACACTCACGTTACACCGATATCCACCTGGAGGAGGTCGAGGCGCGACCAGAGCTCGAGGTGATGGCAACCTCCGAGCAGGCGGGGTTCGGGGTTGCCTCGGCCTTCGACGGCCGTCAGGTCTTCATCACCGGACATCTCGAATACGAGGTGGACACGCTCGCGTTCGAGTACAGGCGGGACGCCGACGCCGGGCTCGATACTGCGATGCCCCACAATTACTTTCCAGACAATGACCCTGCTCGCCCGCCGGTGGCCACCTGGCGTGCCCACGCACACCTGCTCTTTGCGAACTGGCTGAACTACTGCGTGTATCAGGCCACCCCCTACGATCTGGACGAGATAGAGGAGATCGCCCCGCGGCCCCGCGGATAAGACCTACGGTTTTGCCCGCGCTCTCGGCGCCCCGACCGTGGGCGCCCGGCCACGCGCCGCGGGACCACGCGCTGCCTGGCCTCGCGGTGCCTCGAACACTTGCGGAGCGTACGGGTTGCGGCGCCGGTACTCGGTATGCAGCAACGCGTGGGCCCGGGCACTCCCCGGCTCACCGAGAAAATGCTCGTAGAGCGCGAGTACCTCGGGGTTCTCGTGGGAGCGGCGTATGGGCGCGCTCGAGTCCTCGGCATAGAGCCCGGCCGCACGCTGCCGCCTGCGCTCGATGGAGTTCTCGAGCGGCTGGCCGCCTCCTCCGACGCATCCGCCCGCGCAGGCCATGATCTCGATGAAATGGTAGGGGATCTCACCGCGACGCTTCGCCGCCCGCACCTCATCGAGGACCGTGCGCGCATTCTCGAGTCCGTGAGCCACCGCGACACGAATCGGTGTCCCGGCGACGTCAATCGTTGCCTCCCGCACCCCCTCGGTTCCGCGGACCGGGGCAAGCTCGACGTGTTCGAGACGCTCACCGGTCTTGAGCTCGTAGGCGCTTCGCAACGCCGCTTCCATCACTCCACCCGTCGAGCCGAAAATCGTAGCAGCGCCTGAGTACGCGGAGAGCAGCTCGTCGGGATCGGTCTCGGAGAGCTCGTCGAAGTTGATCCCGGCCTGACGCATCATGCGGGCTACCTCGCGGGTGGTGAGCACGATGTCGACGTCCTGCCGGCCGCTGGATGCCATCCCGGGGCGAGCGGCTTCGAACTTCTTCGCGGTACAGGGCATAACCGAGAGGGAGGTCAGATGACCCTGGTCGATCCCCTTCTCATCCGCATAGTAGGACTTAATGACCGCGCCAAGCATCTGCTGCGGCGACTTGCAGGAGGAGATGTTGTCGAGCAGATCGTCGTAGTAGGTTTCGGCGAACTTGATCCACCCCGGGGAGCAGGAGGTGATAAGCGGGAAGGGGCCGCCGTGTTCGAGCCGTTCGAGGAACTCCGTGCCCTCTTCCATTATGGTGAGGTCGGCGGAGAAATTGGTGTCGAGCACGACATCCACACCCAGCTCTCTCAGAGCGGCGTATACTTTGCCCGTCACGAGCGATCCCGGCTCGAGTCCGAACTCTTCACCGAGAGCCACGCGGACCGCCGGCGCCATCTGGGCAACCACCGTCTGTGCCGGGTCATCGATGGCACTCCACGCCACATCGATATCCTCCCTCTCGTAGAGAGCGCCCACCGGACAGTAGACAACGCACTGACCGCAGTTCACGCAGGGACTCGAGCCCATTTCGAACTCGTCGGCGGGAGCCACCACCGTTTCGGAGCCTCGCCCCCGGAAGAAGATCGAACCGACCGACTGCACGTCATTGCAGACCTCGACACAGCGACCACAGCCGATGCACTTGTTCATGTCGCGCACGATGCTCATCGAGCTCCGGTCGACCGGCAGCCCGCGGGTGGTCTTCTCGTAGCGCAGCTCCCGCACTTCGAGCTTCTCGGCAAGGTTCTGAAGTTCGCATTTCCCATGCTTGATGCAGGCAAGGCAGTCCTCGGGGTGCGTCGCGAGAACGAGCTCGAGTAGCCGGCGTCTCATGGTGCGCAGTGCGGCTGTGTTGGTGCGGACATGCATGCCGTCGCGGGCCTCGGTGACGCAGGCTCGCTTGTAACCGGCCTGGCCCTCGATGTCGACCATGCACATGCCGCACGATCCGCGCGGTTCGAGGTCCTGGTGCTGACACAACGTCGGAATATCCACGCCCGCCTGTTTCGCGGCGTTCAGGACACTCGTACCGTCTTCGACGGTAATCGGCTTATCGTTCATGAGCAGAGTGATCATGCCATCACCTCCCGGACATAGTCCTGTTGGCCGATGTGCGCACGCAGTTCGTCACTGAAGTTGTCGAGCAGCGTCGTCAGCGCCAGGTCGATCGATTGCCCGAACGGACACAGCGACGAGTGATACATCACCTCCGCGGTCTCCCGCATGAGGTCCAGGAACTCCTCGCGTCCCGTGCCCGTGGCGATTTCGTTGGCCATATGCTCGAGTTGCCGGGTGCCGTAGCGGCAGGCGAAACACTGGCCGCAGGACTCCTCCGAGAAGAACCGCATGATGACCTCCAGAACGTGCCCCATATTCACGCTGGTGTTCATCACCACCACGGCGCCGGAGCCGAGCGATCCGCCGACACTCTTCATAGACGCGAAGTCGAGCTTGTAGTCCAGGGCCGCCTCGTCGTATACCGGCCCGGCCGTTCCGCCGATCTGCACGGCCTTGAATCGCCCGTCGACGCCGCCGGAGGCTTCTATGAGCTCTTTGACCTCGACTCCCATCGGAAACTCGTAGACGCCGGGCGCATTCACGTGGCCGCTGAGGCAGTAAAGCTTCGGTCCGGGGGACTGCGGCGCCCCGATGCTTCGAAACCACTCGGGTCCCTCCGAGAAGACGAGCGGCACGCAGGCGAGGGTCTCCACATTGTTGATGACGGTCGGCTTGTCCCACAAACCGCGGTCGGTGGGGTACGGGGGTTTGAGTGTGGGATACCCCCGGTTTCCCATGAGCGAGTTGAGAAGCGCCGTCTCGTCACCGACCACGTACGAGCCGCCTCCCGGCATCAGTCCGACATCGAAATCGAAGCCGCTCTCGAGGATGTCCTGGCCGAGAACACCGGTGGAACGGGCCGTGTCAATCGCCGTTTGGAGTTCCGAGATTACCCGCGGATACTCGCTTCTGATGTAGATGTAGCCCTTGTGCGCCCCGACGGCGAAGGCGGCAATCGTCATTCCCTCCAGAATGAGATAGGGAGCACGTTCCATAAGGAAGCGGTCCTTGAATGTTCCCGGCTCACCTTCGTCCGCGTTGCACACGAGGTACACCTCGCTGTCCGTGCGCACGGTGCTCCACTTCTTTCCGGTTTCAAAGCCGGCGCCGCCGCGCCCCCTGAGTTTGGCATCGGTTACTCTCTCGACGACCTCTTGCGGCCTGAGGGCGAGAGCACGTTGCAGGCCGACATAGCCCCCGGCGTTCATATACTCTTCCACGTCCGTTCCCACGCCCTCCGACGTATACCCGGTGAGATACTGCACGTGTCTCATGTCTCCACCTCCGTGACAGCCTCGTGCTCCAATGCCGCAAGAACCTCTTCCGTCTTCGTTTCGTCGAGGTTGGTGTAGAGCGTGTCGTTTACCATGAAGTTCGGGGCAGTGTCGCAGCTGCCGAGGCAATTCACCACTTCGAGCGTGAACATGCCGTCGGCCGTGGTCTGGCCTCGTCCTATCCCGAGCCGACGTCGTATGTAGCGGTACACATCGAGCGACCCGAGAATCCGGCAGCTCAGTGAATCGCACAATCGGATGACGTAGCGTCCGCGCGGGCGGCGGGAGAAGTGACGGTAGAAGCTCACTACGCCCTCAGCTTCCGCAAGCGGAATGTCCAGCGTCCGAGCTATCTCCGCGAGCTTGTCGCTGGTAACATAGTTGTGAAGAGGCTCGGCGTTTTGGGCCTCATGGAACAGCCGCAGAATCTCTTCGCGCCTGGGCCGATCATGCTCAGTTTCGACGTCTCTGGCAGCACCCATAGCTCACCTCCGCCCGCCCTGGCGGGCAGCCAGTAATCGAGAGCAGACGAAGTCCAAACGCTACGGGGCATCTTCGATGTGGGACTACAGGCTGCGGCCGTGCAATAAGCGCTCGGACCCGACAACCACCTTTCATCTAGATTCTAATC
>CAYOFA010000156.1:0-7513 GCA_964402885.1 uncultured Spirochaetaceae bacterium
GTGGCACAGGATGAAAGCGCGAGGAAAGCCGCGATAACGGCGAGCTTGTTCATATCCCCTCCCAGAGAACAGTCCTCGTTCTTAATTTACGGCACGTGCTGAAAAATCCTTTCGATTTCTTCGTCATTTCGCGTGCGCAGGTACTCGAGAGCGGGCTCTCGCGGGTCCTGCCAGAAACGGTCGACCTGCTCAGGGTCCCACGGCTCACCGGGTGTCCTGTAGCGTTGCCATCGCCAGGTCTCGAGCCGCTCACCCTCGTTCGGCACGACGAAATCCTCTACGCCGATTTCCGGCAGTGCGCGCCCGATGTCCGCCTCGGGGGGCGCCGAAGGCGGCGTTGCATCGGTAGGCTCGGACGCGGGGCGGCTCATGAGCACGGCGACAACGGTGACCAGCGCGGCGAGCACACCGAGGCCGAGGAACGCCGCCGCGGTGAGGCGCCAATCGTCCCTCAAGGCCCGCAGCAGTCTGCTACGCATGCACCGGATCCTTCCTGTCGATTCGCATCGTCACGAGCTTGGAAACCCCGGGCTCCTCCATCGTAACGCCCAGCAGCGTCCGAGCCGCCGCCACGGTCTTCTTGTTATGGGTAATGACGATGAACTGGCTGTAGGCCGAGAACTCCTGGAGCATGTTCACGAAGCGCCCGACGTTGTTTTCGTCGAGGGCGGCATCGATCTCATCGAGAAGACAGAAGGGAGACGGCTTCACCATGTAGGTGGCAAACAGCAGCGAGACGGCGGTCAGCGAGCGCTCTCCGCCCGAGAGGAGCGTGATGTTCTCCAGCTTCTTTCCCGGTGGCTGGGCGAAGATCTCGATGCCGGTCTCGAGAACGTTGTCGGGGTCGGTCAGGCGAAGCTCCCCGCGTCCGCCGCCGAAAAGCCTGCGGAACATGGTATGGAAGTTCTTTTTCACCTTGTCGTAGGTCTCGAGGAAGAGCCGCGTGGACTCCTGGTGAATCTCCTCGGTGACCTGCAGCAGATCCTGGCGGGCCTTACGGAGGTCCTCGAGCTGCCCCGCGAGGAAATCATAGCGCTCCCTGATTTCCTCGAACTCCTCCGGGGCCATGAGATTCACGCTGCCGATGGCCTGCTCTTCCTCGCGGATGCCTGAGATGACCGCGCGCAGATCCGCCTGGGTCTTTCCGATCTCGTACATGCGGTCTTCGTACTCGTGGAGGTCGCGGGAGTGGCGCTCGGAGAAGTTGTCGTAGACGTTTCGAATCTCCGTGGTGGTCTCCGTGGCGCTCATCTGCAGCTTCTCCACCTCCGACTGAAGCTTCCCGAGGCGATCCATGGAGGCTTTCAGGCTCCGTTCCTTGCTCACGAGATCCTTGTTCCGCGTGGAGATCGACTCGCGAAGCTCCTCGAGTTTGCCCTTGAGCTCGGTTTCGCGCGCGGTGAGCCCTTCCTTCTCCTTCTCGAGGGCGGCCACCTTGCCGGTTATCTCCTCGCGCCGCTCACCGTCGCGCTTGATGTCGCGGTTTATGGTCTCTATCTGGCCGTCGAGCTCCTTCCGCTCGCGGATGCTGCGCTCGAGGGCGTCTTTCACGCCACCGGCCTGCGTGCGCATCTGCGCGCGGTTCACCCGAAGTTCTTCGAGGGTCTTGCGGTACTCCTCGATCTTGCCCGAGAGGTGATCGTTCTCGCCCCTCAGGGAGGTGATCTGCTCCCGTGCGTCGGCGATACGGCTGCCCCGCTCCGAAACCTGCTCGTCGAGCTCCCGCTTTCGGGTGATGATGCCCTCGGGGGCAAGAAACTCATCGAGAAAGGTCGGGCTGAGCGATGTGTACTGCTCCACGAGGGACTCGATGCGTGAGAGCGCCTCAACCGAGGCGGCGTTCTCCTTCTGCACTGATCGAAGCACCGACTCGACACGCGCGGAATCCGACATGGCGGTGGACTCGAGGTCGGAGAGCAGGGCCTGCTTGCCTTCGATGTGAGTGCGCAGCCTGCCGAGCTCTTCGCTGAGTGACTCTGCGGTGCGTGCCCGCTCCCCGCGGGAGTAGCCCATCTGCTTGAGCCGGTCATCGAGCTCGGTGACGATGTCCTCGGTGAGGGCCCGGATCTCTACGTTCAGCTGCTCCTGCTCGCCCTGAAGCTCTTCGATGCGGGTTTCGTGGGCGGAGATCGTCTTCTCGTTCTCCCGAATGCGACCCAGCGCGGTCTCGATGCTCTGCTCGAACTCGCCGACGTTCGCCTCCACATCGGCGATGCGCTTCTCCAGGTCGGCGATCTGCGCCTTCTGCTTCTCGATCTCGCCGTCGAGCTCCTGCGCCTTGCGCGAGATCGTCTCGAGGCGCCCCTTCTCGGTTTCTATCTTGGCCCGGATCTCCTCCTGGCGCTCGCGGAACATGCCGATCTGATGATCCCGGTTGCTCTTATCGACTTCGACCGAGTAGAGCTGCTTCTGCGCCTCCATGAGCTCGGTCTCCATGGAGTTCACCTTGTCGAGATTCTCCTCGAGGGACTCGTTTATCCCGTCGATTTCCTTTTTGAGCGTGTCGCGCTCTTCGGTCTTCCCGGCAAGGCGTTGCTCTTTCTTGCGCTTCTCTTCGAGAAACCCCTTGAGTCGGAGGAGCTGAAGGTCCCGCTCCACCTCGAAACGCTCGGACTTGAGCTCCCGGTAGCGAAGCGTCTTCTGCGACTGTTTCTGCAGGGTGTCGTAGCTGCGCTTGACCTCGCCGAGAATGTTCTCGACCTGCCGCATGTTGTCTTCGGTGCGCTCGAGCTTGCGCTCGGCCTCTTTGCCCCTCACCTTGTACTTGGTGATGGCCGCGGCCTCTTCGAAGATGTGACGACGTTCCTCGGGCTTGTTGGAGAGGATCTGATCGATCTTGCCCTGCTCCATGATGGAGTAGGCGCTCTTGCCGATGCCCGTGTCGTAAAAGAGCTCGCGCACGTCCTTGAGCTTCACCGGTGAGCCGTTTATGAAGTACTCGCTCTCACCCGACCGGTAGAGCCGCCGCTTGACCGAGACTTCCTGGAAGTCGATGGGCAGCACGCCGTCGGAGTTCTCGAGGATGAGCGTCACCTCTGAGACGTTCACCGCCTTTCGGGCATCGGTGCCGTTGAAGATGACGTCTTCCATCCGGTCTGCGCGCAGGCTCTTCGTGCCCTGCTCGCCGAGGACCCATTTGACGGCGTCGACGATATTGCTCTTGCCGCAGCCGTTGGGCCCGAGCAGGGCGGACACGCCCTCTCCGAACTCCATGCGGCTGCGATCTGCAAAGGATTTGAATCCGAATAGTTCTATGCTTCTGAGGACCACTCCCACTCCCAGTGCCTTTTTGAGAGCGTATCAGCTCCCCATGTCGCGGTCAATATGAATCGATCGGCGGCGCTCGCTCGCCACGATATCCTCGTATCGGCGATACACGTCCGCCACTACGTCACGCCAGTGCAGGTAGATATCCCGGCGCGCGCCCTCGCCGACCCGCGCCGTGAGCTCGGGGTCGGCGACAGTGCCCTGAAGTGCCGCGGCGAAGGACTCCGGGGTGTTCTCCACGAGAAAGCCGCTCTCGCGGTCGGTGACCCCTTCGGCGGCCGAGGCGCCGCGTATGAGCACGGTCGGCAGCCCGAACCCCGCCGCCTCGCGCATCACCAGAGGCGCATTATCGTAGACCGACGGGAACAAAAGCAATGTGGCCGCCGCGTAGAGCTCCTTGAGGCGCTCGCGCTCGAGGATGAGGCCGAGGAAGACGGTTTCTTCCTCGATCCCCACCGTCCGGCAGAGCTTTTTCATCGCGCGCTCGGCGTAGCCCGTCCCGGCAAACACCATGCGAAAGCGAGCGCCGCGTGACTTGATGAACCCGAGGGTTCTGATGATGAGCTCGACGTTCTTCTCCCAGCGGTGCTGCCCGACGAAGAGGTAAATCGGCACGTCGCCGGATTCCACCCCCGCCGCGTCCCTGCCGCGCGCGGCCAGGCGCTCACGTTCGGCGTCCGTCGGTGCCTCGAGGTCGGTCCCGTTGGGAATCACCTCGATGTTCCCTCTATAGCCGTAATCCTCGAGGGTCCGGGCGGTGGATCGATTGGGAGCCCACACCTGCGTCGCCTTTTCGTAGAACTCCACCACGTAGCGCACGCCGACGTCGGCAAGCGTCGGCGAGCCGGTGACCGTGATGAAATCATCCCGATACTTCGAATGAAAGGTCGCCACGAGAGGGATCTCCCGCTTTCGCGAGACACCCCGTGCGAGGCGCCCGGAGACGAAGGGACAATGGGCGTGGACGAGGTCGAACTCCGTGCCCCTGAAATCGTGCATGAACGACGGATCGATCCAGGGCAGGCCCGCCCGGAAGGGCTTCATCTGCGGAATCGGCACCGCGTGGAACCGCAGCACCTCGAAGGGTGAATCGTCCACATACCCGGGTGACTCGGGCGTTACCACCGTGGCGCTGCCGTGGTTCTGCTCGATCCAGTAGGCGTAGTTTTCCATGCACACGCCCACGCCGTCCATGATCGGCTTGAAGCTGTCGTTGAATTGTCCGATGTGAAGCCCCACAGCCCGTCCTTTCGCTCGACACTACCACCATATCACGTCGTGGCCGCGATGTGATAGCATTGGCCGTCGTGATGATATGCGGTATAGATGAAGCGGGGCGCGGCCCGCTGGCCGGGCCGGTGGTGGCCGCGGCGGTTACATTGCCCGACGGGTTTCCCGTCGAGCGTCTGTCGGACTCCAAACAGATACGGGAGGCCGAGCGCACCGAGCTGGCCGCCCTGATACGGGCCGACGCGATGCGCTGGGGCATCTCGTGTGCCTGGCACGATGAAATCGACTCCCTCAACATTCACCACGCCACGTTACTTGCGATGAGGCGCGCCTTTGCGGCTATGCTCGGCGTGGTCGCACCCGGCACCGAGATGACGGCCGGCACCGGGACGGACATCGACCGCGAGGGCCTGACGGAGGCCGGCGGTACTCTGGATGGCGTCGGCGGGCGCGTCCTCGTGGACGGACGCTTCGCGCCCGAGCTTGCCTGGCCGGCGGAGGCCGTGGTCGGCGGCGACCGCAGTGTCGCGCAGATACAGGCAGCCTCTATCCTGGCCAAGACCTCCCGCGACCGCTGGATGATCTCCCTCGCCGAGCGGCTTCCGGGCTACGGGTTCGAGCGCCACAAAGGCTACCCTACCCTCGATCACCGCCGGGCGATCGGCGTCCTCGGTCCGAGCCCGGTTCATCGCCGGAGCTTCCGCCTGACTCCTTCCGCATCTGTTTGACCGCGCGGTTCAGCGCGTCCATGAAATGGCCGAGGTCCTCTTCGAACACGACCACCTGGTGGCGCTCGAACTCCACGCCGGGGTGTTTCTTGCTTTCCACGATGTTCAGGAACAGATCGCCCGTGCGGTTCTCTTTGACATTGAAAAAGTAGGTTCTGCGCTCATTCTGCGTGAACGCCCGCGTGGAGTAAACTTCACCCCGTGTGCCCATCTCTATGCTCTCCGATTGCTGTGCTGTGTTGGTCTCGAGTCTAGAGCAGGAGTGGCCCGCAGCGCAAGCGGGGGGCGCGCTAGACGGGAAACGTCACGGTGATACGTGTCCCGTTCTCGGCGCCGACCTCGATTTCACCACCGATCTGATCGGCGAGCATCTCCACGAGGGTCATGCCCAGCGACTTTCGTGCCTCCTGCGGCATGCCGTCTCCACTGTCGGCGACCTCGAGCGTATAGATGCGCCCGCGCTGCAGCATCCGCACCCGGATCGTACCGGCATCGCTGCCGCCGAAGGCATGCTGCAGGGAATTCGTCACGAGCTCGTTGACGATGAGTCCGCAGGGCACGGCGCGCTCTATCTCGAGGGCGATCGGGTCGCATTCCACGCGCAGATCTATGCCGTCCCGTATGCTCGACGCGCCGATGTGTCCGACCAGCTCTTCGAGGTAGCGGTCGAAGGGTATGAGAGAGAGATCCTCGGTCTCGTAGAGCTGCTCATGGACGAGTGCCATCGAAATGACCCGCTCCGCGGTTCGCTCGAAGAGGAGCGCATCGCCACGGTCGCGCACGCTTCCTGCCTGCAGATTGAGAAGGCTCGCGATCACCTGGAGGTTGTTCTTTACCCGGTGGTGGATCTCCCGCACGAGCACCGTTTTCTCCTCCAGTCCGCGGCGCAGATTCTCCTGCTGCGCGCTGACTTCGCGCTGTTGCGCGTCGATGCGGTCGACGAATGCGTTGAACTGATCGACCAGGGTGATGAGCTCCCGCGGGGTCTCGCGCGGAAAACCGGAGGTCGGAAGGCGCCGATCGCTTCGTGCGGCCTCCGCGAGTCTCATGATGGGGTCGGAGACCACGTAGGACATTCTGAGAACCCACAGCGTGAGCAGGCTCACGAACAGAAGCAGTAGACCGCCGCCGGCAACAAGAACGAGCAGCGCGGGGCGACGGAGAGAATCAAGATAGACGGTCGTCGCGATCGCCCAGTCGAAGTCGGGAAGATAGCGGGTGAACATCAGTTTCTCTCGCCTGCTCCCGTCCGGTCGCACCGGCCAGGAATAGTGCAGCGGCTCCTGACTCTCCGAGAACATGGCATCCATCAGCCGCGCCGCCTCGGCCTCGTCGAAAAACGCGTCCATGGACCTGCCCGAATACTCGGGATGCACCACGAACCTGCCGGCGGCATCCACGACCACCGAATAGGAGTCGATACCCAGAGACTGCGACTCGATCATATCCGCCAGACGTCCGCGGTCTACGAGCTGCACGAACTCCGAGCGGTACGACGAGGCCGACACGATCCATCCCAGCGGTTCGTATTCCTCCATGTAGAGAGCCTTCCGCCGGGGCGACGGCTCGAAGCTGTTCTGCCAGGAATACTCGATGTAGCCGGTTCTCTGCTCGAGCTGCGTTTTCACCGGCTCGACGTCGGGGATTACCCGGCCCTCCGTATCCGGATCGGGGTGTATTACGACCCGCCCCTCCCCGTCGATCACGTAGATATAGCCGCTGTCGGCAACGTTCATCTCCAGCAGGCGCCGGGAAATCAGGCTTTCAGCTGATGGAGATCCGCCCCCCGCCGTCGAGCCCCGGACCGAGTCTATCGTCTCGATTGCGGTTTCCACCTTGGCTCGCAGGTACGACTCTATGGAGGTGCGCAGCGTCGTGTCGACCGCGTCATGGAGCATGACCGTCATCGTTTCCACCGAGGCGAGGGAGTTGTTCCACATCCGCAGGCCGAGAGACCCGACCGCAAGCGCCAGGAGAAGGACAAGCGGGACTGTCACGAATAGAATAAGGTTCAGCAGCTTTCGTCGTACCGACGTCCGCGGCTTACGGCGGGCCCTGCCCGGGCGCATCATGGAACGGTTGTACCACGCCGCCACGCACCCCAACAAGCGGCGCCGGGGGCCTGTGGAAAGCGATGGGAAACGATAGGAAGTGATGGGAACCCGAGCTTGACAGGACCCCGCGGCAACTGCTATTTACTACATGTCGGCGCAGCCTGCGACTGTCGTATAATGGTATTACCCCAGCCTTCCAAGCTGGTGATGCGGGTTCGATTCCCGTCGGTCGCT
>CAYOFA010000157.1:0-4079 GCA_964402885.1 uncultured Spirochaetaceae bacterium
ACACTGAATCCCAGCCAAACAGGCAGTCCTGTTTCAAGGGCAGCGTCCAGACATAATCGGGTCTGGGTTACATCGCGCATCATCTCGAGCATGATAAGATCAACCCCGACATCCGCGATGATCCCCGCCTGAGCACGATACCCATCGCCGGGGCTACCTGCCTCCCCGATCACGGATTGATCCAGGCCGGTAGAGAGCGTCGTGGTAGACATGGAGCCGGCTACCCAGGCGGGCCGTTCCCGTCGGTTGCCCCCGGTGTCCCGGGCCTCTCCGGCCAGCTCCAGCGCCCGGCGGTTCGCCGCGTCAAACTCATCGGCAAAGCCGGCGCTCACCATCATGTGGTAGTTGCACGAGTAGGTGTTCGCGATGATGATCTCCGCGCCCGCCTCGAGGTACGCGCTATGCACCCGGCGAAGAATATCCGGATCGGTGAGCGCTGCCCGCGCGCTCCAGACCGTTTCGTGCAGTGTCGCACCCATCCGCTCGAGCTCGGTCCCCGTTCCGCCGTCGATCAGGATGGGCGGACCCTCGTCGAGGCGGGCTGCAAGATGTTCTGCCGTGGTAGTCGAGTCCATCCGGCTACCGGTACCCTTCGCGCTCGAGGAACCGAACGAGCTCGGCGGGATTGCCCGAGCTCAGGCCGTCGATTCCCCACTCGATGTACTCCAGGGCACGGCGGCCGGGAGAGGCGCCCACATGGGTACTCAATCCCGCACGTCGCGCCTCTTTTACCCGTTCTTCGGTTATGTATTCCGCAGACGGACTCCAGGCGTAGAGGTCGTTGTCGACGGCTTTGTCTACTCCGTCGTAACTCGCACCCGGCAGCCAGTCGATGAGCAGCAGCCGTGCGTCGGGGTCGCGCTCGCGGACCTCGAGCAGGGCATCCACCTCGAATGACGAGTAGAGAACCCGGTCCTCGGCACCCATCTCCTCCACAAGCGAGACGGTCTCGTCGATGACTCGATTGACGAGCAGGCCGCTTCGCCGGTGGGTCTTCACCTCGAGATTCAGCTCCGCACGACCGTCGACCATCTCGATGACTTCTCTCAGTGTGGGAACATGCTCGCCGGCGAAGCGTTGCGAATGCCACGAGCCGGCATCGAGCTGCTGCAGCTCCCGAAGGGTAAACGACTCGACTCTTCCGCTGCCGTCAGTCGTGCGGTCCACCGAGACGTCGTGCATGAGTACCACCTCGTCGTCGGAGGTGATCGCGAGGTCCATCTCGATACGGTCGGCCCCGGCCTCTACCGCGGCCTTGAAGGCCGCAAGCGTCAGCTCCGGGTAGTCGGTTGTCGAGCCGCGGTGGGCCTGCACGAAAATGTAGTCCCTCGGCTCGACGGGAGCCTGCGCCTCTGCCGCCTCGTGGCTATCGTTTGTCCGCGACGAGTCGCCGGAGGGAGAAACGCAGGCGGCGAGCACCATAATCGGGGCGATAACCATAACCAGTGTGAGGCGGTGTCGGGTTGAACTCAGATGCATGTGAAGTCTCTCCTTTGCGCGGCCGCCGCGCCGGCTGTCTATGCGAGGGTGAACAGCGACGATTGTCATGATACCGCTGTGGCCCTTCTGCCGATAGGGTCTCGGTGAGTGGCCGATGCTTCGGAGCCGGAGTTCGGCACCAGTTCCAGCATCAGATGGGGAACGTCCGGCCGCAGTCGCTCGAGGATCACCCGGACCGGTCACCACCTGGCTCGCGGGACCGGCACGGCTTGTGCCCTCGGCCTCTTTCAGGTGTGACGGACTGCTCTTGTACCATCATCCACTCCCCGCGGTCCTTGTTGTTCCTGCACAGTCGATTCTGCTCTTCGCCGCGGGCAGTGCGCGGGTCCGGCATTGGTTCCGGCGTCTCCGCTCTCCAGGAGACCCTCGGTCGTGCCTCCGAGGGGCTGGAACAGGGGCTTTCGCGTATCAGGGGCTATCTCAGGGACTCGGCACCGCGACGCTCGAGCGACTGGAGTTAGCTGCATACGCTGGTTGCACAGTTTTCCCGCTGTCCGGTGGACCTCTCTGTCAGCGGTGATCCCGGCATTTTTCATCCCGCCGCCGTGAACCGATTCACCCGGGCCGTACGGGAACTGTTGACGAACGCTTTGCGCTACGGGGAGCCGTCCTCGATTCATGTGCAGCTGGTGCGTGACGGCGCGCTGGGCTACCTGCTCTAGCACCAGTCCGCGGGCGGCCGTTTCGCGCTTGCGCTTGCAGGGGATGGCGCTGCGGAGAGGCTGGTTGAGGAGTTCTGGACGATTTTCGGGGTGAATCTCATTGGGTTCCTCGCAGTGATTCTCGGTAACTACGTGCTACGTGTTCGCGACATCGCCTTTGGCTATTTGATTCCCCTGGCATGGATGATCATGTACGGCGTAACCCTGGGAACCAACTCCTTCAGCATCCCCTTAGACGAGCGACTGGCCCCGACCCTGGCGGTGTTCTCGCGGAGTGGCCTCTACGAGATGGCGGCGGCGACTCTGCTTGCCACGGCGACCAATTCTATCTCCGCCAACCGGTCCGAGACCTTTCGTTCGCCTTCGAGGCGGGTGCCGAAAGAGGTTCGCCGGAGTCTGCGCAGAGAACAATGGATCGGTGTCGGCACATCGATACTCATCCTCGCAGCGGCAGTCTTCAGAGAAGCCCAAATGATAATGCGCTCGAGCTGATAGTCCCCGCCCCACCGCGGCCCCGACTCGGAGAAAACTCGGTGTTGAAGCTCCCTCCAGCATGTTGATGCGGAAGGTTACCCTTCGGTTATTCCTGCGATGATCTCCCTGCTCTTCTCCGCAATGAGCTCAGGATAATCGAGGTGAATATAGTGGCCGCCATCTAAGACAAAGTGGCGCCCGTCGGTCGCCTGTGCATAAGAAATGATGCTTTCGGCCCACTGCTCATCTTCGTTCTCACTTGAAACAAAGGCATGGACCGGTATGTCGGGAATCCCCTGATCGGAGACGATATGAGCATTCGCCGAGAGTGCGTCTGCTTCTTCCCACATGTTCTTTGTTTGCACCCTGCGAAAGAATACCGTTCGGGCGACCTCAGCTTCCTCTTCGGTCAGACGACCCTTCTTCATGGCATGGAAGTTATTCTCAAACACGCCGGGCTGATTTCGGATCAGACCGGAGCGGGTCAGGAACGTTATCACGGGGGAGACAGATGGTTCCTCTTCCGCCTGCTCGAAATAACCAGGAACAAGAGAATCCAAGCCTATAATCGCCTCAATCTCCTCCGGATAGAGGGTCGCCCAGTATGTTGCCTCCAGTCCGGCCATGGAATGTGGGAACAGGACATAGGGCGGGCGTTCTCCGGCAAGCTGGAGTGCTCTGCGGGTCTCTTCAAGGACGGTATCGATGTCCCTCGGACTGGAGGTAATGTCGCTCCAACCATATCCGGCTCGCTCTACTACGGCAACTCGATAATCGTCGGATAACTCGTCATAGAGAGCTTTGAAGTCATACACTGGTGACGGAGTTCCGAACCCCGACATGAAAACGAGGGTTTCGCTACCCTCCCCCTCCGCGTAGACATGCAGCTCGTTGCCGTCATTGTTGACATCCACCAGAGCGCCCGGCGCCGGATACTCTTCGATTTCCTGCTCTATGAGCTTTCGGTGCTCGAGATAGCTGCTTCCGACTACGAAGGCCAAACCGGCAACCAGCAACAACGGAAAGCCTATTGCTACCCACTTGAGAGCTTGCTTGATTTTCATAGCTACACCTGATTGTGGTACGTACCTCAGGCTTATCCTGAGATCCCCGCCATCTTGCCGCTGCACCGAAATCGTGTCAAGAATACCGATTGTTGACCGAGCGGTTACGTGCTAACCTTGATTGGCAGAATGGCCGGCACAAGAGGCTCGCAATCGACTCGCCCTCAGAATCATGCGAATTCCGTCGGTGTTCTCCGCCTCGAGGTGGGACCACAAACGGTCGTGATCGTCAGGGGAGAGCTTCCAACGGTGAACTCACCCCTCACCCCGGCGGAGGTTGAGGTGGCCCGGGCCGTGCAGGCCGGCCTATCGACTCGGGAAGTGGCGGCCATGCGAGGCAGCTCCATTCGAACCCTCGAAAAGTCGGCACCACCCGAAG
>CAYOFA010000157.1:4179-5714 GCA_964402885.1 uncultured Spirochaetaceae bacterium
GCGGCCATGCGAGGCAGCTCCATTCGAACCCTCGAAAAGTCGGCACCACCCGAAGGATGAGTCTCCCCCACGATATCGGCACGCTGCTCGACCTCGTCTATCGGGTGGATCTTCCTGCCGCCGACTGGCAGCGGGAAATCGCGGCAGCCATCTTCGAGCTTCTCCCCGGTGCGGCAGGGGTTCTGGCCTACGAGTTCGATGCGCGCGACCCCGCCGGTGCGGTTCGTCTCGGGAGCGTCGCCTCTGTGGAAGCGATCGACGCGTACGTCGCGCAGACCGACCGCTTTCATGGCGCGATGAGCGGGAAGGCCTACTGGGAGGTGCTCAAGAATGGCACCGGGTGTACAACCATTCGCCGCCAGCTTGGACGGTCGGGCCTCAAGCAGAAGAGCCTTCCGTCCCTGGACGGTTCTTTGCGAGCCGCCGGGTTCGCCGACGTCTGGGGGCTCTGGGCGGTCAATCCCGACGCTCGCGGCATCGTATTCGCCGAGCCCTTAAGAGGCGGAGTGCTCGCGGCCCCGCGAAAGGCCGGCGCCTGGCGTCTTCTCGCTGCTCACCTGGCCTGTTCCTACCGCCTTCGGACCAGCCTCGCAGGGATGGATCTCGTGAGTCAGGCAGACGCCCTCTACTATCCCGGCGGCCGAGAGGCACACCTGTCGGACGAGGCGAAACCCTTACGTACTGCTCTCGGGCGCTTCGTCCGGGCGATAGAAGAGGCGCGGCGGAGTGACTTCTCCGAAAGCCGGCCCGCTCTGCTGTCTCTCTGGAAGGGTCTCGTGGCCGGTCGCTACTCGGTGGTCGATCATGTGGACAGCGACGGCAAGCGCTTTCTCGTTCTTATCGAGAACGAGCCTGCGGTGGAGGCGCCGGGGGCTCTCACCACGCGGGAAGCCCAGGTGGCGACGTATGCCGCGCAGGGCCATTCCAACAAGTTCATCGCCTACGAGCTCGGGATTGCCGAATCGACCGTCGCCACCCTCATGGCTCGCGCTCTCGCGAAGCTCGGCCTGCGCTCCCGGTTGAATCTCGTGTGGCTCTACGGCGTGCTGCAGGGCTCGGATTCCGAGACGACGTAGTTCCCGGTGAGTCAGCGGTGCGGCACACCAACCCTCGTCTACTCCGGCGGAACGAACGAATCGAGTAGACAGCCGGGCTCGAGCATTGCTGCCTCGTCGTAGATCGTCGTATCACCGTGATAACTCTCCACATCGGCCATGAGCTGTGTCATCTCGCTGCGGACCACATCGATCCGATCGGGTCGCCGGCGTTGACGTAGTCGCCCACACTGACCTGCGGGTCGAGCATGTGATCGAAGAAGACCTGACATCCCCCGACCTTGATCTCGATTTCGTAGTCCGAATCCGCTGACTGAAACACGACCCTGGAGATCGTCCCGGAAATGGGGGCGACGACCGTCGCGTTCGAGTCCATGTAGAAGTCGAGGGAAGCCTGAACCTTCCCGTCGCCGCCGACGTTGCCGAAGGGCATCATCATGTTGTCCGGACCGGTGAACTTGAAGCCGCCCGCCACCGATC
>CAYOFA010000157.1:5814-7404 GCA_964402885.1 uncultured Spirochaetaceae bacterium
GCCGGATCGCCGTCTCGTGGCCTTCGTCCGGCGTATAGCATTCGTGTTTCATTCGGTTCTCCTAACGTACGGCTTCAACCACCTCGTTCACGATACCCGTTGTGACCCTCGAGACCGTGGAGAAACTCGTTCCGGCATCCTCAGAGAACGCAAGACCGGAGTTCGTTGCGACGTACATTCGCTGAGAATCGACTACGTGAACGCCGTAGACTGAACCTCCCGGGAGTCCGTTAGAGATCCATCTCCGGGTGTACGGCGCGCTTCCGGTCGTCGACACTAAGACACCGAAGTTCGTCCCAAGAGCGATAACGTCATCCAGACGCCCGACCGCCAGGGCAACGTCGGTTTCCGTACCCGAAATCGCGGAGAAGTTGGCGCCGTTGTCATCCGACCGGGCGAATCCGTTGCCGCCGAAAATACCGGCGATGATCTCCGCAGAGTCGGCCCACACGACGGTCGTGAGGTTGTCTGCCAGTCCATTCGCCGTCGTGCGGTTTACGAAGCTGACTCCCCCGTTTTCTGAAACCGAAACCCCACCGTTGGTCGCGGCCACCACCAGGGAGCCATCGACATCGATCGCGTTGCAAATATTACTGCCCAGGCCGTCGGCTGTCGTTCGGGTGACGAACACGCCCGTAGAAAGTGTAAGCGTGATGAACAGGACGATAACAGTCGCCGCGGCCGCGTATGATTTGGCATCCATTCCGACCTCCCGGGAAGAAGATAGCTCCCCGAAATTCCGGAGTCCGTACGTAGTTTCGCCACGAGGTTATCGCGTCTCCCGCAGGGTCAGAACCGCGCGAACCGGATGGTGATCGGAAGGCGGGGGCGCCCCGCGGGCTTCGGCGGTCATAGCGCGTGCCTCGCGGTAGTCGAACTCCTGTGATGCGAGGATGTAGTCCAGCCGGGCTTCCTCCGACGGATTCACGAAGCTCCGATAGGTAACCTCGGTGCCCGACGGGCCGGCCTGCGCGAGGACGTCGTCGAGCGGGAGGTGAGGATAATCATCGGCGTTGCTGCGGGTCAGAAAGCGCACCTCCGGCCGATCGGGCCGGGCGTTGAAGTCACCGAGGAGCACGAGAGGAAGGTCGGGGCCATGTTCGGCGCCGTGCCGCAGGATGAGCTTCAGGCTCGGCAGACGTGACTCCGGCGAGCGGTGATCCAGGTGGGTATTGTAGACCGCAAAACGACGGGTATCGGAGGAAGGGCCTCGAGGCTCGAAGTGCGCCCAGGTTACCCACCGCGGCCACTCCTCGTTACCCCAGCTCGATGAGAAGGGGATCTGCGGGGTTTCCGAGAGCCAGAAGACTCCCGAATCCCGCAGCACCAGTCGGCTCTCGTCGTAGAGGATGGGGTTACGGTTGCTGAAGTCGGTACTGCACTCGACGCAGGCCAGTCGGAGCTCCTCCAGATCTCTGCGCTGCACCGCCGTGGCTTCCTGAAGCCCGATCAGATCCGCATCGGCCTCGGCAAGAACGTCCAGGGCCGGCTCGCGGCGCTCTTCCCAGGCCAGGTTCCCCTGGTCCAGTCCGGCCCTGCGGATGTTGAAGGTTACCACGGTGATGTCGGTGTCGGCGGCAGCAAATCCGC
>CAYOFA010000158.1:0-7305 GCA_964402885.1 uncultured Spirochaetaceae bacterium
GCCATGAGCGGCTGTGCACCGCAGAGCCGGGCGGCGTCCTGCTTCACCTGCTCCGCGAGTGTATTGAGGAGATTCGCGCCCATCGCGTCCCGTACATCTACATCGACCTCGATCTTCACGAGGTCCGCGAGAGCTTCGATCCGCAGATCGCGAAACCCACCGCCACGGGTCGTCATGCGCTCCAGACCCCCGCGTGCCACCGCCTCGAGCTGCGGGCGCTCGCCCTCGAGCGCAGCGGCCAGGCTCTCCGCGCTGTCGTGTCGATCCGCCTGCGGCTCGAGAAAGACCTGCGCCGTCATCACCGGATCGTCGGCACCGGTGGTGAAGCCGCCGGCGCGAGCGATGATTCCGGCGGCGTAGGAGGCTGCGGCGATCACAGACGGCTCCTCGGTTGCAAGCGGAACATCATAGCTCTCGCCGTCGAGGAGGAAGCCGCCGGCAATACCGAGGGGTACCGGCATGACGCCCACCGAGGACTCCACCATCACATCGGCGAGATCGGCGAAGGGCGCGTCCTGCGCGAGCTCCGCCTCGGTGAGTCCGAGCGCCCGACGCAGCGCCTCGCGTCGCTCGGAGACGGAGAGCTTTCGAAAGCCTCGTGGGAGCTGCTTCCCGCTCATCCCGCCGTATCCTCGACGCTTCCGGCGGCCTGCTCGAGCGCCCGAACCTGCGCGTCGAAGCCGGGGGAGCGCAGCAGTGGCACCCGCCGCAGATCCTCGAGGGTTCGGGACGATGTCATGATCATGACGGTCTCGAGGGTCTTTCTGAGTTTCTCGGTGACCTCGATCACCCCGTCGACGCCGCCGGATACGACGGCGCGGATGAAGGGCAGGGCGAGGCCGGAAAGCTCGGCTCCGAGCGCCGTGGCCTTGGCAACGTCCATCCCGCTTCGCAGGCCCCCCGAGGCGATGATACGGCCGCCGCGTCGACCGACGGCGGCAAGCAGGGGAGCCGTGGGCGTGCCCCAGGAGGCGAACTCGTCTGCGGCCGCCTGCATCGTGCCGTCCAGACGGTAGGCTTCCACCGTCACCCAGTTCGTCCCGCCGGATCCGGCCAGATTCACGTAGGAGACGCCGGCATCGAGCAGGCGGGTGACTTCGCCGGGATGGATCCCGAAGCCGGTTTCCTTGACGATCACGGGTACCGGTGATGCCTCGCAGAATCGGGCAATTCCGTCGAGGATGCCCCTGAAGTCCCGGTCGCCGCCGTCCTGAAACAGCTCCTGCCCCGGGTTGAGGTGAACGACAAGGGCGTCGACCTCGAGCCTGCGGATCATCTCGATCACCTCGTTCTGCGGGAAGTCGCGGATCTGCACCCCGCCCATGTTTGCGAACACCGGAACATCCGGGGCGTAGCGCTTGAGGTAGAAGTGGTCGAAGACCTCGGGCTTTCGAAACAGGATTCGCATGGAGCCCATGCCCACTGGAATGCCCGCCTCCTGCCCCGCGCGGGCGAGGTTCTTGTTGGCCTCGTATCCCTGGTCCGACCCGCCGGTCATCGAGGAGATGAGCACCGGCATGCGTATGCGCCTGCCGAGAAAATTGAGGCCGGTGTCGATATCCTCCGCGCCGATCTCCGGCAGCGCCCGGTGGACGAAAGAAAGCTGGTCGAACCCCGCCGAGCCGCTCTCCACCGAGTAACGGGATTCATCCACACAGATGGAGAGGTGTCGCGCCTTGCGCTCGCCGATGTTTTCCGGCATACCCGGGGTCTCAGGCTCTGGTGTACTCACGGTATCCGTCGTCGCGTATGTTTTTGAGGTAGAATCGGCCTTCAGGCACCTGCTCCGAGGCCATCTCTTCGCGGTACTCCTCGGCCGCCATGGGTACACGGAGCCAGCGTTCGTAGTGCTCGAGAGACTCATCGACAGCGCCGGAAATCACCTCGTCGAGGTTCCAGCGCGAGATTACCTGTGGGGCCTGCTCGGCAATGGTGCCGCTGAACACGCTCATGGTGTTTCCCGAGCCGTAGGAGCCGAGGAGGACCCGCTTGCCCACGATGGCGTCCCCGAGGGCTTCGTACTGCTGCTTCAGCATGAAGGCCAGCGAGAGATAGGCTGACCCGGAGTAGATGTTACCGACCTCACGGGTGGGCTCGAGGGCATCGAGAACGCCGCGCTCGCGCATGAACGCGTCGGCCTCCTCTTCGTGCAGCCCGTTGTGATGCAGAAGGGCACGGCGCAGCGCCGTGATCGGCATCTTGTAGAAAGGCACGTGGAGGATGATGTAATCGGCGTCTTCGAGAACTTCGCCCGGTTTCATGCCGCGTCGCGACGCATGGTCGGTCAGGGCGACGTCGAAGGCGTCGTTGTAGCACTGCACCGAGTACCCGCCCTTAACCTTCGCGGTTACCGAGCCGAGCGGTCGGAAGAAGTCATCCACATCACGCGAGCAGTATCCGATGGTGTCGAGATCGAGGGACATCAGTTTCGGCGAGGTTTCGACGAGCATCGCAACAGCACCGGCGCCCTGGGTGACCTCCGCGGTCGAGGGCGCCTCGTAGCGGGCGATATCGGAGCTTACCACGATACCGGACTCATTCGGCCGGCCGCCCACGGCGAGCAGTGCCCCGACGCTCAGCATCGATATGGTTCCACCGGCGCAGGCGTGCTGAACCTGGAACGTCGAGATCGTCTCCGGAACATCAACGCCGGCGTTCTGCAGCACACCTTCGACGTATGCCGCGACCGGCTTGGAGTGATCTACCGGAGTTTCGGTCCCCACCGCCAGATACCGCAGACCTTCACCGGTTCCGCGTGCCTGTATCAGCCCCGCAGCCGCCTCACTGCTGAGGGTCACGTTGTCCTCGTAGAGGCGAGGATAGCGCACCGCGCGCTGTCCCGTCGTCTCCAGTGCGCGCCTCAGCCGACGCTCGAGTGCCGGCGTCGCCTGTGCACGGTAGTCCACCAGTGTCTCGAGCGAGATACGCGGGCTCGGAACGTAGAGGAATAGATCACTGAGCCCGACCGACGTTGCTGTCATGAATAACCTGCCTTGCTCTATTTGATATCTGTGCCGGGCGAGCAGCCTCATCCCGACGCGCACCACTGTAGAATATAAATCCCGCACCCGCAAAGGCAAATGCGGTACTTGATCCTGCAGCCTGCGAAGTGCATCTTTCCGGTATATGAAGATAGCCGCCCTGGTCTCCGGGGGAGTGGACAGCTCCGTAGCGCTTCACGAGGCCCTTTCCTCGGGGGCCGGAGACGTGACCGCCTTCTACCTCAAAGTCTGGCTCGAGGACGAGCTCGAAAGCATCGGCGAGTGTCCCTGGGAGGAGGACCTCGCCTACGTGCGGCAGGTCTGCGAAAAGCTCGATGTGCCCGTCGAAGTCGTACCGCTGCAACTCGAGTATTACGAGCGGGTGGTTTCCTACGCGCTCTCAGAGCTTCGCGAAGGGCGCACACCGAGCCCCGACATATTCTGCAATCAGCGCATAAAGTTCGGCGCCTTCTACGAGTACCTCGGTGACGGCTACGATCGCATCGTCACCGGTCACTACGCGCGCGTGGATCACTCGGGCGATCAGGCGGTTCTCAAGCGCGGCGTCGACGCGGTGAAGGATCAGACCTACTTCCTCTCCCACCTCACCCAGGCGCAGCTATCACGGGCCTGGTTCCCCGTCGGCGCGATGGAGAAGAACGAGGTCCGCTCCCGGGCGCGGGAAATCGATCTTCCGAACAAGGACAGAAAGGACAGTCAGGGCATCTGTTTTCTGGGGCAGGTGCGCTATCCGGAGTTCATCCGGCACTACCTCGGCGAGCGTGAGGGCCGCATCGTGGAGCGTGAAACGGGCCGGCACCTCGGCACCCACCGGGGGTTCTGGTTCTACACGGTCGGCCAGCGGCAGGGCCTGGGATTGGGCGGCGGGCCGTGGTACGTGGTGGACAAGGACATCGAACGGAACGAAATCCTGGTGTCGCACCGTGAGAATGTGGGCGAGGCGAGCAGGCGATCTTTTACGCTCGGGAAGCTCCACTGGATAGCCGGCCCTCCCGCGCGCGACCGCCTCTCGGTGCGAATCCGCCACGGCCCCGACCTCGTGCCCTGCCGTGTCGAGCCCGGCGCCGAAGCTGGAAAGGCGGCGTCCGCCGCCGGCGGCACCCTGCGGGTGGAGATGGACCGCGCCGACCGGGGCGTCGCTCCGGGGCAGTTCGGTGTGCTCTACGACGGCGAGGTGTGCCTCGGCGCAGGGATGATTCTCGACTAAGCCCCCCGGCCGCATGTATCTTACACAGCATGACATCGATGCGGACACAGCGGCGGGACGGGCATGAGCGGTGACGCCGGAGTTTCCCTCGTGCTTCGCGCGCTCGACTTTGCGGCGCGCCGACACACCCGCCAGCGGCGAAAGGGGGGCGAGAAGGCCCCGTACATAAATCATCCCATTCGTGTAGCGCACTACCTCGGCACGCTCGCCGGTATAGAGGATCCCCATATCCTTGCCGCAGCCCTCCTTCACGACACGGTGGAGGACACCGAGGCAACCCTCGAGGAGCTGCGGAACGAGTTCGGTGCGAAGGTGGCGGAAATCGTGGCCGAAGTCACCGACGACAAGAGCCTCGAAAAGCAGACCCGAAAAGAGCTCCAGGTGCAGCACGCCGCCGAGGCCTCATGGGCCGCGGCTCAACTGAAGATAGCCGACAAGCTCTGTAACGTGGAGGACATCGCGACCGCCCCGCCGCCGAACTGGAGCCGGGACCGACTCATCGAGTACCTCACCTGGAGCGAGCGCGTTGTCGGCCAACTGCCGAATCCGCATCCCGCCCTCATCGAGGCTTACCGGCGGGCGCTTGCCGGGGCCCGCGCGCGCCTGGAGGCCGATTCGTCGGAGCCCGATGCCGCGGAATCCGATTTGCCGGAGGCGAGCCGGTGACACGCCACCCCGTGAGCATCGCGCCCATGATGGACTGGACCGATCGCCACTACCGCTACTTCATGCGGCGTATCACGCGCCGCGTGTTGCTCTACACCGAGATGATCACCACCGGTGCCATCCGCTTCGGTGACCGCGATCACCTCCTCGGCTTTCATCCCGACGAACATCCGCTTTCCCTTCAGATCGGCGGGGACGATCCGGACGCCTGTGCCGAATCCGTGCGCATTGCCGAAGCCTACGGCTACGACGAGTACGACCTGAATGTCGGCTGCCCGAGCGACCGGGTGCAGAACGGCGCCTTCGGTGCCTGCCTCATGGCGGATCCCGACCGCGTTACGCGGGTCGTGGAGGCAATGAAGTCGGCGACCGGCAAGCCGGTTACGGTGAAGCATCGTATCGGGATCGACGGCAGGGAGAGCTATGATGACCTCGCAGACTTCGTCTCCCGGGTCTCCGCGGCAAATGCGGACAGGTTCATCGTCCATGCCCGCATCGCGATTCTCGCGGGGCTCAGCCCCAAGGAAAACCGGAATGTCCCGCCTCTGCGCTACGAGGACGTGTATCGCCTGAAAGCGGATTTTCCGTCGCTGTCCATCGAGATAAACGGCCACATCGACTCCGTCGAGGCGATAAAGAAGCATCTCGAGCGGCTCGACGGCGCGATGATAGGACGAGCGGCCTATGACAATCCTTACTTCCTCGCAACCGCCGACCGGGACCTCTACGGGAGTACCGCGCCGGTACCGAGCCGGCGCGAGATTGCCGAGGCGATGATCCCCTACGTGGAGAAAGTCACCGCCGGGGGCCGCTCGCCGCGCAACGTCTACCGCCACATGCTCGGCCTCTTCGCCTTCTGTCCGGGCGCACGGCGCTATCGCCGTGTGCTCAGTGATCCCCGGGTCGACGAGGCGGATGTCGGCGATACGATACGGGAGGCTATGTCGGGCGTCCCGGCGGAGGTTCTCGATGCACGGGGGACCGATGGCTGATATCCCGGAGGCCGTCGCGCGCACACTCGCGGCGCTACACGCAGGCCGGGTGCTCGAAGCGGGGTGCGGAGACGGAGAGTTCACCGAAATGCTCGTCGAGCAGCTTGCGTCCTACGAGCGGATACACGCCGTCGATGCCGACGAAGACGCCGTCGCGGAGGCGCGCGTCTACTTCGAGACCGCCCACCCCGATGCGCCGGTGGAGTTCTCCGGTGCCGACGCGACGAGCCTTCCCTTCGGCGAGGCAGTCTTCGACACTGCCGTGCTCTCGAACACGATTCACCACCTCGAAGCCCCCGGGCAGGCTCTCGACGAGCTCCTGCGCGTGCTTCGCGAGGGCGGAACGCTCATCGTCCATGAGATGGTTGCAGACGTGTCCGATCCGCGCGAGCAGGTCGGGCGGGATCTGCATCACCTCAAGGCCATGGTTGACCGCACGCATGGCGTTTCTCACAATCCCACGCTCACGAGGGGACAACTCGGCGAACTCCTCGATCGAGATGATCTCGACGAGCTCGAGCGACACGAATACCGCCCCCCTGAACCGGAAAGCGCGGATGTCGACCTCGATGACAAGCTCGAGAATCTCGACTACTACGCCGACTATGCCGCCGGCCACCCCGAGTATGCAGGCATCCGCCGGGAGGTGGTGCGGCTCAAGCAGCGTGTCAGGGCCGTCGGTTTCGCATCGCCGCCGCAGCTGCTCGTACGCTACCGCAAGGTCGGCGACCGGAGGCACCGATGAAACCGCACCAGCAGCAACCCATACGACATGCCGGACCGCCGGTCGAGCGCGCCGAGGGAGCCATGATCCTTCTCCACGGCAAGGGTGCGAACGCCGATAACCTCGTTGATCTCTCCGAGCTCCTCGACTGCGACCGCATCTCCTATCTCGCGCCGCAGGCGGAGAACGGGGTGTGGTTTCCGCGGGGGGTCGTCGAGCCCATCTCGCGGAACCAGCCCTACGTCTCAGCCGCGCTCGAGCTCATAGACGGCATCGTCAAAGCGCTCGGGGAGGCCGGAGTGCCGCGACAGCGCATCGTCCTGATGGGCTTCTGTCAGGGGGCCTGTCTCGCCCTCGAGTACGTGCTCCACAGGCCCGGCAGGTACGGAGGCGTGTATGCGCTCTCCGGTGCCCTTCTCGGGGAGGATTCGCGGCTCTCGCGCCGCCGAGGTGATCTCGAGCGCACGCCCGTCTTTCTCGGGAGCAGCGATATTGATTTCATGGTCCCGCGCACGCGGGTGCTCGATTCAGCGGAGCTCATGCGGGGGCTGAACGCCGAGGTTTCCGAGCGCCTTTACCCCGGGATGCCCCACACGATAAACAGGGAAGAGGTCGATCTGATACGCGACGGTTTGCAGGATCTATTCGACTGCGAGTGAAGTATCAAGCAGCCTGTTGGCCCGCCTCGGCCAGATCGGCCACCGCGTAGGCCGG
>CAYOFA010000159.1:0-7274 GCA_964402885.1 uncultured Spirochaetaceae bacterium
CGGCGGCTGTACCGCAGCTTCTATCTCTTCGACGCGGAGGGATGCGATGTCATCGTGGCGGAGCTTCCCGCTTCCTCGGGGATCGGCAGGGCACTGCGGGACCGGCTGCGACGGGCCGCGGGTTAAGTGGAGCCGAGAAGGACCGGGCCGTCCGGGGTGTCGAGGAGCCTGTTGATCTCGACCTCGTAGACGGCGTTCTGCTCGAGGCAAGCCTGTGGTATGAGCACCGGGGCGTAGTAGCGCCCGTATCCGCGGGCCTCCGGAACAGTTGCATCGACCTTCTCCACAAGCACCTCCTCACGCCTTCCGACCATCCGGCTATAGTATTGCCGCGTGAGCTCCGCCGAGAGCTCACGCAGCCGCCGGGCCCGCCCGGTTCTGACTGCCGCGGGAACCTGATCCGGCATCCGCGCCGCCGGGGTTCCCTCGCGCGGGGAGAAGGGAAACACGTGGATGTGGCTGAACCCCATGTCGCGGGCAGCGGAGACCGAGGCCTCGAACTCGGCCTCCGTTTCGCCGGGGAAGCCGACGATGATGTCGGTGGTGAGGTTGAGCATGGGGTCGACGCTGCGAAGTGATTCGACAACCCGCCGGAAGTCGGCCGAGCGGTACCGTCGGCCCATGCGCCCGAGGACCGCATCCGAGCCGCTCTGGAGGCACAGATGCACGTGGGGTGCGAGGCGCGGATCTGCGAAGAGCGCGGAAAAGCGCTCGTCGAGGCCCTCCGGCTCGAGGGAGGAGATGCGAACACGCACGCCGCCGTCGGCAGGGATTTCATCGAGGAGGCGACGCAGCAGCTCCGCGAAATCGAGCTCGCCGTGGCGGTAGCGGCCGAGATTCACGCCGGTCACGACGATCTCCCGGGCTCCGCCGGCGACTGTTTCCCGGGTCTCGCGCAATATGTCGGCGGGCTCGCGGCTGACCGCGCGGCCGCGCACGTGGGGCACGATGCAGTAGGTGCAGAACTGGTCACAGCCGTCCTGAATCTTTATCGCTGCGCGCGTGTGGAACATGCCCCGCGCGGCCCGGAATCCGAAGGGCCCGCCTTGCGCGGCCCCGGCGTCGGAGCCCAGGCGGGAGCCTGCCCGCAGGCGCGCGTCGACGAGCGGGAAGACGTCGCTCTTCTGCTCATTTCCGACCACCATCACCCGCGGGTCATCGGCGTGCCCCCCTGCTGTGCGCTCGGCAAAACAGCCGGTGAGCACCACCGAGCTCTCCGCACCGCCGGTGCGCAGGGCACGGTAGACGAGGTTGCGGGATTTGCGGTCGGCCTGGCTGGTGATGGTGCAGGAGTTTATGACGTAGACGTCGGCCGCCTCTCCGAAGGGCACGACGGTGTATCCCGCGGCGTCGAACTCCGCCGCGATGGACTCGGTCTCGTACTGATTGAGCTTGCAGCCGAGGGTCCGGAAGGCGACGCGGGCGCTCACCGGCGGAACTCCGCCGTGTCGATCGGCGTGCCGGAACCGCGCCCGGGGTCCGCCTTCGTCCGCCCTGCGAGCTCACCGGAGAGTGAAAGGGATGCATGGCCGGTAATCTCGAGCTCGACGATTTCGCCGATGAGCTCGGCATCCTGCGAGGGGAAGCGGGTGACGATCCGTCCCTCGGTCATGCCGGTGAGATACCCCTCCTTGCGATCGTGCCCCGTAACGAGCACCGGCAGCCGCCGTCCGAGGAGGGCCTCATTCCGGGCGCTCGCGCTGCGCTGCAGCTGCTCCGAGAGCACGTGGAGGCGTCGCCGTTTCTCCTCGTGGGGTACATCGTCCTCGCGCCTGCTGCTCGCGGCGCCCGGCCGCGGGGAGTACATCGCCACATAGGCCATGTCGTACTGAAACTCCTCCATCGCCGCTCGCGTGTTCTCGAACTGCTCCTCGGTCTCGCCGGGGAAACCGACGATGATGTCGGTGAAGAGTGTCGCCTCGGGCAGGAGCTCGCGGATGTCTGAGACGATGCGGCGGTAGTCGGCGAGGCCGTGCTTTCGGTTCATGTTGTGAAGGACGGTGTCGTCGCCGGACTGAAGCGGCAGATGGATCTGCTTCGCGAGATGCGGATACTCGGCGATCACCTCTATGACCTCACGCGTCATGTCGCGGGGATGCGGGGAGGTGAAGTACACCCAGAAATCGCGCCCGGAGGCGGCGGCCCGCCTGCCGATCCGTCGCAGGAGCTCCGGGAAATCCACCCCGTCGCCGAGGGCATCGAGACCGTAGGAGTTCACGTTCTGCCCGAGGAGGGTGATTGCGCGGTAGCCGCGCTCTGCGATGCGGTCGAACTCCGCGAGGATGTCCGCCGCGGGGCGGGATACCTCCCGTCCGCGCGCGTAGGGGACGGCGCAGAAGGTGCAGAACTTGTCGCAGCCGTTCTGAATGGGGATGAAGGCCTCCACGCCGGTACTGTAGGTCGGTTCGACCTCCCAGTAGCCTCGGCGCGGGTCCTCGAGGCTCGCCGGCGGGACCACGCCGCGGGCGGAGGCGGGGGTGACCACGCCGTGGCCGCGGATCATCTCCGGGAGCTCCGGGAGCTCGGTTATGGAGAACAGCAGGTCGAAGCGATCGAGGAACTTCTCCCGATCGGCGGGAAGCACGCATCCGGAGACAAAGGTGAGGAGCGGCCGCTCCCGCTTCCATTTGTTCCACTTGTGGATGCGCGAATACACCCGATCTATTGCCTTCTGCCTCACCGAGCAGGAGACCATGCCGAGGATATCCGCCTCTTCTTCCGTTTCTGTTCGCTCTATCCCCATGCCCTCGAGCACGGTACGTATACGTTCGGCATCCGACTGATTCATCTGACAGCCGAGATGCATAAGGAAATACTTCATATGCTTACGGTGCCTCTAATGTACCGAAAATCGCTCGAATGTACATGGTTTGTGAATATCGATGTGTAACCTTTTTTGGTTTCTGTTGTTCTATAGGTGAATCAGTTGTCTTTTTCTGCCTCCATATTGCGACTTTTTCGTGTTGACCCAAGGGTTTTTACCTCCTTTCCCTTGGGTTTTTCGCCCCTCGGCCGGAAGCCCTGCACCACAGGCTTCCGGTGAGGGGCACCTTTTTTATCAGAGCTCAACAGCCTCGATATCACTGTACGAGGGGCCACCGCGCCCGAGGACGCTCTCGACGAGCGACACGGCGCGCACCGGCAGTGCGGTTCCCTGCCGGCCGAGCTGTGTCGTGGCCGCCGCCGCGAGGTCTCCTGCGGCGGAGACGAGGTCGCCGCGGTCGGCGCGTTTTCGGGCATGAGCGATGGTGATGTGGGGTGAGAAGGCGCGCGAGTCGAGCTCGAAGTCGAGGGCGGCGAGCTCACCCGCGAGCGCGGCGTGAATCTCCGCGAGCGCTCCGGTCGGGTCCTCCACCCCCGCCCAGAATACCCGCGGCTTTCGCGAGGAGGGAAAGCACCCCGCCCCGCGCGCGATCGCGTCGAAGCTCTCGAACCCGGACAGTGCACGATGCATGGCGCCCCGCAGCGACGCGATGTGCTCATCCTCCGTATTGCCGAGGAAGTGGAGGGTGAGGTGCAGGTTCTCCGCCGCGACGAGGCGTACGGCCGAGTCGTGGGCGGCAAGTGCCTCCTGCAGCCCGGCCAGGCGGTCGCGAAGCTGCTGCGAGAGGTGTACGGCAAGAAAGAGTCGTTTGGATGACATCGCCTCCAGTATATCGCCGCAGTGCTTTCTGATTGAAGAGCGGTCGCCGTCCTGATATGATATACTCCGCATATGACCGATCCGCACGTTTCTCGGGGCACCGTGAGCAGCGAGGATTGGGAGACCCGACTGCGAAAGCAGATCGAGGAATACTACCTGCCTCAGCAACTCGTCGACACGATCATGCAGGCCGGGGGGATCATCCAGACCTCCGAGGTCGCCAAGATGGGGATCGGCTTCCTCGACATCGCCGACTACACCTACATTTCGAAGTTCCTCAGTCCGCAGGAGAATCAGGCCGTCCTCAACGGCCTCTACACCGCATTCAACGCCGTACTCAAGCGCCACGGCGGGTACCTCAACAAGATCGAGGGCGACAGCGTGATGTTCCACTACGGTGGGCCTACCGACCCCCGGGTGCCGCACGGAGACGATGCGGCGGTGCGCTACATCGCAAAAGAGCTCTTCTACACCTGCGTCGAGCTCCAGCGGGTTTCAGAGCGCTTCAATAAGGCGGATGAGGGGTTCTTCAGCAAGGGCGAGAGCGCCGAGAACCGCATGATGCTCGAGCGTGCCTTCGACATCATCTCCAGGCTGCGCTCCGACCAATTGGTCTCCGATGCCTTTAATGCCCTGTTCCAGATTCGTGTCCGCATCGGGGCGAATATCGGCGATGTGACCGTGGGAAACTTCGGTCCGGACGGCGCCAAGCAGTGGGACATCGTCGGGCTGCCGGTCATCGAGGCCAAGCGCATGGAGTCCACGGCGCCGGTGGGCGGGCTGCGGATATCACGGTATTTCTACGAGGTGCTCGAAGACACGCGCGTTGCCGACGAATACTACCTGCGCTTCCGCCGTGAGGCGGAGGCGTACTCCGGCTACTACCGCAGCATCGAAAAGAGTGAGGTATTCCGCTTCTCCAATGTGCTGCTGCAGGACAAGAACCACGCCCGCTTCGATACCTACAGCGTGCAGGTCTCGCCGGGGCTGCCGGAGTCCATTCTCGGGCAGGTACAGTTGCTGCTCGAGAAGGGTGAGAGCGGAGCCGACAAGATCATCGATCTGCTGAAGTACTACCGGGGAAATCGCTTTGTCACCGCCGCCATCGAGGACGGACTCGTGGCGAAAGACATTCAGCTGCGCAAAGACTATCTCTTCGCGCTGATCTTCCCGCGCAAGCACGACGTGCTGAAGAAGAAGCTCGGCACCGCCGAGGCAATCGCGGAGTTCGTGGACCGCGAATACGACCTCTACACGCTCTTTCAGGGGCTCGGGCGCTATCAGGACAACGTCAAGACCTTCGACGCCGGCGGACAGGGAATCGTTCCGTTTCAGTCCTACGAACAGTTCATGACCGCTGAGAACGATCGCATCGTCCGCGAATACGAAAACCGCAAGAAGTACATGCTCGACAGGGCCTACTTTTATAACGTCGTCTTTCCGCTGGTGTTCGCCAGTATCCGCACGAGCATTCTCGAGTACCAGGCCCAGGTAGAGGACCTCGAGGCGGTATAGTCAATTCTCCAGATAATGGGTGAGGGCTGTCCAGGCGATGTCGCGGGCGTCGCCTGCCGACCCGCCGTAGTCGCCGCGGAAGAAGGGTACGAGTCGCCGCGCGGCGAGATGTGCCCCGATGATGTTCGGTGCCGCCGGTCCGATCTCGAGCTCGCCGAGGGCGCCCGTGACGAACACCCGCGGATGCCACCGCAGGTACCGGTCGGGCACGGGAGAACCGTAGGGCCCGGTGGAAAGTCGGTGACGGCGGGCGAGATCTGCGACGATGCCTGAAAGCGGCAGCCGCCTCTCGAATCCTGTCGCGAGCACCACGAGATCGCTTTCCACCGGTTGCACCTCATCGCGCAGGTGAATCCTGAGCCTCCCTCCGGCTGTATCCTCAGCGCCCGCCTGCTCGATCCCGGCTACCTCACGCTCGACGATGGCCACGCGCTCGTCACCGAGAAGGGTCTGTTCCACGTCCCACGGCATCGTCCCCGGATGCCGCGCCTCCTCGATGTACCTGCGTCGGGCGGCCGGTGTCGGCTCCGCGAGAAAACCGGTCAGGCAGCGTGGCCCGATGAAGCAGGGCTCCGAATCGAACTGCCCCACGCGCAACGGTCCCCGGGTGAGGAGCACCACCCGGCGCCCGCTGCGCCGTGCCGCATGGCAGGCGACCTGAGCCGCGGTGACCCCGCCGCCGATGACGACGGGCGCCGCGGCCTGATCGAGGCGCTCGGGGTCGAAATCCGGGTCGAACACATGTACGAGGCGCGGGCGGGCCCCGGCGCCGCCGGCCAAGAGCCCCCGCGCCCACGTCGGCCGGAAGGGCATCTCGGTTCGCCCGACGGCGAGGATGAGAAAGTCGGCGCCTTCCTCGCCGTCGTCGGTTCTGATGCGCACGCCGTCGGCGCGGGCATCCACGTCGAGAAGCCGTGCGCGTTGTCTGCGCTCCGTGAGCGCCGCCTCCTCGATAACCTGGGCGGCGTGGGCGTTGAAGAGCTCGAGGGTGGGGCGGGCGTAGGGCGGGATGAAGAGCGGCGACGCCTCGCCGGCAGCGGCGCCCTCCCCGGCCGCGGTCACCCCCGCGGCCGCTGGATCCGCCTCCCGGCGCCGGGCGAACTCCCGCAGGGCGCGGAAATCCAGATCGAGGTTGTGACTGCTCGGAGATCGCAGGTAGCGCATCCCGGTTGCCCGTGTCTGGCGTCGCCAGACTTCGAGGGGTTCCGGATGGGGATCGAGCACGGTAATATCGTCTCTATCGAGTGCTCCCGTTCGCGTCAGCGCGTGGGACAGGAACGTACCGTGTACGCCGCCGCCTGCAATTATTACCTTTGGCATCGGCCAAAAGATATCGATAGCGCACCGCGCCGGCAAAGGGGATGCTTCTGATGGACGCAGATGTCGTATTCGCAGGTACAGGTCACAACGCGATGGTCACCGCCGCCTATCTCGCGAAATGGGGGCACAAGGTCCTCATGCTCGAGCGCAGGGAGGATGTCGGCGGCGCGGTGTGTACGCGGGACATGTTCGGCGGGTTCAAGATGGACGTCGGCGGGTCCCTTCACTTCATGATCCATCATACGCCGATCGTCGAAGAGCTCGAGCTCGAGAGATACGGCCTCGAGTATATCCCTCTCGATCCCTTCATGAGCGCGCCCTTCGACGACGGCAGCGTCATCCACTTCCATGAGGATCTCGATGCGACCGCCGAGAGCATTGCCCGGATCAGCGAGCGCGATGCGGAGGCTTACCGGGATTTCGTCCGCAAGTGGCAGCCGCTCAACAGGGCAGTTTTCGAGCTCTTCCTGCAGGAGCCCACCCCCGCCAATATGGCGAAGAGCCTGTTCTTCAAGCGCCTCCACGCAAGCAAACAGGACAGAAAAGACCTCATGCGCAAGCTCATGCACAGCTACGGGCGTCTCGTGCGTGACATGTTCGAGAGCGACAAGCTGCGTGCCGCACTCTCGTGGTGGGGCGCGCAGAGCGGCCCGCCGCCCATCGACGCCATGTCGGCGGAGTTCGTCGGCTGGCACTCCATGATCCACCTTGCCGGGCCCGGCCGACCGCGAGGCGGGTCGGGGATGCTCACCCAGGCGCTGAAAGCCTACATCGAGGATCACGGAGGTGAGATCCG
>CAYOFA010000160.1:0-5403 GCA_964402885.1 uncultured Spirochaetaceae bacterium
GATGCTATGATCGCAATGCATGCGGGTGAAGACACGGCTGAAGAACCTCGTGATTCGTGGTCTCACGCAGTCGATGGACGTGAAGACGATGACTCATGTGGCGCGGCGACTCATCGACAACTACGACGTCCATGACCGCTCGGGCTTCCCTCGCAGTGTGCCTATCCCCAACCAGGAAGCGGCTCGCCAGATCGTGGAAGACATGATCGAGCACCAGCAGTTCCTCGCATTCATCAGCCTGCTCATCGACGTGAACCGCCGGGGGTTCGTCGGGCGCAAGTACCGCATCCCGCGGATGCAGGATATCCTTCTCGAGGTGATGGAGGCCGGCTACAGTTTCGATTCCGAGCACCGGGTGTTCGTCGAGAACGCGGGGCAACGCCGCACGCGTGACTGGGGTGTGCTGCTCGGCGGCACGAGCTACACCCTGGCATTCCTCGTCCTGGATATCGTCAAGAACTCCGATCTGGTGCGGACCTACGACCAGGAGACGGTCTCACGGCTCTACCGCGATGTGCGCAAGCTCATGCAGCGGGTGGTCGAGAAGCGTGACGGCCGGCTGTGGCTCTGGGAGGGTGATGGTGGACTTGCCGCCTTCTACATGGGCGACATCAACATCGCCGCCGTTCACAGCGGGATGGAGATCCTCCACGAGCTGTTTCTCTACAATCATCTCTGGAGCTCGCTCGACGAGCACGTAGCGGTGCGCATGTCGGTACACAGCGGCCAGGTGGAGTATCGCGAGCAGATCGACTCGATCGAGAGTCCTGTGCTCGAGAAGGCAAAGCGCATCGAGTCGCGGATAGCCGCCGCGAACGAGCTCGCCATAAGTGAGCTCGTCTACGACACCGTCGATCCTTTGGTCGCAAAGTGGTTTCGCGGGGATGCCGTGGGTCATGAGAGCTACTACCGATACGCGCTGGAGTTCGCGGGATAGATGAAGGTCCACCTGTTCGCAAACGGCTCACGCTCCGCATCGGCGTTTGCATCGCTCAAGCGCAGCCGGCGCTACGAGTTCGAAATCTCAGAGCCCGCGGATCCGAAGCGTGCCATCCGCTCCTGCGCTCCGGAGGACTTCGTCTACGTGGATGCGAGCCATCTCGAAGGTGACAAGCTCCTCGCCTTCGTGCGGAAGCTGCGGCGCGTCGCGAACTGCCCCTTCGGCATCGTGCATGCAAGCGACGTGCCGGCCGACCTCTCGCGCATTTTCTTTGCCGGTGCCTCCGACTACGTCGGCGCGGGCGTTCTAGAGCGGGGCATCACCACGAAACGAATGGATGAGGTGATGCGGTTCATCGAGCGCCGCGAGCTCGAGCGCAGCGAGGCGGCCGTTCCGACATCACCTGCCCGCGGAACGGCGGTGGTCGAGACCGTCGAGGATGGGGGTGCCCCAGCAGCCGATGCGAGCCGATACATCATTTCCGGCTCCGACTGGGACGGCGTGGAACCGTCGCATGAGTACACCTTCTGGCTCCTGTTTGCCGAGCTCGACGATATATCCCACTACGCGAATCACACGAGTGGTGCCTACACTGAGGAGCTCGTCGCCGCATTTCGCAAGAGGATCACCGAGGCCGTGGCCGCCTACAACGGCCGGGTCTGGATCTGGAAGAAGACGGGCGGGGTCCTGCTCTTCCCCTACGACGGCGCGACCTGCAGCCCCATCGTTCCCATGATGCGGCTGGTTCTCAACCGGGCCATCGCCGACGTGGAGGAATACGGGCTGAAGCAGGAGACATCCTTCCGCCTGGCCCTGCACCTGGGAAACACCGTGTTCGAGAGCGAGGGGCGTACCGGCGGGATCGTCTCCGAGACGGTGAACTTCATCTTCCACCTCGGTCAGCGCTACCTCGAGCCGGGTGACGTCGCCGTGACCGCCGAGGCCTTCTCTCTCCTGCCCCCGGCTCTCAAGCCCTACTTCGAGCGCTCAGCCTCATTCGAGGGTCATCGTATCGCGCGCCTGCGCCGTTTCAGTACAGCCGCACCGCCGAAGCCTTGAAGGCGAGGTGGACCTCCCCACCGGGGCCGAGCCCGAGCTGCTCGACGGCGAAGGGGGTAACGAGCGCCGGCATGATCATTCCATCGCAGTCGACATCGACGCGACGACCGCCCTCGTAGGACTCGACCGCCGCAACGCGGCCGTGGAAATGGTTCTGGGCGCTGCTTCGAAGCGGCTCCGCCGAGACGATGATGTCATCCATCGGGATGACCGCCGCCACTGCACGTCCGTCCTGGGCGGGGGCGCGGATCACCGAGCCGCCGTCGACACGGAAGTAGGTGAAGTACTCGTCGGTTTTCTCGACCTCTCCGTGGAAGACGGCGTTTCGATCACCATGCATCCGGCCGGCTTCCATGGGATACACCGTGGTGGCCAGACGGTACGCGGTGGCCAGATTGTGCGTGGTGATGACGATAGTCGTACCGCGGCGGTTGGTCTCGCCGAGGGCCTCTTCGATGGCCCGGATGGACTCCGGATCGATGTTGCTCGTGGGTTCGTCGAGGAGGAGGAGCTCCGGCCGCACCGCGAGGGCCCGGGCGATGGCCACGCGCTGCTTCTCTCCACCGGAAAGTCCGGTGGCACGGCGATGGGCAAAGCCCTCGAGGCGCACTGCGGCAAGCGACTCGGCGATCCGGGCGTCAATGTCGCGGGCGTAGGGCTCGCGAAGCTTCACGACGTAGCGGATGTTCGCCTCGACGCTTTCATGGAAGAGATAGGGCCTCTGGTGCACCAGCACCGAACGGCTTCGAAGCAGACTTCGTCCCCGTCCCGTGGCGATCGACTCGCCCCACAGGCGCACCACGCCCGCCGAGGGCGAAAGCAGGCCGTTGAGCACCTTCAACAGAGTGGTCTTTCCCGACCCGTTGTGGCCGGTGAGGACGGCGACATCGCCTGTGCGGATGCTGAGGCCGTCGACCGCGAGAACGGGCTCGGTGTCGTAGGCAAAGCTCAGCCCCTCGACCTCCAGGAGGGCCCGCCCTTCGCCGGTGGTGGCCGGCCTGGAGTAGGCCGCCCGGTTCTCAGGCGTACTCACGGTGTACCATCCAGTTCAGCGCAGCATTTACGGTGAAAGCAATGATGATGAGGATCATGCCGAGGGCAAGGGCGAGGGCGAACGCCCCCTTCTGGGTCTCGAGTGCCAACGCCGTGGTCATGGTGCGGGTGTACCAGCGGATGTTTCCCCCGAGCATCATCGAAACGCCGACCTCTCCGATGACCCGTCCGAAGCCGGACAGCACCGCCGAAAGAATCGCAATGCGCGCCTCAGAGAGAATCTTGAAGAGCATCTGCACGGGGCTTGCGCCGAAGGTCACGAGGGTTTCGCTGAGCTCATCGTCTATACGGCTCAAGCCGCCGTACACCAGCGATATCACGATGGGCAGTGCGAGGGCGGCCTGGCCGACGATGACGGCCGCCGGGGTGAAGAGCAGTCCCCAGTGGCCGAGCGGTCCCGAACGCGAGAGGAAGGAATACACGAGTAGCCCGACCACGACGGTCGGCATGGCCATCAGGGTGTTGAGCGCGGACACCAGCATCTGCTTGCCCGGAAAGTCCCGCAGGGCGATGAAGGTGCCTGCGGGAATCGCGATGGCCGAGGTGATAAGCGTGGAGAAGACGGAGAAGTGGACCGAATTGAGGGCGATCGCGAACAGCTCGCGATCGCCCGACAGGATCAACGTCCCCGCCTCCAAGAGCGCGTCGCCCATGGCAGTGTTGTATCAGATTATGCGTCGGGCACGAAGAGCTGCTCGCCCTCGACACGGTAGTCCGCGATGATTTCCTGCCCCTCGTCGGAGACCACGAAATCGATCAGAGCCTGAGCGAGGTCGCGCTTGACGTGGCCGTGCATCTCGGGATCTACCGCAATGACCGCATAGGGATTGAACAGCAGCGGATCTCCCTCCACGACGACATCGATGCCGATGTCTCCCCGGTAGGCGAGATAGGTCCCGCGATCGGTAAGCGTGTAGCCGAGCTGGTCATTGGTGATGGTGATGACGGCGCCCATGCCCTGACCGGCCTCCCGGTACCAGGAGCCTTCCGGCTCGATCCCGGCTTCGGCCCAGATGTTTCTTTCTTTGGTGTGGGTGCCGGAGTTGTCGCCGCGGGAAATGAAGGTGGACTCCGATTCTGCGATGCGGGCAAAGGCGTCGACAACGGATTCCATGCCGGCAATCCCCGCCGGATCGTTCTCGGGTCCCAGGATAACGAAGTCGTTGTACATGAAGCCGACCCGCTCCACGCCGTAGCCTTCGCTGACGAACTCACGCTCCAGCCCGGGCGCGTGGACCATGACCAGATCGACGTCGCCGTTTCGGCCGAGCTCCAGCGCCGCTCCGGTCCCGACGGCTACCACATCGACTGTGACATTGTGCTGTTCCTCGAACGCCGGGAGCAGCTCGCCGAGAAGCCCGCTGTTCTCGGTGCTCGTTGTTGTCGCGAGCCGAAGTCGCTCGGGCTCCGCGCCCATCGGTTGCTCGGCCTCGCCGCTGGCGAACACGCCGGTTACCGCAAACAGAACTACGAGAACTGTCGCACATACACGTTTCATTATTGCCTCCATGTTGCGTGCCGTTATGTAAATTATGACATAACGACAAAGGTTAGCGGTACCATAGTGGCTGTTGCTCGGAACGTCAAGAGGCAGGCGAAAAGAAGCTGAAGGCAGCGGCGGACTACGCGGGGTCGAAAAGGGGAGACGGCGCCCCGAAGGAGGCTATGATGTGACGGGCCCGTTCGGCGCCGAGCCAGGAGGCCAGCCGCGCGGCCCCGTCGGTGTTTGCCCCCGGCACGTGACGTGCATCGACGACGAGAACACTGAACACATTGTCCTCCGCCGGCGCCGCATACGGGGTGAACCGCCTGAGCTCGGTATGACGCGATGCGGTGGCGCTGTCGACGAGGGTGTAGGCGCCGAGCCGAAGGGCGCAGCGGACGGCGGCAGCGCTCGCGCCGGCCTCGAGGGGAGTGTGGTACCAGGAGGGATCGGGCAGGACTCCCGCTGCTCGCCAGAGCTCACGCTCTTTGAGGTTGGTACCCGAGTTGTCGTTTCGGCTGACGAAGGGCGTGCGGGTCTGTGCGATGCGCGCGAACATGTCCGCGAGCGACCCCGAACCCTCGATCCGTGCGAGCCCGGCGGGATCCGCGGCCGGGCCGAGGATGAGGTACCGATTGCGCATGACCGCCGTGCGACTGACGCCGATGCCACGCTCCATGAAGCCCGCCTCGAGTGCCGGGGCATGCGAGAGCACCGCGTCCGCGCGCCCGTGTTCTGCAAGCGCATGCGCCTGCCCGCTTCCCGCGGCGATATGGCGCACGGTGAGTCCGGTGTCCTCGAGAAACGCCTGTTCGAGTCGATCGAGAAGCCCCGTCTCCGCCGGCTCGGTGCTCGAGGCAAGCACGAT
>CAYOFA010000160.1:5503-7245 GCA_964402885.1 uncultured Spirochaetaceae bacterium
GCGGCATTGAGGGAGGAATGACTTTGCACCCCCTGCAGAAGGGAGCGAAGCTCACCGGCCCAGAGGGCGGTGGGAGCGTCCGCGTCGGCTCCCGCGCGAAGCTGGAGCCGGGCGCGGATATCGCTCGGGTTCGTCATTCGTCGACGCCTACCATGACGTTGGACGCCTTCACGACCGCGTAGGCGGTGCTGCCCTCTTTGAGGCCGAGACTCTGCGCCGACTGCTTGGTGATAACCGACGTCAGCTCCACACCGGGGGCGATCTCGAGGACCACCTCGTTGTTCACCGCGCCTTCTGTGATCTTCTTTACCGTACCCTTGATCTGATTGCGAGCGCTCAGTTTCATCCGTTCCTACTCCTTTCCGCGGTCGACTCCGACGGCCGGCATGGCCGGGGTGCAGCCGCAAGTGTACCCGTTAAGATATCGATTTCGCTCGGGACCGAAAAGACCGATTTGTCATACCGCCGGCTCGACCCCGTCGCCCACCGCGACGACCCCGCCCCGTGTGACTCTGCCGAAGGCCACCCGGCCGCGGATGTGGCACTCGCCGGGCGAGAGGCTGCACTCGGCGTAGCAGCGCTTCGAAACCGAAGTGATCTCCACCACGGCGCTTCCCATTTCAAGCCGGTCTCCGGCGGCCAGTGCGCCGAGCTCCAGACCTTCGATTCTGACGTTCTCATGGAACCGGGCGTAGCACAGCCCCTGTTGCTCGGCAGCCTCGAGCGCCTCCCGCGCCCCCGCCTCGAAGAAGACCACCTGGCGGTCACCCGGGCCGGCGTAGGCATCGCCCTCTATCCCGTGTTCGGGACGCAGATGCAGCTCGGGGGCGGGCCGACGTGGCTCCTTCCGCCGTGGTGCGAGGTACAGCCCGGTGATTCGCGCGTTCATGGAGGCCACCCTACATCCGCCCGTCGTGAACGGCAAGTGGGGCGTGAATCTTTCGTTGACGGGTGTAAGATTGAGTGTTAAGGTTAGATTCATTCGATATCCAACGGGCTGCGGCCCGGGAAAGGCAGCCTGTGATTCCATTTCACGAGGCCCTCTCGATCGTCGAGTCGCAGGACCATAGACTCGAGACCGAATTCGTGGAACTGTCGTCGGCGCAGGGGCGCTACCTGTCCGACGCACCGAAAAGTACTATTGATCACCCTCCGTTTACAAAAGCCGCGATGGACGGTTACGCGGTATCACGCAACGACACATCGGCCGAGCTCCGCATTCTCGAAACGATCGCCGCAGGCGACGTGCCTGCGCAGGAGATCGGTCCCGGTACCTGCGCCCGCATCATGACCGGCGCCATGCTGCCCGCGGGGGCGGAGAAGGTTCACCGCGTGGAGTCTGCCGAGGAGCGTGAGGGCTACATGATTCCGACCCGGCCGGAGCCCGCGCGCAACGTCATCGAGCGGGGCGAGAATCTCAAGGCCGGCGAGTCGGCGCTCGGGCCGCGGCTGCTTGCGCCACAGGATATCGGCGTGGCCGCCTCTCTCGGCCTCGCCCGACTCGAAGTCGTCCGCATGCCGCGCGTCGGCATTATCGCAACCGGAAGCGAGCTCGCGGAGCCGGGTACCGAGCCGGCCGCCGGCGGCATATATAACAGCAACGCCTACCAGCTCATAGCACACGCGCGCTCGGCCGGCTGCGTGCCCACCTACTACGGCATCGCCGAGGATACCGAGGCCGCGCTCGAGGAGGTGGTCGGGCGCGCATTCGCCGCCGAGGACATCATCATCCTCACCGGGGG
>CAYOFA010000161.1:0-7213 GCA_964402885.1 uncultured Spirochaetaceae bacterium
GGCTGGTAAATCTGCTGGCCTAGGAGGAGCGGAAAGAACATGGAGCTTTCCAACATGCTTTCAGGCGACGCTCTCGCGAGACTCGAGGCTCAGGTGGAGTCTTTCAACAAGAGTGTTGCCGGCGGGCGCGAGTCAAATCAGGAAATGGGAAAGGACGAGTTTCTGAAGCTGCTTTTGACTCAGCTGCAGAATCAGGACCCGACATCACCCATGGAAGACAAGGAGTTCATCGCGCAGATGGCTCAGTTCTCGGCCCTCGAGCAGATGACGAACATGTCCGGCGAGTTTGCCAAAGTCGGGCAACTCCTTTCTGCCGGCCAGGCGGGGGATCTGCTGGGCAAGACGGTCGACGTCAACAACGGCACCTCCGTGGTGAGTGGACGGGTTCAGGATGTCACCTTCGGTGAGTATCCCCAGATCAACATCGACGGCACCTATTACGACTACGACAGCGTGCAGAGAATCTACGAAGAGGGGGCACAGCCATGATGCGGTCGCTTTACGCCGGTGTTTCCGGCCTGCAGAATCATCAGACCCGAATGGACGTCATCGGTAATAACGTATCGAACGTCAACACGACCGGGTTCAAGAAAGGCCGCGTGCAGTTCCAGGACATGATCTCCCAGATGATTCAGGGAGCCGCACGTCCGCGCGAGGAGATCGGCGGTGTGAACCCGAAGCAGGTCGGCCTCGGCATGCAGGTCGCCTCCATCGATACCATCCACACCCAGGGGTCCCTTCAGACCACGGGCGTGAAGAGCGACGTGGCGCTCCAGGGGGCGGGTTTCTTCGTGCTGCGCGACGGCGATCAGCAGCTCTATACCCGCGACGGAAGCTTCGGCCTCGATGAAGAGGGCATGCTGGTCAATCCGGCGAACGGCATGCGGGTGCAGGGATGGCAGGCGCAAACGGTTGACGGAGAGACGCTCATCAACACCTCGGAATCAGTGCAGGATCTGACCATTCCGGTGGGAAGCAAGGATCCGGCTCAGGAGACCACCGAGGTGCTTCTGGCGAGTAACCTCAACAAGAACACCCCGGTCATTCCCGAGAACGCCACCGAAGCCGAGATTCAGGACGGCACGTGGACGGTGGAATACGACGTCTACGACTCCTTCGGTAACACGCACACCATGCGTATCGACTTCACCAAGGTGGAAGACGTACCGAATCAGTGGGAGGCGAACGTCCAGATCAATCCCGAGCTCGACACGCAGCCGAACCAGGCCGTGGCGGTCGGCGGCGTAGACAGTGCCGACAACCAGACGTTCCTCGTGGACTTCGCCAATGACGGAACGATTCAGCAGGTCTCCAATGCTCAGGGCGGACTCGTGGACCAGGGAGACCTGTCGGTAGACGTCACCTTCCAGGTTCCGGATGCGCAGGTGCCCGTCGACGAGGAGACGGGGCTTCCTCAGGGACCCCAGACGCAGACCTTCAACCTGAATCTCGGAGAGGTCGGCGCATTCGTGGATTCCATGACCCAGTACGCCTCGCAGAGCTCCACGAAGGTATTCAGCCAGAACGGCTACGGAATGGGATATCTCGAGGACTACCGTATTGACCAGTCCGGCACCATCACCGGTATATTCTCCAACGGGACCACCCGACCCCTCGGCCAGATAGCTCTTGCCTCATTCATTAATCCTGGAGGGCTTGAGAAAGCTGGAGAAAACAATTATGTTGAGACCAACAATTCCGGGCTGGCCGATGTAGCGGCCTCCGGCGTAGCGGGGAAGGGCAAGGTTGTCTCGGGAACGCTCGAGATGAGCAACGTCGACCTCGCGGAACAATTCACCGATATGATCGTCACCCAGCGTGGGTTCCAGGCAAGTTCCAGAACAATTACCACCTCAGACCAGATGTTGCAGGAGTTGCTCACGCTGAAGCGATAGGGAAACCGCGATAGATGATTAGAGTTACGCGGCTGGATGGGAAGGAATACTATGTGAATCCCCATCAGATCGAATACATGGAAAAGAACCCCGATACGACGCTGACGATGCTTTCGGGTAAGCGACTGGTGATCCAGGAGGATCACCAGTCCGTCATTGATCGGATCGTTGAGTACCGGGCTCGAATCGGGGCCTTCAAGAACGAGGAGTAGGTGATCTATGGATTACGGCACGATAATCGGCGTTTCCGTCGGATTCATAATGATCGGCATGTCCATCATCACCTCGGGCGGGAATCTTACTTCCTATCTGAACCTCCCGTCGGTCCTGGTCGTTCTGTTCGGCTCCTTCGCCGCGATGATGGTGGCGAATCCGCTGACGCGGATGCTCGGCATCATGCGCTATGTGCGTAACGCCCTCCGTGTTCCCGACTGGCAGGAGCAGCGCATCATCGAGGAATTGGTCCGCTTCTCCGACAAAGCGCGAAAGGAAGGGCTTCTCGCCCTCGAAGACGACCTCGAGACAATCGAGGACGAGTTCATGCGCAAGGGCATCCGCCTCGTCGTGGATGGGACGGACCCGGAGATCATCAAGAACATCCTGTACAACGACCTGGAACAGCTCCAGGACCGCCACGGCACCGGTATCAAGATCTTCGATGACTGGGGCAAGATCGCGCCTGCGTTCGGCATGATCGGGACGCTCACCGGTCTCATCGCAATGCTTGCGAACCTCGGCGGCGACTCGAGCGCGATCGGCTCGGGCATGGCTCTGGCGCTCATCACGACCATGTACGGAGCCATTCTCGCCAACCTGGTGCTGATTCCCCTGAGAAGCAAGCTCGAAGGGCTGGACAAGGAAGAGACGCGTGCCAAGGAAATCATCGTAGAAGGCGTGCTTTCGATTCAATCCGGAGACAATCCCCGCACGCTCGGTGAGAAGCTCATCGCATTTCTTCCCCCCGCGGATCGCACCGGACTGCAGAGCGAGCTGGAGTAGCCCATGGCAGGCGGCAGAAAGAAAAAGAAATGTCCTCCCGAGGGAGCAGCCGACTGGCTGCTTACCTACGGTGACATGGTCACGCTGCTCCTCACCTTCTTCGTCCTGCTCTACACCACCGCTGAGGTGGACGGATACCGGCTTCAGCTGGTACTGGCCGCCTTTCCGGGGCTCGGCAATCTCGAGGGGGGCGTAACCCTCTCCGAGGGACGCCTCGCGGAGCTCGGTAACACCATCGAAACACTGCCGTCGGTACAGCGGGGGCGAGCCCTCGACGAGGCCCGACGGCAGGCGGTGAGCATCTTCGAGCCGGAGGTCCGCAGCAATGAGGTCCGTATTACCCAGGACGAGCGGGGGCTGGTCGTTTCGCTTGCCTCGGATGCCTTCTTCGAGACGGCGAGTGCGGAGCTCAATATCGAGGCCTCCCGGGATGTGTTCATCAAGCTCTCGGAGCTTCTGCAGTCCGATGCCGTCGCCGACCGCAAGTTCCGCATCGAGGGGCATACGGACAACATACCGACCGCCCCCGGAGGACCGTGGGAAACGAACTGGGAGCTGTCTACCGCGCGGTCGTTGAGTGTTCTGCGCCTGCTGCGTGACTACGGCGTTCCCGAGGAGCGGTTCCAGGTCATGGGCGTCGCCGACACCGTGCCGCTGGTGAGTAACGACACTGCCGAAGGTCGCGCGTATAATCGACGGGTCGACGTGATCATCCTGACGGAAGGACACCTGTAAGAGGAGACCGAGCCATGTCCGACGATCTGCTTGGAAACGACGAAGAGCTGGAAGCCGAAGAGCAAGCTGCGGGGCAAAAGACCGGCGGGTTCTTCTCGGGACTTATCATAGAGATTCTCAAATGGGCGGGGATCGTCCTCGGTGCGATCATATTCATCGTTACGGTGGTCGTACTGACCATGCGCATCATGGGTACCGGGTCCGCGTCCCAGACTCAGATTCCTCAGAGCCAGGAGTATCAGGTCGCACCTCCGCTGCTGCAGTGGTACTCGCAGATCGGGGAGGTCCGTGGACAGACCGCCGACGAGGTGCGAAAGACCTTCATCGTCGAGCCCTGGCTCGGGTATGAGGGGGAGAACAAGCAGCTGCAGAGCGAGCTCATCCAGCGGCAGATTCTCCTCAAAGAGGAGGTAGCCCTGTACTTCAGCAACAAACAGGAGTCGGATCTCACCGGGCCGGAAAACCGCGAGCGCGTGAAGGAGGAGTTGCGCCGGCGCATCAACGACATGATCACCAGCGGGCAGATAGAGACGGTCGCGTTCAACCGCTATACGGTGGTTGACTTCTAGGTGCAGGTTGCAATTTCTCTTGGTGTGTGAGAGAATTGCAGATAGGAGGGGAAATTTAATCAATGACCGAGGTTCTCTCTCAGGACGAGATTGACCAGCTTTTAACTGCAATCACGTCCGGAGATGTCGAGACCGAGGAAGTCAGTAGGCCCGCTGATCAACGCAAGATCAAGATCTATGACTTCAAACGGCCCGACAAGTTCTCCAAGGAACAGATTAGAACCGTCTCCATCATGCACGAGACCTTCGCGCGACTTACTACGACAAGTCTGAGCGCGCAGCTTCGGTCCATCGTGACGGTCCACGTGGCCTCCGTGGATCAGCTCACCTACGAAGAGTTCATTCGTTCCATTCCCAGTCCCGCGACCCTCGCAGTCATAAACATGGACCCTCTCAAGGGTTCGGCGATCTTCGAGATCGACCCTGCCATTACCTTCTCCGTTATCGATCGTCTCTTCGGTGGCCCCGGCGACGAGGCCAAGCTCGACCGCGAGCTCACCGACATCGAGACCTCGGTCATGGAGAACATTATCGTGCGAATCCTCGGCAATATGCGCGAGGCCTGGAGCCAGGTCATCGACCTCCGGCCCCGGCTGGGCCAGATCGAGACCACGCCGCAGTTCGCGCAGATCGTGCCGCCGACCGAGATGGTGGTGCTCGTGACCCTCGAGACGAAAGTCGGTGAGGTCGAGGGCATGATGAACTTCTGTATCCCCTATCTTACCATCGAGCCGATTATCTCCAAGCTATCCGCGCAGTACTGGTACTCATCGGTCCGTCGTGGAGCGACGACGGAGAATCTGAACATTCTTCGCGAGCGTCTGTCCTCGACAGAGCTCACGATGGTGGCGGAGATCGGCGCGATGGACCTGACCGTGCGTGACGTACTCTCGCTGCAGGTAGGGGACGTTGTACGCCTGCAGAACACACGGGTCAACGACCCGATGGTGCTGAAGATCGGAAACCGACGAAAATTCCTGTGCAAGCCCGGTCAGATCGGCAACAAACTGGCCGTTCAGATCATTAATCAGCTCGAGGATATCGAGCAGGAAGAGTTTGAAGAGCTTGCCGCCGAAGAAGGAGAGTGAGAATGAGTGACGGATCTCTTTCTCAGGATGAAATTGATGCTCTGCTGCAGGGAAGCGGCGATATGGATTTCGGCGGCGGTGGCGGAGCTGCGCCGGGAGGCGGAGCCTCCATCTCCGACGCCGACGTAGAGCGTTTCAGGCAGATTATCGCAGCTACCGTTGAGTCGCAGAAGTCGAACCTCTCGATGCTGGTCAACCAGCAGGTTCTGCTCGAGGGACCGCAGGCGGAGCTGTCGGACGAGAGCTCGGTGTCTCAAGGATTGCCCGATCAGGTCGTCGAAATACAGATGGATCTCACCGACGGTGTCGTGGGCGGGCATCTATACGTGGTACCCGAAGATGTTGCCCTGGCCATTGCAGGCCCGATGATGGGGCAGGAGGGTGTCGAGCTCGACGATGCGGCGGTAAACGCCCTTCAGGAGGCGTTCTCGCAGGTTTCCGGTCCTATCGTGACTGCTCTGGGCGAGAAGGCGGGGACGACGGTGCTCACCGGTCCGCCGTCGGGACGGCAAATTTCAAGCGATCAGATCCAGACGCCTGCGGGCACCTTCGTGAAGCTGACCTACAGCCTGAACGTGGAAGGGTCCCGGGTGGGTGACATAGTCGAGCTCTATGCCCCGGAAGTGGTACAGGCAGTCGCCGGTGCCGGCCAGGCCCAGCAGCAGGCGCCGCAGGCACAGCAGGCCGGAGGCATGCAGGGCGGATTCTCCGGGATGGCGGCCGCGGGCGGCGGCGGCCAGCCGGCCTTCGGCCAGCAGCAGGGCGGCGGTCAGCCCATGATGGGTGGTGGCGGCCAGGGCCCGAGCGTGCAGTCGGTGCAGTTCCCGAGCTTTCAGTCTCAGAGCGTCCAGGGCGAGCAGGGCAATATCAGCCTTCTCATGGACGTCTATATGGAGATGACCGTCGAGCTCGGACGTACCAGGAAGCTGATCAAGGAGATTCTCGGGATGGGCGAAGGCACCATCATCGAGCTCGATAAGCTGGCAGGTGAGCCCGTGGACATCCTCGTGAACCACAAGCTCATCGCCAAGGGTGAGGTCGTGGTCATCGATGAAAACTTCGGTGTCCGCGTCACCGAGATCGTATCGCCGATGGAGCGTGTCAGTAACATGACCTGAATGGACTGACCGTACGGCGACAGGTGAATTCAGCGGCAGGTAGGGCCGCGTCCTTGGGAGGGGAACGATCAAACGCACAACCATTTTCATCATACTCATGGTATGTCTGCTACCGCTTGCCCTTGCCCAGTCGGGTGATACGGGCGATGCGGCAGACACCGCTACGTCCGAGGACGAGCCGGTCGACGAGCGCAGTCTGACCTTCGGCGACGACGCCGAGGACGACGGGGAGGACGCGGGCGCGCAGCCGGGGTCCATCAACTCGTTCGGGGTCTGGGACTTCGTTCGGATGGTTATCGTGCTCGGTATCGTCATCGCCATCATCTACGTCGTCTTCTACCTGCTCAAGCGTGCATCAGGCGGACGCTTCGAGAACAGCCCGATGATCCGGGTCCTCGGAAGCCACGGCCTGCCGGGGAACAAGGCACTGCATCTGGTCGAGGTCGGCCGGCAGGTATTTCTCATCGGTGTCGGCGACGATTCGATCACGCTGGTCTCGGAGATCTCCGATCAGGAGAGCCTGGACGAGCTGAGGCTGAAGGCATCGACCACGACCACCGAGCGGAGTGGAAACTTTGCCGACATGCTCTCGGGATTCTTCCACGGCGGCGGCCGCGGCCGCGGCGGTTCCGGAAACGGCAGCGGGGGCAACGGTGGCGGAAACGGTGCGGCCGGGTCCGATCCCGGAAGCAGCCAGACGCGTGGCTCTGCAACGGGAAGCTCGGGCATGAGCGGCGCTGCGCCGTCGTCGTTTTTCGAGTCTCAGAAGGAGCGGCTTCGGAAATTGCGGTAGGACAGCGGCCCCGAGC
>CAYOFA010000162.1:0-3396 GCA_964402885.1 uncultured Spirochaetaceae bacterium
CGCGTCGCGGGCGGATGTAGCTCCTCACTTTCGACTGTACCGAATCCGAAGCGAGGGCGTCGATGACGCTGGTAATAGCGGCCTCATATTGAGCCGAGGTGATCTGCAGGTGCTCGTGGAGCTCGAGCTCCTCGACGATCCTGCGTTGTTTGGCCGGCGACACCTTCTCGAGGATACGGCCCCGATCGGCATCACTCATGTAAAGCATGGATAGCGCAACGTCGCGGTCTGCGGCAGACATCAGTCTGTTCTGCACCACGACCGCGGGGCGGCTCTGCAGCAGCCCCGTCAGGCGCCGGGTGTAATCATTCATCAGGTCTTGAACAGGTCCTCTATTTCCCGGTGGTATTTCTTATATACCACGGGGCGCTTGATTTTCATAGTGTTCGTCATCTCGTCACCGACCTCGAAGGGCTTCGACAGGAGCTTGAACCGATAGACGTGCTCGAAGAGCTTGAAGCCGGCCTTCGCGTTGATGAGTGAGTCGATTTCCATACGAATCACTTCCTGGAACTCCGGATGCTCGATGAGCTCCTCGGACTCGATGTAGTCGACCTTGTTCACCCGCGCGAACTCGTCCATCTTCTCCGTGTTCGGAACGATGAGCGCGGCAAGGAACTTCTGATCCTGACCGACGACCATCGCCTGGTCGATGTACTCCGATTGCACGAGCTTGTCCTCGATCGGAGTCGGTTCCACGTTCTCGCCGCCGCGCAGGACGATGGTATCCTTTGTGCGGCCGAGGATACGGCATGCACCGCGGTGGGTGAACATCGCGACGTCCCCCGTGTTGAGCCACCCGTCCTCACTGAGCACCTTCGCCGTTTCCTCGGGCTTCTTGTAGTAGCCCTCCATCACCTGGTCGCTTCGCACGTAGAGGGTGCCGCGGTGGCCCGGGCCGACCTCCCGGCCGTCCTCGGTGACGACCCTGTACTCGATGTCGTCGAGGAGCGTGCCGACGGTGCCGGGGACGGGTGCGTCCTGTTTGCGAACCGCGAGTACCGGTGCGGTCTCGGTGAGACCGTAGCCCTCGAGTAGCTTGATGCCCGCCGCCTGGAAGAAGTTGTCCACGTGGGGCGGCAGCGCGCCGCCGCCGCAGACGCCCGCGACAAATCGTCCGCCGAGCTTCTCCTTGAGCGACTTGAACACGAGCACGTCCCCGAGCATCTTCAACGGAAAGAGCAGCACGAGCGGCACGAAGCTCACGACCCGATCAACCCAGATGGATCTGCGCTGGAACTGCGGCAGAAGGCCCCGGAACATGTTCCGCATCAGTGCGAAGGTCTGGCCGACCCCGACGAAGAAGTAGAAGAGCGACTGCTTCACGGGGCTCTGCTTCTTCACGTTGCGGTATACCGCGCCCTGTATGCCCTCCCATATCCGGGGGACGGAGGTCATCCATGTCGGGCGGATCTTGGCCATGTCGTCGAGCATCACCTTCCCGATGGGTTTGGAATAGGCGATAGCCGCGGCGTACTCGATAACGATGTACTCCACCGCCCGCTCGAAGGAGTGCCAGATGGGCAGGACGCTCAGGAAGATGTCGCTCTCGTCGAGGTAGAGTCGGTCCTTCACCCGATCCATCTGAAAAAGAAACGCCCGGTGGGTGAGCATGGCGCCCTTCGGCTCTCCGGTGGTGCCGGAGGTGTAGATGATCGTCGCGATGTCGTCGGTTTTGCCCTCCGCCATCGCGGTCTCGAAGTGGGACGGGTCGGCCTCGAAGGCCTTGGAACCGCGTTTCTGAAGCTCCGTGAAGTCGAGCACCTCGATGCCCGCATCGGAGAGCGAGGACGCCGCGCTCTCCTCGTAGTCGTACATGATGACGCGCTCGAGCTTCGGCATCTCGTCGCGGCGCTCTACGATCTTCTTCACCTGCCCGCCGTTCTCGGCGATGGTGGTGCGACAGTCCGCATGGTTCAGTATGTAGGATATCTCTCCGGCCATGGCGTCGGAGCCACGGGGAACGTCGATTGCGCCGATCGCGAGGAGGGCGAGATCGGTCACGAGCCACTCGCTGCGGTTGTCGCTGATGATACCCACGTGCTCCCCGCGCTCGACGCCGAGCTCGAGAAAGCCGCTTCCGAGACGCTGCACCGCGTCCCAGAGCTCCCGATATGTTGTGGGCTGGAACTCTCCGCTCTCGTCCTTGGCGTAATACACGGCGGTCTCGCCGAAGGCGTCTACTCTCTCTTTGGTTCTCTTGGGGACGGTTTCCTGGTTACGTGCCATGGGGTATCAAATCCTCCTCGCGCTGAACCCGACTACGCCGGTGCGGCTCCCACAAGGCACAGCCACTCGGCCTCCGCAGCCACCTCGTCGCCTACGTATGCCGTGCCGCGCTGCTTGAGCATGCGAGTGCTCACCTTCAGGTTCTCGATTTCCATTCGAATGGTCTCATCCGGGCGAACCTGGCGGCGGAACTTTGCCTTCTCGACGGTGGCCAGAAAGAAGAGTGCCTCGCCGAGCTTTCCGAGCTCCCGGACGCCCGCGCCGCCGCATTGAGCCATGCTTTCCACGAGGATCACACCGGGCACTACCGGATAGTCGGGGAAGTGGCCCCGGAAGAAGTACTCATCCGCGGGGAAGGTCTTATAGCCGACGATGTGCTCGTCGTCCGCGGATTCTATGCGGTCGACGTAGAGAAACGGCGGCCTGTGGGGCAGCAACTCGGTGATTTCACTCATGTCAATTTTCCTCGCCTTCGGAAGCCGGTATCGGGCACCAAGCCTAATACATCCGCTGCTCTCGGTCAACGACCGAATCCACGTTGACACCCCAAAACGGCGCGTGATATGGTCGATCCTACTTAACTGTACCGGACGGTGTATCACCGGAGGTTCGCTATGGAACTGAAGGATCTGTTTGAGCTAGTTGATAAATTCGAAGACAGCTCTCTGACCGAGCTTCGCATCAAGACCGAGGACAGCTCCGTGGTGCTCAAACGCGGCGGCCAGGATCCCGCGCCCGCGCCGGCGGCACCGCAGCAGCAACCGGCACAGCCGGCCGCCGTCCAGCCCCAGGCATCGGCACAGCCGTCCCACGCGGGGGGGCCGGAGGTGGAAGGCGGCGGGGCCGGCGCGGAAGACATCGAGTACATCACGTCTCCCATCGTGGCGACCTTCTACCGGTCGCCGGCACCCGATGCTCCTCCCTTCGTGGATGAGGGGACCCGGGTTGCAACCGGTGATACGCTGTGTGTCCTCGAGGCGATGAAGGTCATGAATGAGCTGGAGGCCGAGTTCGACCTCGAAATCGTGCGTATCCTCGTCCAGAACGGGGAAATGGTAGAGTACGGGACGCCCATTTTCGAAGTCAAACGCCTATGATCAATTCCATCCTGATCGCCAATCGCGGCGAGATCGCGGTCCGCATCGTGCGGGCCTGCCGGGAAATGGG
>CAYOFA010000162.1:3496-7195 GCA_964402885.1 uncultured Spirochaetaceae bacterium
GCCGGAGACCATCAGCCTCCTCGGCGACAAAGTGCAGGCGAAGAAGACGGCCAGGGAGAACGGTGTGCCGGTGATCCCGGGCAGCACCGGAAGTGTCGAGGATGCAAAAGCCGCGCTCGAGTCGGCCGAAGAGATGGGCTTCCCCGTCATCATCAAGGCCGCCGCGGGCGGTGGTGGAAAGGGCATGCGCATCGTGCGGGAGGCCGGGGAGTTCGAACGGACGCTCAAGATGGCTGCCTCCGAGGCGGAGAGCGCCTTCTCCGACGGCACCGTCTATCTCGAGAAGTACCTCGAGGATCCGCGGCATGTCGAGGTACAGATCCTCGCCGACAGCCACGGCAACGTCGTCCATCTCGGAGAACGGGACTGCTCGGTGCAGGAGAACCACCAGAAACTGGTGGAGGAGAGCCCATCTCCGGTGGTGACGCCTGAGATGCGGGCCTCAATGGGGAACGACGCCATACGCCTGTTCAAGAGCCTCGGCTACGTCGGCGCGGGAACCATCGAGTTCCTGGTGGTCGGCGACGAGTACTTCTTCATGGAGGTAAACGCGCGGGTGCAGGTCGAGCATCCGGTATCGGAGCTCGTCACCGGCGTGGATATCGTACGCGACCAGATTCGCGCAGCGGCGGGCGAGGATCTGGGACTCAGCCAGGACAACATCACCCTCCGTGGCTATGCCATAGAGGTTCGCATAAACGCGCGGGCGCCGGGACGCGTGACCAACTACCTGCCGCCGGGCGGGTACGGCGTACGCGTCGACAGTTTCCTGTATAACGGGTATTTCGTACCGCCGAATTACGACGCGCTCATTGCAAAGATCATCTGTTACGGCGACAATCGAGAAGAGGGAGTTCGACGCATGGAGCGCGCCCTCTCCGAGTTCGTCCTCGAAGGTGTGCCGACGAATCTCGACATACAGAAGCGCATTATCGGGCACAAGACCTTTCAGGGCGGTAAATTCGGGACGGGGCTTCTCGCCTCCATCATGGAGGAGGTAGCCTGATGCCGATCACCATCCGAGAGATCGTTCAGCGTGTGATTCCACCGAAGACGATCAGAAAGAGACATGATCTCGCCCTCGACGACAGATCGTACGTCAAGAAGAAACACGCCTGTCCGTCCTGCAGCTCCCACATAGAAGAAGACGAACTGGTGCGAAACCTCTATGTGTGTCCCGGCTGCGGCCACCATTTTCGCATAGAGCCGACCGAGCGCATCCGCCTCCTGTGTGACGACGGCGTGTTCGATGAGGTCTATGCCGACCTCGTACCGGAGAATCCCATCGAGTTTCCCGGTTACGAGGAGAAAGTGCAGAGCGCTCAGCAGAAAGCCAACGCTCGAGAGGCCGTGCAGACGGGAATCGGGCGGATCGACGGGCGCAAGGTCATGATGGCGATCATGAACTTCAAGTTCCTCGGCGGAAGCATGGGATCGGTCGTGGGCGAGAAGATTGCCCGCGCGATGCGTCTTGCCGCCGCGCGCTCGCTTCCGATGGTACTCTTTGCGGCCTCCGGTGGGGCACGTATGCACGAGGGCATCTTCAGTCTGATGCAGATGGCGAAGACCTCGCAGGCGGCGACTCTCCTCGACGAGGCTCGTCAGCCCCTGATCGTTGTGCTGACCGACCCCACCACCGGCGGCGTAACCGCCTCCTTCGCCATGCTCGGCGATATCACGCTGGCCGAGCCGGGAGCCCTCATCGGCTTCGCCGGCCCGCGCGTCATCGAGGGCACCATCAAGCAGAAGCTTCCCGACGGGTTCCAGCGCTCCGAGTTCCAGCAGGAGAAGGGCTTCGTCGATGCGGTCGTGCCCCGGAATGAGCTCAAGAGCACGCTGGTGTTTCTCATCGACAGTTCGAGGTACAAGCGGTAATGAAAGCCGACGAGATCCGCCGAAAGATAGACGAGCTGAAAGCCCTGGCCGACGAAGAGCGGCCCGACATAAGCGAGGACCTCTCGCGGCTTGCTTCCAAGCTGCAGGGTGAGTCGCTTGCCGCCGGCGGCATGCGCGCCTGGGACCGGGTGCAGCTGGCCCGCCATCAGGATCGTCCCACGACCATCGAATACATCGACATGATGAGCGACCGCTACATCGAGCTCCACGGCGATCGATCCTTCGCCGACGATCCCGCAATGGTCGGCGGCATCGCCGAAATAGGCGGGACGCACTTCACCTTCATCGGCCACCAGAAGGGCCGCAATATGAAGGAGAACCTCCATCGCAACTACGGAATGGCGCATCCCGAGGGCTACCGCAAGGCACTGCGGCTTGCCCGTCAGGCCGAGAAATTCGGCCGACCGGTGCTGTCGATCATCGATACGCCGGGTGCCTACCCCGGTATTTCGGCGGAGGAGCGCGGTATCGGTGAGGCGATTGCCCGCAATCTGAAGGAGTTCTCGGTGCTCAAGACCCCGGTCATCGCGGTGATCATCGGTGAGGGGGGAAGCGGAGGTGCGCTCGGCATCGGCGTCGGCGACTACCTGATCATGCTCGAGAACACCGTCTACTCGGTCATTTCGCCCGAGGGCTTCGCCTCCATCCTGCTGCGCGACACCAAGAAGGCGGAGCAGGCGGCGTCACTCATGAAGATGACCGCCTACGACCTCAAGGCCTACGGCATCGCCGACGAGGTGATCCCCGAGCCGGAGGGCGGCGCTCACAACGACCCCGATCTCGTCGCTTCGCGCATGAAAGAGCGCGTGCTCGCAGTCTACGCGCGCCTTCGCCGCCGCCGCAGCGACGTGCTTCTCAAGGATCGCGCCAAGCGCATCGAAGCGTACGGCCACGTGCGCGGCGGGTGATTCGAGCGGCCGGAGGCCGCGGCCAGCGTGGCCGGCGCCGCTTCCGGCGCACCGCCTCAGATTCCCTGAAACGTCAACCACTGCTCCAGTACTTCGGCAAGGTCGAGAAGGCCCGTGAGCTGCAGGGTCGCGATGAGTACGAAGAGCGCGGCAAAAACTGTCCCGGTGCGCCCGAGGAGTCGCGGCGGCGCGGCAACGTCGGCTGACCCGGCTCCGGCGCCCGTCCCCGCTCCGACCGCGTTGCCCGCTGCGCCCCCGATGCTCGCGCCGTGCCTCAGCCGGCGCACGAACCCCCAGACAGGTGGAACGACGGCAACCGCGAGAGCGGCGAGACCGAGCACGACGCGAGCGGTACCGGGCTCGGCGTCGGCCCAGGTTCCGAGGGATGTCCCGGCGCTGATGAGGGTGCCATTCAGGGTCTGCAGGCGGCCCATCGCAATGAGCACACCGATCCCGATGAGAAATACACCGCTTGCGACCCTGATTGTGTTGAGGTGACGCTTCACCCGCTGCAGCCACCGGAGAAAGGCGGGGAAGAATATGCTCGCAAGCAGGAAGGGGATTCCCAGACCGAGGGAGAAGGCTCCGAGCAGCAGCGCGCCGCGGGCGACCTGGCCCGTCTGGCCGGCCATGAAGAGGATTCCCGCGAGGATGGGTCCGATGCAGGGCGTCCAGCCGGCCCCGAATGCCATGCCGACCAGCGCAGAGCCGACGTAGCCGCGAGGGGCGGAGGTCACGTGCATTCGGCGCTCGAAGTTCAGCACCTTCCAGAAGTCGAAGATCACGTTGAGACCGAGCAGGATCACCACGGCTCCCGCCGCGTAGTTGATCACCGTTGTTGCCCCGCCGAGCAGGAACCCCGATCCGCTGAACACGATCCCGAGCACGATAAAGA
>CAYOFA010000163.1:0-4046 GCA_964402885.1 uncultured Spirochaetaceae bacterium
CGCCTGCGGCTCAGCTTTCGCCTGCCCCCGGCTTGTCCGCGAGGTACTTGTAGAGGTCCCACTGAGAGGTGACCCCCTTCTCCGCCTTCTCGAGCAGCTCCTGGGCAACCTCCGGGTTGCTCTGCCTCAGCGACCGGTACCGGATCTCCTTGTACATATAGTCGGAGAGGTCGGTCGACGGCTCCTTGGAGTCGAGCTGCAGCGGGTTCTTGCCCTCTGCCTCGAGGGTCGGATCGTAGCGGTAGAGGGGCCACAGACCGCTGGTAACCGCCGCTTTCTGCTGATCCATACCCTTCGACATATCGATACCGTGCGCGATGCAGTTGGAGTAGGCGATGACGATGGAGGGGCCGTCGTAGGCCTCGGCCTCGAGCATTGCCTTGATGGTCTGCATGCGGTTGTAGCCCATGGAGACCCGAGCCACGTAGACGTAGCCGTAGGTCATCGCCATAAGGCCGAGGTCCTTCTTCTTGAGGGTCTTCCCGGCGTAGGCGAACTTGGCGATGGCGCCGATCGGCGTCGCCTTGGACATCTGACCGCCGGTGTTCGAGTAGACCTCGGTGTCGAGGAGCAGAATGTTCACGTTTCGGCCCTGGGCGATCACGTGGTCGAGGCCGCCGTAGCCGATGTCGTAGCCCCATCCGTCACCGCCGAGGATCCAGACCGACTTCTTGATCAGGTAATCGGCGGCGGAGAGGAGCTCTTTGGCCTCATCGGTCCCGAGCTTCTTGAGCTGGTCCTTGAGGGAGTCGACGTTGGCCCGCTGCGCCTCGATGGCCTCAGGCGTATCCTGCGTGTTGCCCTTGATATCCTGCAGCACCTTCGGATCGACGCCCTTCATGCCCTCGGCGAGGGCCCGATCGATGAGCTCCTGCCCGTACTGGGCGAGCTTATCCGCGGTCAGCCTCATGCCGAACCCGAACTCCGCGGCGTCCTCGAAGAGGCTGTTCGACCAGGAGGGTCCGCGGCCGTCGGCACGCTGGGTGTACGGTGTGGTCGGCAGGTTACCGCCGTAGATGGATGAACAGCCGGTGGCGTTCGCGATAACCGCGCGATCACCGAAGAGCTGGCTCATGAGCTTCACATACGGCGTCTCACCGCAGCCGGCGCAGGCGCCGGAGAACTCGAAGAGCGGCTCGAGGAACTGCGAGCCCTTGGTGGTGTTGCGCTTGATGAGGCTCGGATCGGTGTTGGGGATCTCGTTGAGGAAGTAGTCCCAGTTCTTCGCCTCCTGCTCACGCAGCGGAATCTGGGGCTCCATGTTGATGGCTTTCCGCTCGGTCTTCTTGCCGTCGACCTTCTTGTGGGCCGGGCAGATCTCCACGCAGACGCCGCATCCGGTGCAGTCCTCGGGGGCGACCTGGAGGGTGAACTTCATGCCCTTGAGATCCTTGCCCATTGCGTTGGTGGACTTGAAGGTCTCGGGTGCTTTCTCGAGGTACTTCTCGTCGTAGGCCTTCATGCGGATGGTGGCGTGGGGGCACACCGTCGAGCAGTCGCCGCACTGGATACACACCTCGGGGTCCCACACAGGGATGGCCTGGGCGATGTTTCGCTTCTCGTACTTGGTCGTGCCGGTGGGATAGGTGCCGTCGTCGGGCAGCTTGGATACGGGAATCGTATCGCCCTTGCCGGCGATTATCTTGCCGGTGACCTCTTTGATGAAGTCCGGCGCGTCCTCGGGGACCGGCGGCAGTATGTGGGTGTCGCTGTCGGTCTTCTTCGGAACGTCGACCTTCTCGATGTTCTCGAGAGCGGCGTCCACCGTCGAGATGTTCTTATCGACAATGTCCTGGCCCTTCTTGCCGTAGGTCTTCTTGATGGCGTCCTTGATGAGCTTGATGGCCTCGTCGGCGGGAATGACACCGGAGATCTTGAAGAACGCGGTCTGCATGATGACGTTGATGCGGTTACCCATCCCCATCTCGTCGGCGATCCGGTTTGCGTCGATCACGTAGAAGTCGAGCTTCCTGTCGATGATCTGCTTCTGTGCTTCCTTCGGCAGATGCGCCCAGATCTCTTTGGCGGAGTAGGGGGCGTTCAGGAGGAAAGTACCGCCGTCCTCGGCGTGGCTGAGCATGTCGAACTTCTCGAGGAAGCTGAACTGATGACATGCGAGGAAGCTTGCCTTCTGGATGAGGTAGGTGCTCTTGATCGGCTGCTTGCCGAAGCGGAGGTGGCTGACGGTCTGCGCACCGGCTTTCTTCGAGTCGTAGACGAAGTAGCCCTGCGCGTAGTTATCCGTGGCCTCTCCGATGATCTTGATCGAGTTCTTGTTCGCGCCCACGGTACCGTCGGAGCCGAGTCCGTAGAACATTGCACGGTGGAAGTTCACATCGGCCGGCCGGAAGTCTTCATCGTATGCGAGGCTGGTGTGGGTTACGTCGTCTTCGATGCCGACGGTGAAGTGATCCCGGGGGCTCGCTTCCTTGAGGTTGTCGAGCACGGCCTTGGCCATGCCGGCGTTGAACTCGTTGGAGCCGAGACCGTAGCGGCCGCCGACGACAACCGGCATATTCTTGAACGCCGCCTTGCCGCTGGAGATCATCTCGGGGATGGAGGACTTCATGTCCTCGTACATGGGCTCGCCGTAGGTGCCGGGCTCCTTGGTTCGGTCGAGGGCGCAGATCGCCTTGACCGTCGCGGGAAGGGCTTCGGCGAGATGCTCGAGGCTGAAGGGGCGGTAGAGGCGGACTTTGATCATGCCGACCTTCTCGCCCTGTTCCGCGAGGTGGGTCACGGTCTCGTCCATGGTTTCCGCGCCGGAGCCCATCATCACGACCACGCGTTCCGCCTCGGGATGTCCGACGTACTGGAACAGCTTGTACTCGCGGCCGGTCAGCTTCTTGAAGCGGTCCATCACGTCCTGAACGATACCCGGTGTCGCATCGTAGTACTTGTTGACCGTCTCGCGGGCGGCGAAGAAGACATCCGGGTTCTGGCTCGTGCCGCGGATCGAGGGATGTTCGGGGTCGAGCGCACGCCTGCGGTGGGCGTGGACCGTCTCCGGCTTGATCATCTTCTTCATCGTCTCGTATGCGATCTCTTCGACTTTCTGGATCTCGTGAGAGCTCCGGAAGCCGTCGAAGAAATGCAGGAAGGGCACGCGGCTCTCGAGAGAGGCGGCGGTGGCGATGAGCGCCATGTCGCTGACTTCCTGTATGCTGTTGGACGAGAGAAGGCCGAAGCCCGTGGCACGCGCGGCCATGACGTCGGAGTGATCGCCGAAAATGCTGAGCGCCTGAGAGGCCACCGAGCGGGCGGCGATATGGAAGACGGTCGGGGACAGCTCACCGGCAATCTTGTACATGTTCGGTATCATCAGGAGCAGGCCCTGAGATGCCGTGAACGTCGTCGTCAGCGCACCTGTGGTCAACGCGCCGTGAACTGCGCCTGCGGCGCCGGCTTCCGACTGCATCTCCACAACGTGAGGTACCGTGCCCCAGATGTTTTTGCGACCCTGCGCCGAATACTGGTCGGAGAGCTCGCCCATCGGGGAGGAGGGAGTGATCGGATAAATTGCAACGACCTCATTGAGGGCGTGTGCAACATATGCCGCCGCCGTGTTACCGTCGATAGTAATCATGGATTTTCCTGGCATACGAACATCCTTTATGAAGGTTTTGAACGGACGTACTCCGGCCCCTTGAATGCTCGTCGGGGTGCCGGGAGCACATGTGATTGTTCTGGATTTTCTGTCTCCACTATAACCCGGCGCGTTCGATCTTGCAAGTGGCTGAGGATTTGGGTGCGTTGAAAAACCTTTTCTGCGTTTCTATGCACCAGAATCAATTTTTTCGTGAATTCCGACACGAAAAGCGGCCGCCGCCGACTCGCCGCGGTATCCTGCTCCCGGCGACAGCCTACTCTCCAGCCTACTCTCCGACGGCGCCGTAAAGCAGGCGGAAGTAGTCCTTGTGGGCGAACGCCTCGAGAAGGCGTGTCTGGACGGGATCGATCCCGTCCTGGCGGCGCCTGTGTTCGCCGCTGTGCTCTATGTGGCCCGACCCGTGCTTCCCGTTTCCGCTTCGGGTACGCTCGCCGAG
>CAYOFA010000163.1:4146-7150 GCA_964402885.1 uncultured Spirochaetaceae bacterium
GAGGCGCGCTCGAGGTACTCCTCGTAGCGGATGCGAAGGATGGCGCGGATCGAATCGATGCTCGGGCTCTCGAACGGAACCCGGAGCTCGCGGTAGAAGGCGTGCGGATAGCCTTCGAAGAGATGGTCGAGGCCGTTGAGCACGTCGAGGTAGCGAGCGGCGAGGGGGGTGCCGCGCAGCGGCGCTTCGAAGAACGCGTAGCCGAATCCTTCCTGGACGCTGGTGGATACTACGAGATCGGCCGTGCGTGCGAGATCCTCGAAGCTGAGGCCGGCGGCCTCGAGCTCGCCGCCGATGCCCGCCATGCCCGGGAGAATTCCGCCTTCGAAGGCGGCCTCCACCATGTCCGAGTACGGCTTTTCGAGCGGCGAGGTGCCCGGCAGCGTCAGGATGAGGTTTGCCGGCGGGGAGAGCTCGGTGTTCAGGAGCCTCGTAAGAAAGCCCGCCTCGAGCACGTTCTTCCGGCGAATGGCCCGCACGGGGTAGAGAACGAGCAGCCCGTCGGGATCGAAACGTGGGAATCTGTCGCCGCAGGCGTCCCCGAGGCGGTGGAGGACCTCGCGGCGATCAGGTCCCGGGGCTTCGGTGCCCTCCGGCGCCGCGTCGACGGTCGGGGTTGGCACGGGGTTCGGAAGCGCGACGACTGCGCTCTCGGGAATGCCCGCCTCGATGAGCAGGCGTCTGTCGCGGAAGTTGATGGTTGCGTAGGCGAGATTCGGCAGCACGGGGTACACGCTTCCGCTCATGTGGGCGCGCAGTTCCGCGAGATTCTCGAAGCGGGCGCACTCGGGGAAGTCGTGGATCTGGAAGATGGCTCGCTGCCCGGGCTCGGTCTCCAGCACGTCAATGAGCGCCGAAGTGAAGGCAGGGTTTTTGCCGAGGTGGTAGTTGTGCACCCACCACACGATGTCTTCGGAGAGATAGTTCTCGCTCAGGATGGAAACGATTCGCGCCTCGAGCTCCGGCATCGACACATCGGTCTGCTCGGAGACGTAGCCTATCTCCGGATGCACCCGTACCGATACCTCGAGTCCCGGTGACGCGGACCGTATCCGTGAGACGACGGTGTCGGTATTGTCATCGGATCCGGCGATGAGAATCACCTCGTCGACCGCGTCGGCGTGCAGGCCGAGCGCAATGCATGACTGCGTGACCACACCGGTCACGCCTCCCTGGCGAAGGTGGTAGTGAAAGACGGCAAGTTTCATCGGTTCCACAATTATATGTCGTGTCCGGGGCGGATGTACACGTGCCGGGCGAACGCTTGCAAAATCGGCGCTCATGCACCTACAGTACCGGTATGAACCAGCGCATTTACGACCTGCTCTCGGAGATCTACGGCCCCGACACCGGCGAGTCTGCGGCCGCCCGCGTTCACGAACTGCTCCTGCGCTATGCCGAGCGCATCGAGCGTCCGTCTCCTGCGGCTGCGGAGGCGGGATCGGAGGCGGCGCAGCCGGCTGCGGGTTCGCGCCCTGCCGGCCTGCCGGTCACCGAGCGGGACACGGTCATGATCACCTACGGGGATCAATTTCGCGGCACAGATGAGACGCCGCTGTCATATCTCTACCGCTTCCTCGACGAAGAGACCGAGGGCGCGGTCTCGGGCGTCCATATACTTCCGTTCTGGCCCTACTCCTCCGACGACGGCTTCTCCATCATCGACTATCGGCGAGTGAATCCGCAGATGGGTGATTGGTCGGACATCGAGCGCATTGGTGCCGACTACAGCCTCATGGCCGATCTCGTGCTGAATCACTGCTCCGCGCAGAGCCGGTGGTTTCAGGGATTCCTGCAGGGCGAGTCGCCCTATACCGAGTACTTCATTACCGTGGATCCCGACACCGACCTCAGCATGGTCGTTCGACCCCGCGCGCATCCCCTGCTGACGCCGTTCGAGACGACGGAGGGGACGAAATACGTGTGGACCACCTTCAGCGCGGATCAGGTCGATCTCAACTTCGCCGCCCCGCGGGTGCTCGAGGAGATGCTCGACGTGCTACTGCTCTACATCGAGCGCGGCGCCCGTATCATCCGCCTCGATGCGATCGCCTATCTGTGGAAGGAAATCGGCCATCCGTCCATCCATCACCCCAAGACCCACCTCGTCGTGCAGCTCTTTCGCGCCGTGCTCGAGGACATAGCGCCGTGGGTCGTCATCATCACCGAGACCAACGTGCCTCACGAGGAAAACCTGAGCTACTTCGGCGACGGGCACAACGAGGCCCATATGGTCTACAACTTCTCGCTTCCGCCGCTCGTGCTCGACGCCTTCCTGCGGGAGAATACCGGCCATCTCACCGACTGGGCCGCCGGCCTCGAGCGTCCGAGCGACGAGGTGAGCTTCTTCAATTTCCTCGCCTCCCACGACGGGATCGGGCTGCTGCCGGCCCGCGGTATTCTCTCCGAGGACGAGATCGAGCGAATGATCGACACGGTGAAGGCCCGCGGCGGGCGCATCTCCTACAAGGCGACGCCCGACGGCGAGATTCCCTATGAGATGAATGTGAATTACCTCTCGGCCGTCACCGATCCCAACGTTCCGACCTCCCAGCGCGCCCGCGCCTTCCTCGCTTCCCAGGCGATCATGCTGGCCATGGCCGGCGTGCCCGGCGTGTACGTGCACAGTCTCCTCGGCTCGACGAACTGGGAGGAGGGAGTCGAGCAGACCGGCATCAACCGCAGTATCAACCGGGAGAAGCTGGACTACGCCTCCCTCGTCGATGAAATAAACACCGAGGGCACCCTGCGCTCCGCCGTCTTCGAGGGCTACCGCCGCATGCTGCAGGTGCGCGCCGCGGAGCCGTCCTTCCACCCCGCCGCCGCCCAGCGCATCCTCGATGTCGGCCCACAGGTCTTCGCCGTCCTCCGCGGCGACGCCGCCGGCCCGGACGCTGACGCCGGTCCCGGGGGTGCGGCCGGCGGTCCAGGCGGTGCGGCCCGCCCCGGGGGTGCGGGCGGCGGTCCCGGGGGTGCGGCCGGCGGTCCCGGGGGTGCGGCCGGC
>CAYOFA010000164.1:0-7086 GCA_964402885.1 uncultured Spirochaetaceae bacterium
CGCTCCCATTCCGCCCCGAACGTGATAGACTCATGGCCTAAAGTTCTATGGACAAGGTACTTCTCAAGCAACGCGATCGTTACTCCATCGAGATAAAGGCTCGATACCTCATAGACCCCTCACAGTTGACCCGGAAGGGGTACGGGCTGCGCGTATACTTCTTCTTTCCCCAACCGTTTCGCGTGTCGCGGTCGACGTATGACTCGCAGAGTTTCTTCTCTCAACTGAAGCTCTACCTGCGCTTCAACACGCCGGTGTTCTCGGTGGAGGAGCTTCTCGAGCCGCTCTCCGATGTCTCGCCGCTGGTGCGTATCGAGAAGATGCTGCATCGCCGCAAGACCGGTGAGGAGTTCTTCAGCGAGGAGCGGGCGTTCATCTACGAGTCGAAACTCCTCGGTTCTGTCTACAAGTCGATCCTGCGTGAGCTTCTCAACCGGGCACGGAGTGACGGGGGCGTGCGCAAGGCGGGGAAGGCGGAGGAGGCAAAGCTCGAGGAGAGCATCAAGTCCATGCACGCCGTTGCACGGCGGTTCCATGAGGTTGCCGAGGAGCTCGAACGGCTCGAGCCGGATGCCGAGGTACTGCAACACGCCCGAATGATCGACGAGCATCTGTCTCTGCTGCTGGAGAAATACCTCACGTCGGTGCTCAGCCTGTGTGATGAGGACAAGCAGGAGGATCTCTACGGGCGGATCGTGAAGGTGCTACTCAAGGAGGAGAAGCATCGCGCTGAGCGGGGCTATCCGAGTCAGCCGTCAAAGATCGAACGGCAACAGCAGTTCGAGGAATACGTCTACCGCGAGAAGATGCTCAAGAAATACGCCTCCGAAGTACTCTTCTTCGACGTCGACCGGCGGGATACCGCAAAGCGCGGCGAGCACGTGCTCTACGCCGTTGCTGCCGGGATCGCGATGGTGCTCGCGACGACCATCGCCTTCTACGGCCAGACCCGCTTCGGCAACTTCAGCGTCTCCCTTTTTGCGCTGCTGGTTGTCGGCTATATGCTCAAGGACCGGGTGAAGGACTTCTTCCGCGAGGTGCTCAAGCGACGCCTCGGGCCGCATCTCAACGACAGGAAGTCCCGCATCCAGGACCGCCGCCGCAGGAAGCGGCTTGCCACGGTGAGCGAGCGTGCCTACTACGTTAAGGAGGCAAAGCTCGACCCCGCCATCCGCGAGTTGCGTGACCGCGGCTACTTTGAGCGCACGCTCTTTGCCGAGGAAGAGGAGAAAATCCTCCTGTATGCGAAGCGGCTCAACCTCAACGGGCGAAACCTCAGCGCGGTGCACAGCAGGATCAACGGCGTCGCCGACATCAACATGGTGGATCTCTCGCCGTTTCTCAGACACCTGAGTGCCCAGTACGGCCTCGTGCCCACCGTGGAGAACAAAAAGCGGGTGAGCCTCAAGCGGGTGAAGCGGATCTATCACCTGAACGTCATCGTCGCTCACGACAGCCCCGACGGGCGCATCGCCGGCCGGTTCCGGCTCGTGGTCGACGCGCAGGGTATCAAGCGAATCGAGCCCGTGGAGCCGCGAGGGCCGCTGTCGAACGACGGCGTGAAACTGGTGCCGCGATCGATGGCCGAGGAAGAGGGGGAGTATGAGTACTGAGGGGGTCAGCTGCCGCCCGTCTCCTCGAGGATCGGCACGAGCCGCTGCGGAAAGTCGGTAATGATGCCCGAGGCGCCGGCACGGGCGAGGCGTCGCATGTCCGCTTCCTCGTTCACCGTGTACACGTTGACCTCGATTCCGGCCGCCCGGACCGCGGCAATCTCGGCCTCGTCCGTCACCTCGATCCCGGGATTGTACGCATCGACGCCGAGACTGCCGAGATAGCCCGCCGCGTCTTCCAGCGGCTCCCCGGTGAGCGCGGCGATCCTGATGCGCGGGTCCGCCCGGCGGACTCGAGTCAGGTAGGGATGATCGAATGAGGAGATGATCACCTCGTCGACCATGCCGAGTTCGGCGATCATGCCTACCGCCCTCTCGACGAAATCATCCTCCCCGGGCCCGCCATGCAGGCTCTTGAGCTCCACATTGACTTGCCAGTCTTCATCGCGCGTCCAGAGAAGCGCCTCACGCAGGGTGGGGGCGTCAGTGTCGATGAAGGACTGCCGGTCCGCCTCACTTACCACGCCCGCCGCGATCTGCCCGAAGGGGTCGGTAGCGTTGTACCAGGAGCCGAAGTCCAGAGAGCGTATCTCCTGCAGGGTGAACTCGATGACCCGCCAGGGCTCCCGGTCTGGAAACGCGGTGGCCGCGTCGGAGGTGCGTTCGAGGGTCTCATCGTGGATGACCACGAGCTCGCCATCCGCGGTCAACTGCACGTCGAGCTCCCACAGGTCCGCGCCCGCCTCCAGACCCTTGCGGGCGGCTGCCAGCGTGTTCTCAGGTGCAAGACTGCGCGCGCCGCGGTGTGCGATGTTGAGGATTCGTGGCGTTGCGATGTCCTACTTCTCCTGCTCCGTCATCCCGCGGATGAAGAGGTTCTGCATGGAAAGGACCACGACTACCGGCGGCAGCATCGCGAGCATGGTGGAGGCCATGATGACCTGCCACTCGGCCTGCTGATCGCCTACCGCGAGCATCCGGTTGATACCGATGAGCAGGGTGTAGTACTGCTCCTGGGTGGTCACCAGGAGTGGCCACAGGTACTGGTTCCATCCGAAGATGAACAGAATCACGAACAGCGCCGCGATGGTCGTCCGCGACATGGGCATGAGGATGAACCAGAAGAACTGCATGGGGCTCGCCCCGTCGACCTTCGCCGAGTCGGGCATCTCCCGGGGTATCGTCATGAAGTACTGCCGGAACAGAAAGGTTGCCGTTGCCGAGGCAATGATAGGCAGAATGAGGCCCGCGTAGGAGTCGAGTAATCCCATGCCGGCGACGACTTCATAGGTCGGGAGAATGCGAACTTCGACCGGAAGCATCAGGGTAAGGAAAATTGCCCAGAAAAACACCTGCCGCAGGGGAAAGCGAAAAAAGACGAACGCGAATGCTGCAAACAGAGAAATGACGATCTTTCCGATGCTCACGCCGAGCGCCATGATCGTGCTGTTGAGCATCATCAGCCCTGCCGAGGCGCCGAAATCCTTGATGCCCGTGGTCACCGCGGTCACATAGTTGGTGACGATTTCGGCACCGGGGATGACCGGCATTGGTGCTCGCATGATTTCGCCCAGGGTGACCGTCGAGGCGACGAATACGATGTAGATCGGAAACGCGAATATGATGACACCGACCACCAGCATCGAATGAGTGACGGCGGTCAGCACGGGATTTCTTTCTACCATTGCCATGGGTCACACCTCAGTAATGCACTTTTCGCTCGAAGAAGCGAAACTGGATGAACGTGAGGGCGATGACGATCGCCATCAGCACGACCGACTGTGCCGACGAGCTGCCGAGATTGAGGTTTACGAACCCGTCCCGATACACCTTATACACGAGAATATTCGTCGCCTGGTTGGGCCCGCCCTGGGTTACCTGGTGAATGATGCCGAAGGTGAGGAAGAACGAATACATAATGTTCATGATGATCAGGAAGAACGTCGTCGGACTCAACAGCGGAAAGACGATCCGCCAGAACCGCGACCGGGGTTTGGCCCCGTCGATTGCCGCCGATTCGATGAGCGACGGCGGGATGCTCTGCAGCCCCGCCAGGAAAAACAGGAAATTGTAGGCGATCTGTCGCCACGACGCGGCAATCGTCACCAGAAGAAATCCCTGGGTGCGGCGCAGCGCATGATTCCAGTCATATCCGAGGAACTCCAATCCGTAGGAGATGACGCCCACGGTCGGATTGAACAGAAACATCCACATGACGCCGGAGACAGCAGGGGCGACCGCGTAGGGCCATATGAGCAGTGTGGTGTACGCCTTCGATCCCTTCACCGCCCGGTCGGCGAGGACCGCCAGGTAGAGGGCGACGCTGATCGAGATGACCATCACCCAGAAGCTGAACAGAAATGTCACCTGCATCGAGTTGAGGTAGGCATCATTTGCGAACAGGCGGGCGAAGTTCTCCAGTCCCACGAACTCCCTGCGAGTCCCGAATGCATCTTCCCGGAACAGGGAGAGCACGAGGGCCTGGAACCCGGGCCAGAGAAAGAAAAGCCCGACGATGATCATCTGCGGCAGCACGAGCAGATAGGGTAGTAGTTTGTTATCGAATACGGCGCGTTGGTCGGCCACGGAACCACCTCGTATGTATGACGATGGAAGGCCGGCGCCCGTAGGGACGCCGGCCCGGAGTACTATCTGAAACTGATCTCAACGCTTAGCGATTTGCTCGCTCGAACTCCCTGAGGACCTCGTTCCCGCGTCGTACTGCGTCGTCGAGAGCCTCCTGAGCGGTCTTCTGACCGTCAAACAGCGCCTCGAGCTCCTCGTAGTGAATGGTCCGGATCTCGCCGTAGTTGCCGAGACGGACGCCCTTCGAGTTCTCCGTCGGTTCGGCGCGGGTCATCTGAATTATCGCCGTCTCGAGAGCCGGGGTCTCCTCGTAGAGGCCCTGCTCCTTGGCCAGCTCGTAGGCCGCTTCGGTGATGGGGAGGTACCCCGTGAACTCGTGCCAGTCGGCCTGGACTGCGGGCTCGGAGAGGTAGTTGAAGAACTGCGCCACGCCACGATACTCGGCGTCCGAATGGCCGGACATTACCCAGAGGCTCGCGCCGCCGATGATGGTGTTCCGGGGAGCACCTTCGATATCGGGCCAGTAGGGCAGCATCGCGCTGCCGAACTCGAACTCGGCGCTGGCGTCGAAACCGCCGTACCCGGCCGAGGACTCGGTGTACATGCCGACCTCACCGCTCGAGAACAGGGCGTTTCCGTCGTTGGTGCGGCCGCCGTAGACGAAGATGTCCTCCTCCTGCCAGTCGGCAAGAGCCTGGAAGTGATCGACGTGCGGGCCTTCGTTGTAGACGAGCTCGGCGTCGAAACCTTCGAAGCCGTTCGCCTGCGTCGCGAAGGGGATGTCGTGCCAGGCGGCAAAGTTCTCCATGTGAATCCAGGAGATCCATGCCGTGGAGAAGCCCTTGTATCCGGCGTCCACGAGGGCGCGGGAATACTCGGCTACCTCCGGCCATGTCTCCGGCGGATCGTCGGGATCGAGGCCCGCTTCGCGGAACGCGTCCTTGTTGTACCACAGCACCGGCGTGGAGCTGTTGAAGGGAAGGCTCAGCATGCGGCCGTCGGGTGTCGTGTAGTAGCCGGTAACCGAGGGGATGTAGACGCTCGGGTCGAAGGGCTCGCCCGATTCCTCCATCAGCTCGTACACCGGAACGATTGCGCCTTCGGCACCCATCATCGTTGCCGTTCCGACTTCGTACACCTGCATGATATGCGGGGGATTGCCGGAGCGGAACGCGGCGATGCCGCTCGTCATGGTCTCCGAATAGTTACCCTTGTAGACCGGCTCGACGATATACTCGTCCTGCGTAGCATTGAAGCCCTCGGCAAGGTCGTTGACCTTTTCACCGAGTCGCCCGCCCATGGCGTGCCACCACTGTATCGTGATGGGACCTTCCTGCTCGGGCTCGGGGGCTGCCTCGCCTTCTCCCTGTCCGCCGGCGAAAACCAGCGCCGTGGCGGCCAGGATAAGCACCAGTGTTACCGTTAGTCTCTTCATACGTCCTCCTTTTGTGACGTCGTGTCCTGCCGTCGTGTCGTTGCGTCGACACGGCGTTGCACCTACAAAAATCTTAGACCCTCTCGCGCGATCCGTCAAATCACTTAGTTATGGCGCAATTCGTTGCGGAATGCACTACGTAACGTGTTAGATGTCAATGAATTCCAGCAATGTCGGTGTCCTGCGTCCGCCCATCATTCTACTCGCGATTGGAGAGATGGCGAGTCTATGTTAGAATTGTGTTAAGAAATTTCGGCGGGGTACACCATGGCGATACTGTTCAAGAATGCGATCACTCTCGAGGTCAAGATCCAGCACTATCTCGACAACGTGACGAACTCGGGCATCCTCTTTCAGGAGGGGATCGACGACTACCTCAACGGCGACATGACGCAGTTCGCCAACAAGCTCGCAGACATCCGGCACAACGAGGAAGCCGCCGACGAATTGCGCCGGGAGATACGCTACCGGCTTTACCGCAAGATGCTCATCCCCGAGTCCCGCGGTGACGTCCTCGGCCTCCTCGAAACCACCGACAACGTCATCGACGCGACCAAGAAGGTCCTCGGACACTTCGACGTGGAGAAGCCGAACATTCGGGAGTTCCTGCGGCCCATATTCGCCAAGCTCGCGAAGGCCTCCGCCGATGCCCTCGACAATGTGGTGCGTGCCGACCGGGCGTTTTTTACGAACAAGGAAAACGTGGAGGACTACATCCACAAGGTGCACTTCTACGAGCACGAGGCCGATCAGCTCGAAGAGCAGGCAAAAAAGGCGATCTTCGAGTCGACGGAGATCGAACGGCTTTCGGAGAAGCTGCAGCTCCGCAATTTTGTCGAGCTCATCGCAAGCCTCTCCGATGAGTCTGAAGACGTGGCCGAGCGCCTCTCGGTGTACGCGATAAAGCGCCAGCCCTGAGCGACCCGAGGCGCCGTTTATGCTGACCACGATTTTCTTTCTGTCCAGCGGCCTGTTTCTCGGATGGTCCCTCGGCGCGAACGATGCAGCCAACATCTTCGGCACCGCCGTCGGCACGAAGATGGTGCGATTTCGGGTGGCGGCGCTCGTAGGGAGTGCATTCGTCATTATCGGTGCGGTGGCGGCCGGAACCGGCGCCTCGGAGACACTCGGGCGGCTCGGATCTGTGAACGCGCTTCCCGGCGCCTTCACCGTCGCGCTTGCCGCGGCGCTTACGGTGCTCTGGATGACCAGGTTGCGTCTGCCGGTTTCAACCACTCAGGCCATCGTCGGCGCCATCATCGGCTGGAACCTCTTTTCCGGAATGGATACCGACTTTGGAGCACTCTCCACCATCGTATCCTCCTGGGTGGCCGGGCCGCTGCTTTCCATGGGGTTCTCCGCTCTGCTGTATTTTCTGGTGCGGGCGTTTCTCCGCCGCGTGCGGATCGGCATCATCCTGCAGGATGCCTATACCCGCGCCGCCCTCGTGCT
>CAYOFA010000165.1:0-1636 GCA_964402885.1 uncultured Spirochaetaceae bacterium
CGGATCTCGGTGTGAAGGCCTCGCGCCTGGCCCTCGAGCGGGCAGGTATGGAGCCGGCTGAGCTCGACATGATCATCTGCTCGACAGCGAGTCCCGACTACCCGGGCTTCCCCGCCACCGCATCAATCATCGAGGACAAGCTCGGCGCGGAAAATGCCGGCGCCTTCGACATCCTCGCGGGCTGCACCGGCTTCGTGTACGGCCTCGAGCTTGCCCGCAGCCTCATATCCGCGGGCGCGTATCGAAACATTCTTGTCGTGGCGGCCGAGGAGCTCACCAAGATCACCAACTGGGAAGACCGGCGCACCTGCGTGCTCTTCGGCGACGGTGCGGGCGCAGTGGTGGTGCAGGCGAATCCGCAGGGAGGCGACCGGGGCATTCTGAACTCGGTGCTGCGCTCCAAGGGATCCGGTGCCCAGGCGCTCATCCGCCCCGCCGGCGGTACGGCCAACCCCTACAAGCCCGGCGTGACACCACCCGAGGACATGCTCATCCAGATGGACGGACGTGCGGTGTACAACTTCGCGGTCAAGGCGAATACCGAGATCCTGGAGAAGCTCGTCACCGACGCCGGATACACGCTCGACGATGTGAGCTACGTGGTGCCTCATCAGGCGAACAGCCGCATCATCGAGGCCGCGGCGAAGCGTCTCGGGGTACCCTTCGAAAAGTTCTACGTCAACATCGAGGAGTACGCGAACACTTCGACCGCCTCCATCCCCATTGCACTCAACGAGATGTATGAGAAGGGCATGCTCAACAAGGGCGATCTCATCCTGACAGTGGGCTTCGGCGCCGGTTTAACCTCCGGCGGCACCCTGATACGCTGGTAGGTTGTTGGGACAAAACGCACGCACAGGTGATGAGGAACGCGGCGAGACCACGTCGAACCGCGGTTCCGAGCTTGCCCGGCTATCACGAACCATAAGCCGCAAGATCGACCGCTCGATCTTCTCCTACCGGCTCATCGAACCGGGGGACCGGGTACTGGTGGCGGTATCCGGCGGCAAGGACTCCCTGACCCTTCTGCGGCAGCTCGCGCTCAAAGTCGGCAAGTTCTCGATCCCCTTCGAGCTGGCGGCGGTGCATGTGCACACCGAGCTCTCGCCGGACTGGGTCCCCGAGCGGCTCGGGGCTATTGCCGCCGAGTGGGGTGTTCCCTTTCGCAACGTTCCGTTCAATCTGCAGGAGCGGGTTCGCGAAGGCCAGACGCTGAACTGCTGGTGGTGCTCCACCCAGAGGCGTACCGAGCTCATCCAGGTTGCCCAGGAGGATGACTTCAACAAGATCGCCCTCGGGCATCACCTCGACGATATCCTCGAGACCTTCTTCATGAACCTCACCCACAAGGGCGAGCTCTCCACGATGCTTCCGAAGATGACCTACGACAGGTATGAGCAGACCATCATCCGGCCGCTTGCGTGGGTGCGGGAGACCGAAATAGAGGAGTTCGTTCGCCTGATGGGCCTTGATTCGATAACCTGTGTATGCGGCTACGACGCGACATCCAAACGAAAGCGCGTGCGTGAGATTGTCGAGCAGATTGTGGAGATGGAAGGCTCGGGCGCTCGCGAGCGCATGATGGACGCGCTGCACAACCCCCGCCTGCGCTACCTCATAGAGCGCGAGGACTGAC
>CAYOFA010000165.1:1736-7058 GCA_964402885.1 uncultured Spirochaetaceae bacterium
AATCTTATCGTTGACTATTCGAAATCGAATCTTTACCTTACTGTTACCGAACGTTCGGTAACAGGGGTGCGGGACGGTGATCGAGACAAGGAAAGAGCAGATCGTGAACGCCGCGTTCACGGCCTGGGGAGAGACACATTTCACCAATACGAGCCTCGCACGGGTTTCTTCGCGCCTCGGGGTGACCAAGCAGGCGCTCTACCGTCACGTCGCAGGCAAGGACGAGCTCCTCGCCGAGATGGAACGGCAGTTCTCCGATGACCTTCATGCCGTCATAGACGAGCTCGAAGCGAAGACCGCCGGCGTCTCATTCAGCGACGCGGTGCGCCGCTATGTCGAGCTCCTCTTCGATTTCTTCAGCGCTCATCCCTACTACTATCTCTACCTCAACCTGCATCTCGCACAGTTCCCCGGCAACCAGGGACCGGCCTTTCGCCGGGTCCGCGAACGGCATCAGTCGGTGCTCGCGAATCTCCTCCGAAGCCCGGCCGCGGACGTTTCTGAATGGATATCGGTGGCTGCGCACTTCCTGAGCATGTCGGGGTTCCTCTGGATGGCCGGCTGCTTCTGGACCGAAGACGGGCACAGGCGCGACGCCGTCGTCGATCAACACGAGATCGCCGAGCGGCGCGAGCTCGCCGTTCGCATCGTGCTCGACGGGCTTTTCCCCGAGGCTCCGCAGCACCTCCCCTTCGCCGAAATCGAGGCGGCAGCCGCCGTCGAGCCCGGGGAGCTCCCCGAGCGTAACCGCATTCTCACGGCGATCGCGGAGGTTGTGACCGAGCAGGGCTTCGAGCAGGCTACCGTGGAGCGGATAGCAGAGCGCGCCGGGATGAGCAAGAGCAGCCTGTATTTTCACTTCCGGAACCGGGCAGAGATGATGTCCTCCATGCTGGTGCCCGAGCACGAGCGACTCATGGATCTCGTCGACGCGCGCGTATCCCGATTCACCGACTTCGGTGAGCAGCTGTATGCTTTTATGGTCGTAACGGCGAGCTACGCCGCGCAGAGCCGATCAATCCTGACTGCACTCGACTGGATGCGATTTCACCGCATCCGCGTGCAGATCGGAAGCGTTCCGCAGCGGCGGCCCATCCATGGCTTCCTCGCCGAGAGGCTGGCGCGAGAGGATTTCGCGCACCCGCGTCTCGATGAGCTCGAGGTGGTCGCCTACCTGCATCACCTGATCATGCGTCCGGTTCTCGAACGGGGAATCGGGGAAGAGCCGAGCGCAGACTCCGGTCTGCAGCATATATTCAAGCCGATTCGGCTGCTGTACCCGATGGTGGTCGGCGGCCTCGCGACGTGAGGAGAACGAGAAATGAAGCGATTCTGGTTGGTGCTTACAGTACTTGTCGCAGCGGGCGCCACGGCCTCCGCACAGGACGACGGAACCGGTGCGAGCGGAAGCTCGATTCAGGACGTGACCATCATCGATGCCGAAACCGCCGTGCAGCTCGCGCTGGCGAACAATCTCGGTGTGGAGCTGCAGGATATCGACGTGCGGAAGGCCAAGCGCATGGTCGACAACGCCTGGACGGTGTTCATCCCGCAGGTGAGCGCCTCGGGAAGCCTCTCGCGGGTCAACGAGGTGCAGGATATCACGGGGCTCGCGCCGGTGCCCGATCCTGGTCTTGTTAATCCCGGGGCGTTCGCCGTAACGCCCTTCGAAGAGGAAGGCAACCGCTGGCGGGTCGGCGCCGAGCTTTCGGCGGGACTTTCGGTGAACCTGCAGATCATTCGAAACATCCAGCAGACGGTGCAGCAGTACGACATCGGCGTGATCAACCTCCAGGATGCGAAGGCGAGGCTGCGGCGCGATGTGCGAAAGCAGTTCTACGAGCTGCTCTCCCAGCAGGAGAACATCCGCATCATTCGTGAGTCGATCGAGACGGCCGAGGAGCGATTCGAGCAGACGCAGATCAACTACGATAACGGGCTCGTCGACGAGTTCACGCTCCTGAGCTCGCGTGTGCAGCTCGAGAACCTCAGGCCGCAGCTCGAGCAGCAGCAGCTCGGCTATCGCAGTTCGCTCATGGGCTTCAAGCAGACCCTTGGGATCGACCCCGCGGAGCCCGTCGAGCTCGAGGGCCGGATCGAGGCGGACCTCATATCGCTCGAGGCCGACGCGATCATCCGCGACTACCTGGAGCGGCGCTACGATATCCAGCTTGCCCGCCAGAGCATCATCGCGCAGGAGATCTCCCTCGACGCGAAGCGAGCGGAACGCTATCCCACATTGAGCCTCAACTGGCGGGCGGATCCCGGCTTCGCCGGCGACCCCTTCGACGACCCCTGGTTCGACGACGTGGAAAACGACTGGAATCAGCAGAGCGGCGCGTTTTCCATCAGCATCACCCAGCCGCTCGACCCGCTGCTGCCGTTCTCCCGGACACAGGTCGAGATCGAGAACCTCAAAGACGACGTGCAGAAAGCACGGATCCAGCTGCAGCAGGCCCGAACCGGCGCGGAGATCCAGATCCGACAGCTCGTGGATCAGCTCGAGACCTCCCGCAGCGCCATCGAGGTGCGGCGCCTCAACGTCGAGCGCGCGCGTCGGGCCTTCAACCTCGCGCAGGAGGCCTACGACGCGGGAAACCGCGAGCTTCTCGAGGTCCGGGAGGCGGAGGACGAGCTCGAGCAGGCGCAGGTGCAGCTTCTCGACGAGCAGAAGAACTACGTCGTCGCCCTGCTGGATCTCGTGTACGCACTCAATACAAGTATCGATGAACTGAGAGAGCGGAGCAATGAAGACGGGAACTAAGCACTCACATCGGACATCCGCTGCGACGGGCCTCGCCGCAGCGTTATTTCTCACGCTGCTATTGGCCGGGTGCGGCGGAGCGCCCGGCGCCGGCGGCGACAGCGGTCCGGCCGGTACGGCGGCGCCCGACGGCGGACGTCGTGTCGACGAGGACACCGCCTTTGCGGTCAACGTCACCCGCCCGGTGCGCGGTGAGATCAGGAACTACCTCGAGCTCAACGGCGACGTCGAGCCGGCGTCGAGCGTGGATGTCTATCCCGACACGAACGGCGAGGTGGCGAGCATGCGTGTCCGCGTGGGACAGGTGGTGTCCCGCGACGAAGTCATCGCGGAGGTCGACCGGTCTCGGCCCGGCCAGCAGTTCGAGCCGAGTCCGGTGCGGGCCCCCGTTGCGGGGACAATCACGCAGCGCTACGTGTCGGTGGGCTCCACGGTCGGACCGTCGGTTCCGGTCGTCCAAATCTCGGATACCAATGTGCTCGAGATTCGCACCAGGGTCGCCGAGCGCTTCATCTCCCTCATTCGCGAAGGGCAGGAAGCCATCATCTTTCTCGAGGCCTATCCGGAAGCCAGCTTCCCCGCGCGGGTGACCGAGCTCAGCCCCGTCGTGGACCCCGCCACGCGGACCATGGGGGTAACGCTCGAGTTCGCACGGCGTGATGCGCGGGTCAGGGCCGGCATGTTCGTGGAGATACGCCTCGTCACTGCCGTGAAACAGGACGTCGTCAAAGTACAGAGTGACGCCGTGGTGCGCCGCTTCGATAGGCCCTACGTATTCGTCGTGACAGACGACGATACGGTGGAGCAGCGAGAGGTCAGCCTCGGCATCAGCATCGGCAATCAGGTGGAGATAGCCGACGGCCTGGAGGCCGATGAGCAGGTCGTCATCCAGGGACAGTCCCTCCTCGACGACGGGGCGGAGGTCCGCGTAATCGAGGAGGTCGAGGCGCTCTCCCCGGATCATGCCATATCTGAACGGGAGGGCTCATGAGCGTCACCCGAACCGTCGTAAACCGCCCCACAACGACGCTGATCATCTTCATCCTCGTGATCGGATTCGGGCTCTACGCCGCGAGTGGTCTCGCAATCGATCTCTTCCCGGAGGTCGACCCGCCGGTGCTCATCGTCTTCACCAATTACTCCGGCGCCGGGCCCGAGGAAATCGAGCAGACCATCACGCGACCACTGGAGAGTCAGCTCTCCAATGTGGGAAACATACAGAAGATAACCTCGACCTCATCATCGGGGAGCAGTCAGATCACAATGGAGTTCATATGGGGGACGAATATGGCCGAGGCCGCGAACGACGTCCGCGACAGCCTCGAGTTCGTCAAGGAGCAGTTGCCCGACGAGGCGACATCCCCACAGATCTTCAAGTTCGATCCCTCCCTCATTCCCATTCTGCAGCTCGAGATGTCGGGCAACCGGTCCTCTGAGGCGCTGCGTGAGCTTGCCCAGGACATCGTGCAGCCCAGGTTAGAGCAGATCGAGGGTGTTTCGCTTGCAGCCGTTAACGGCGGGCGCGAGCGCATCATCCGCGTGGAGATTCCGCAGAACCGCCTCGATGCCTACGACCTGACCATGCAGCAGGTTGCCAACTCGGTGCGCAGCCAGAACGTCCAGGTTGCCGGTGGCAGCATCACTCAGGGCAACACCAACTTCCTCATCAGCACCGAGGGTGAATACGACAGCATCGAGGAAATCCGCGAGGTGGTGGTGACCTATCGCAGCGGTTCCGGCGGTGCCGCGGCCGTGCCTGGCGCGGCCTCCGCCGGCGGGGCCGGCGGAGGCGGGAGCGGGCTGAGTGGCGGCGGCGGTGCCGCCTCGCCGACGCCGATCCTGCTCCGCGACATCGCCGAGGTCTACGACGGATACCGGGAGCAGGAGAGCGCAGTCTACGTAAACGGCGAGCCGGGTGTCTTCGTCATCGTGCAGAAGCGCAGCGGCACCAACTCCGTCGAGGTTGCAGACGCCGTTCGCGCAAAGCTCCCCGAGATAAACCAGGCGCTTCCCATCGGTACCGAGGTGGGCGTCATCATCGATACGACCGACGTCATTCGCGCCTCGCTCGAGCAGGTGTCTACGGCGGCCATTACCGGTGCCATCCTTGCGGTGGTCATATTGTTCGTCTTCCTGCGAAGTGTTCGCACGACGCTCATCATCGGGCTCGCGATCCCGGTGTCTCTCGTCGTCACGCTCTCGGTGATGTACTTCTCCGGTCTCACCCTGAACCTCATGACACTCACCGGGCTCGCCCTGGGCGTGGGTATGCTCGTCGACAACTCGATCGTCATCCTGGAGAATATCTACCGCTACCGCGAGAAGGGGGCGAAGCTTCGGGCCTCAGCGGTGCTCGGCAGTCAGGAGATGATAAACGCAATCGTCGCGTCCACGCTGACGACGATCAGCGTCTTCGCGCCGCTTGCGGTCTTCCGACGGCAGCTCGAGTTCATCGGGGAGCTCTTCTCCGGGCTTGCCTTCACCGTCGTGATTTCCCTCGGCTCCTCGTTGCTCGTAGCAATGTTTCTCATCCCCGTGCTCTCGAGCCGTTACCTGCC
>CAYOFA010000166.1:0-1168 GCA_964402885.1 uncultured Spirochaetaceae bacterium
GACAACCCGGCGTATCCCCACGTCGTGTTTCCCTATGAGTTGAGCCGACGGTAGCAGTCGCCAAACAAACAGTGCTACGTCCTCTCCCGCCACCATGTGGTGGCGGGGCGGACGCCGCACGCAAGCCATGGAACGTATAGAGTACATCATCAAGCGCCTCATCTCGGCGATTTTCGTGTTCCTCGCTGTCTCGGTAATGACCTTCTTCATCGCCCGCGTGGTCCCGTCTGATCCCGCGGCTGCGTGGGTGGGCTCGCGTCCCACCGCCGAACAGATAGAGCGAGCACGCGTGGAGCTCGGCCTCGACAAACCGTTGTACGTCCAGTACGGGGTGTACATGACTTCGCTCCTTCAGGGCGATCTCGGAACTTCGGTAACCACGCGCCGCCCCATCCTCACCGATGTGAAGACCTATCTGCCGGCAACCCTGGAGCTGGTGCTCGCAAGCATCCTCATCGGCGTAGTAATCGGAATCCCGCTCGGCGTCCTTTCCGGGGCGAAGCGAGGGAGTCTGTTCGACCACACCACCCGCTTCATTTCCATTGCAGGCGTGTCGGTACCGCCGTTCTGGCTCGCGCTGATATTTCAGCTTATCTTTTTCGGCTATCTCGGATGGCTGCCGCTCGGTGGGCGCATCTCAACGACCGTCTCCATTACGCACCCCGTCACCGCCATCACGGGCTTTCACCTCATCGACACGGCGGTCACCGGAAACTGGGTCGCCTTTCGCGACGCCCTCTCCCATCTGATCCTTCCGGCGGTCGTGCTCGCAACATATCCCCTCGGGCTCACGCTCCGCATGCTGAGATCGAGTATGATCGAAGTCCTCGGAGAGAAGTACATCCTTGCCGCGGAGACCGCCGGTATCCCGCGACGCACGGTGCTCTTCCGTTTTGCGCTGAAGAATGCCATAACCCCCGCCCTGAACGCGCTGGGCCTTTCGTTCGTCTTCTCGCTCACCGGCGCAATCCTCGTCGAGATGATCTTCTCCTGGCCGGGCCTCGGAACCTATGTGACCAATGCGGTTCTCAGCGTGGACTTTCCCGTTATCGTAGCGGTCACGCTCATCGTTACGGTGTTCTACGTCCTGCTCAATCTCGTCATTGATTTCATCCAGGCTCTGATCGATCCGAGGGTCACATTGAAATGAGTACGCAGGAGACCCCGG
>CAYOFA010000166.1:1268-3143 GCA_964402885.1 uncultured Spirochaetaceae bacterium
CCCCGGAACCGGCCTCGGTCGCGAAAGCCGGTTCACGCAGATCGACGGAGCTCGGACTGATGTGGCGCGCCTTCCGCCGCGATCCGCTCGCCGTGGTGAGTCTGGTCATTCTCATCGTGTTCGTCGCGGGGGCGATTTTCGCACCGATTCTCGCGCCCTACCCGGGACAGGGCCGCGGTGAGCCGAACGTATCCGAGAAGTTCCAGCCACCCGGAGGCGAGCATCTGCTCGGCACCGATCACCTCGGGCGCGACGTGCTGAGTCGCATTCTCTACGGCGGGCGCTCGTCTCTTTCGATCGGATTCCTCGTGGTGATCATCGCGGCGATCATCGGTGTGCCGCTTGGCGCAGTTGCCGGGTACTACGGTGGCTGGATCGACAACGTGCTCATGCGCATCACCGATGTGTTCCTCTCCTTCCCGCCGCTACTGCTTGCCATTGCGCTCGCAGCAGCGATGGGCGCGAGCTTCGTCAACACGATGATCGCGGTATCTTTCACCTGGTGGCCGTGGTACGCCCGCCTCGTCCGGGCACAAACGCTTTCGCTTCGCGAGCGGTACTTCATCGAAGCCGCGCGAAGCATCGGCGTATCCGACGCGAAGATCATGGCGGTGCATGTTCTTCCGAACGTAATGACACCCGTTATGGTGCAGATGACACTCGATCTCGGTGGCGCAATCCTCACCGGCGCCGCCATCAGCTTCATCGGACTCGGCGTCCAGCCGCCCACCGCCGACTGGGGAACAATGATCAACCTGGGCCGCATTTACTTCGTCGAGCGGCCGTGGTACGTGACCTCCGCAGGACTATCCATTTTTCTCGTCGTGCTGTCCTTCAACCTCATAGGAGATACAATCCGTGACGTGCTCGACCCGAGGACCAGGAGGGACCGCGGATGAGCATCCCGATCCTCGAAATCGAAGACCTCCATGTGCATTTCGAGAATTACGCCGGTACCATCCACGCGGTGAACGGCATGTCGTTTTCCATTCAGCCGGGTGAAATCTATGGTCTTGTCGGGGAGTCCGGCTGCGGCAAATCCGTGACGGCCCTCGCCGCGTTGCGCATGGTCAAGCCACCCGGATACATCGCAGGCGGTCGCATTCGGTATCACGGAGATAATCTCCTCGAGCTGAGCGAGGAGCGGATGCACGCGGTGCGCGGCGGCGGGATCGCGATGGTGTTTCAGGATCCCTTCGCGTCGCTCAACCCCGTGTTCACGGTCGGGGACCAGATAAACCGCATAATTCGCCGGCACCTCGGCCTCTCGCAAAAGGAGGCGCGGGCGAAGGCCGTCGATGCATTCCACACAGTCGGGCTTCCCGATCCCGAGACAGTCTACGACTCCTACCCCTTCCACCTCAGCGGCGGGATGCAGCAGCGCGTAATGATTGCGATGGGACTCTCTTCCGGGGCCGATTTGCTGATTGCCGACGAGCCGACAACCGCCCTCGACGTGACCATACAGGCGCAGATTCTGAAGCTGCTCACCGATCTGCGTGAGACGGAAAACCTTGCAATCCTCCTCATCACTCACGATCTCGGCGTGGTTGCCGAGACCTGTGATCGCGTCGGGGTGGCGTATGCCGGCCACATCGTCGAGACCGGCACGGTGGAGCAGGTCCTCTACAGCCGGGGCCATCCGTACACCGATGGCCTTCTCGGCGCCCTGCCCGATCTGGTCGAGCACGGCGCGGACCTCGAGGTCATCGACGGAACGGTTCCGGACGGGCTCGAGACCATCCCCGGATGCCCGTTCCACCCCCGCTGCCCGCACGCAATGGACGTGTGCCGCGGTGACCCGCCGCCTTTCTACCGCCTGGAAGAGGGCCCAACCACTCATGCGGCGGCGTGTTACCTCTACGACGATCACCC
>CAYOFA010000166.1:3243-4400 GCA_964402885.1 uncultured Spirochaetaceae bacterium
GAACCGGAGGATGCAACGTGAGCGCAGGGACCCTTTTACAGGTAGAGGAACTCTCGAAGGTATTCCCGCGCGGGGGCGGGTTGTTGGGGCGCCGTCGTGCTGGTGTTAGAGCCCTCGACGCGGTATCGCTTGCGGTCCGCGAAGGGGAGACTCTTGGTGTGGTGGGCGAGTCCGGCTGCGGGAAAACCACCCTCGGGCGCATCATCATGGGAATGATAGCGCCGACCGATGGATCGGTGCGGTTCGACGGTGATCCCGTGCGCGAGATGCAGATGGTGTTCCAGAACCCGTACAGCTCCTTCGATCCGCGATTTACGATCTCGCGTAGCGTTGCCGAACCTCTCGTGACCCACACCGGCCTCAGGGGTGCCGCACTGCGGGGCCGGGTGCAGGAGCTTCTCGACAGCGTCGGAATGCCTGGCGACATCGCCAACCGCTACCCGCACGAGCTCAGCGGTGGGCAGCTGCAGCGCCTCGCCATTGCGCGGGCGATTGCCCTCAATCCGAAGTTTCTGGTGCTCGACGAGCCGACCTCCGCACTCGATGTCTCCGTACAGGCGCAAGTCATCAATCTGCTGCAGAAGCTCAGGCGGGAGCTTGGTCTCACTCTCCTGTTCATATCCCATGATCTCGGGGTGGTGCGCCATGTGAGCGATCGCGTCGTCGTGATGTATCTCGGGAAGGTGGTGGAGGTCAGTGACTCCCGCGATCTGTTTGCGGGGCGGGCAAAGCATCCCTATACCGAAGCCCTCCTGAGCTCGGTCGTAACTGTCGCCAAGGATTTGCAGCAGGAGCGCGTTCCGTTGTCCGGAACCGTTCCAGACGGCGCCAACCCTCCGCCGGGCTGTCCCTTCCACCCCCGCTGCCCCTACGCCTTCGAGCGCTGCCGGCATGAAGAGCCGGAGCTCACACCTACTGAAAACCACAACGTGGCCGCCTGCCACCTCATAACCGAGAAGGAGAACATCAATGCCGAGAGGTAAGCTGGAAACAAAGCAGGACTGTGAAGATTTCATCCGGGGCTGTCTGTTCATGGGTACCGGTGGCGGGGGGACCGTCGAATCCGGTATGGGCGCGCTGGAGAACGCCCTCGCCGAGGGCCTCAGGCTCGAGTGGGTCGACGCCGCCGATCTCGCCGACGACGCACTCTCGGTTAC
>CAYOFA010000166.1:4500-7022 GCA_964402885.1 uncultured Spirochaetaceae bacterium
CCGGGCGCGCAGTGCCGGAAGAAATGCAGGGCACGCCCTTTCTCTACGGCAAAAACAGCTACCCATTCTCCAGCGTGGATAAATGGGGCGACGTTGCGATCGTCAAGCACACGGTGAACCCGCACATGCTCGAGCGCATCGGCAAGCAGCTCTCGGTTGCTGCCTACGATATGACCGCCATCGCGTCCACCGTTCTTCCGGCCGCGGAAATGCGGGAGATCCTCGTCCCGGGCACCATGAGTATGTGCCTCGAACTCGGCCGCTCGATACGCCGCGCGCGGGAGGCGGGCGAAGACCCGATCGAGGCGACCATATCGGTCACCGGCGGCTGGCGCCTCTTCGAAGGCGTGGTCGAGTCCAAGGAGTGGGAGGATCGCGACGGGTATATGTTCGGCACCGTGCACATGCGGGGCACGGGGGACTCTGAGGGCCACACCCTCTCGGTCTGGTTCAAGAACGAGAACCACGTGAGCTGGCTCGACGGCGAGCCCTGGGTGTGCAGCCCCGATCTCGTCACCCTCGCCTATGCCGAAAGCGGCGAGGCAACGACCAACACGCTGATCGATAGCGGAGACAGAATCGTCGCCGTCGGTATGAAGGGGCTCGAGGGCTTTCGAAGCGAGTTCGGTCTCAACGAAGGCAGCGGCCCCCGCTACTTCGGTTTCGACATCGACTATGTGCCGATCGAAGAGCTCATGAAGCGGAGGGCGTGATGCAACTCGGAACCGAACAACTGCCGGAATATCTCTCCATCGAGCTCGGACGTGCCGCCGCAGTGCTGGTGAGCGAGGTCCGACCCGTAGCCGGAAAGCAGGTCCTCATTACCGCCGACAGCTCCGCAGACATGCGTGTCGCCCGCGCGACCGCAGCGGCAGTGCACGCAGCCGGGGGAACCCCGACGCTCGTCACCTACGAGACGCTCCCAGAGCCGATGCAGGAGCCTCCGGCACCCGTGCACGGCGCGTCGACCCGCGCCGAAGTATGGTTCAACTTTTCTGTAGCCTATCAGCTCTACACCCCGGCCTTCGAGGCGGCCCTCGAGAACGGCTGTGTATACGTCGAGCTCACCGGCATGGACGTCGACATGATGGTGCGCACCATCGGCCGCGTGGCGCACGGTCCCATGGACGAGATGCGCCGCCGGCTCTACCGCCGCTCTCAGCAGGCAAAAACCATCCGTGTGAGTACGGCTGCCGGGACCGACCTGAAGATGACGGTCGATCCGCAGGGCGACCGCTTCTGGGAGGATCCGCCGGCCGACGGCGGCTTCCCGCAGATGCTCGGCGGGCAGTCCGGGTTCATGGCCTTCCGAGAGAGCTACGAGGGGACGCTGGTTTTCGACGGAGCGCTCTGGCCGCCGGCGGAGCTCGGCATTCTCAAGGATCCGGTAAAACTCACCCTCGAAGGCGGTTACATCACCTCCATCAGCGGCGGGCGCGAGGCGCAGGTGTTCGAGCGCTGGCTCGCCGGTTTCGACCATCCCGAGGCCTACCTCATGGATCACGCCTGTTACGGGTTCAATCCCGGCGTGGCGCATCCCACCGGCCGCATCCTCGAAGACGAGCGGGTGTTCGGCTGCATGCAGTTCGGCGTAGGCGCCACCGAATACGGCTCCCCTGCGCACACCGACGGCGTGTCCCTCTCGCCCTCGGTATGGCTCGACGACGAGCAGATCGAGGAGGCCGGACGCTACGTTGACCCCGAGCTCGTGGAACTCTGTCGACGCATGGGCGCGGCGGGGTACTGAGGGAGCGTCTTCACGTAGAGATTGTAATGCTCGCTCTGCGCCGCGCGTACGTGACCGCTTCCCGCGAGGAACTTGTTTGTTCTCCGGCACGATCTGTCGGCAACGGAGACCAGGAACTTGCTCTCCGGCGGAAGGTCCGCGACGAGTTGCTCGTGCAGCTTATCCACGAGACCGAGGTCGCGGTAACTGCGCGTGACGTAGTCGACCGGGACGTAGACCGTGTGTGCGGGATCGAGGTCCCGCTCGACCGCGGAGAAGAGGCCCGACACCTCGTCGGCGGGCCACTCGTCGACGTGCGAAAGCTGCACGTAGTAGGCGAAGCCCTCGGTACGAAGGTTCCGCTGCGCCAGGTACACCCGCCCCGCTCCGGCGAAGGCTCGGTCGAGGAAATCGAGAGAGAAACCCGGATGGAAGCGAAACAGATCGTCTCGATATACCTCTATGAACTCATCCAGCCGATCCCGCCTCGAGGCATCGATGGGGACATAGGTGAAGCCGTTGAGATCGGCCCGGAAGATGCGGGTGAGGTGATAGACGTTGACCATCACGATGAACCCGTTCGTAAGCACCAGCGGATACGCGCCGATCAGCAGCCCGTACACGACGAAGGCGACCGCCCCGCCCAGGTTTATGACGCGCAGCTTGACCACCGATACCATCACCAGCGAGCCGGCAACAAGCACCGACGCAACATATCCGATCACTTCTACCCATGGCATAACGGCAGCGATTATCGAGCATACGGCGGGCTGGCGTCCAGCGGCTGTAGCTGTCA
>CAYOFA010000167.1:0-6996 GCA_964402885.1 uncultured Spirochaetaceae bacterium
TGGAGGCGCGCGCAGGAAAGCGGCAGCGTGACCAGGCGCGCGAGGTCCGCCGTGCGCGCCACCCGGTATGCAAGGACAGCGGCGGCTGGCAGCGTGAAGACCGGGAGCAGGGCGTGGATCGGGGTGGCGCCGGTGGCCACGAAGGCGACGACCGTGGCGTGCGGCAGAACGACGAGGGCGGCAAAGAGCGCTTTCGCGCCCCGCACTCCCAGGAGCCCGGCAAGGGTGGAGATCCCGGCGGCGCGGTCACTGTGGATGTTTCGCAGGTTGTTGCCGTGGAGGATTGCCGTCACGAGCAGGGCGACCGGGAGCGTCAGCACGGCGCTCATCACGTTCGCCGTCCCGACAAGCGCCCACAGACCCATCACCACCAGCGCAGGGCCCATGAGCAGAAACACCACGATGTCACCGAGGGCCACGTACTTGAAGCTGAAGCGCGCGCTCGTGTAGAAAAAGGCGCCGGCTGCGCCGAGAAGCCCGGCGAGCACGAAGAGCCACCCCCTCAGGAGTCCGATGGGCAGCCCCACCGCGACACCCAGGAGGAAGTACAGGTGACCGGAGATCCGCATGAACCGCGGGGACACCACCCCCTGCGTGATGGCATGCGTCGGGTCGTCATCGTCCTCTGTGTCCACGCCGTGAACGAAGTCGTAGTAGTCGTTGAGCACATTGGTCCCGGCGTGGAACAGCAGGGCCGAGAGGGTGAAGAGCGGAAGGGTCCACCATGCGATACCGTCACCGGCCGAACTGCCGTCACCGGCTGAACGGGCTATGGCCAGTGCGAGCGCGAGGGCGACGGGCACGAGGGAGGCGGTGAAGGAGTAGGGGCGGAGCGAAACAAACCATCTGCGAAGCGGCGGCCTGGTCGCAGCCTCAGCCATCCTCGCTCTCCGGCGAACGGTCCAGGTCGAGGGGATCCGGCCTGCGCGAAAGCCTCAACGCGGTGCGATAGAACTCGCCCGCGCTGGCGCCGGCGAAGTGGCGGAAGCCGCACATAATGTAGTGCATGCGAAGGCCCATGGAGCCGCCCACCCGGAACGCGCCGAACACCCTCCCGACACTCTCCTCCCCGAGCGGAATGATCCACCCGAGGTCGACCGGCCGAAAGTCCCGAAGCGGCCGCCCGGCGATCGCGGCGGCGACGTTGGCCCCGGCGCGCCGCCCCGAGTAGTAGGAGAAGTTCACCGCCCGCCGCGCCGTGGCATCACCCTTCCACAGCGCCGCCGCATCGCCGGCTGCGAACACCTCGGGGTGCTGCGGCAGCTGCAGCGCCGCCGTCGTGTGAAGGCGGCCGTCCCGCGTGCGCTCCACCTCACCGTCTATCGAAAGGGGCTGGGCGCGCATCCCGGCGGCCCAGCACACCAGGCTATCGGGGATGTGCGTGCCGTCTGAGAGCACCGCGGTACCCCCGTAGTAGCTCTCGAGCGCAGTCGCGGTGCGAATCTCCACATCGATGCTGTCGAAGTACGAGCGTATGCGTCGCCGCTCTCCCTCGGTGAGAAAACCGAGAATGCTGTCGGCAACGTCGACGACCGTGATTGCGGGGCGTGCCCCGGCGTCCGCGGCCCCGGCTCTGAGACTCGCTGCCACCTCGAGGCCGGTGTAGCCCGCACCCACGATTACGACGGGACCCGACGGGTTCGCGCGCAGATGGTTTTCCACGGCACCTCGGAATCTCCGCGCCGTCTTGAGGCTATGCACGGTGTGCAGGGTTCCGTCGGTCGCCTCGAACCCGAAGTACGCCGGCGACGACCCGTTTGCGATGACGAGGTAGTCGTAGTCGTAGGTGGACTCCCGGGCGTGAATGCGCCGGGAGGCGAGATCGAGGCGCTCAACCTCGTCGGTGATGACCTCGACGCCGTGGCCCGCGCCGGCACGCGGGGCCGATCCCACTGCCTCGTCGAGGGGGTGGGGGATGGCGTCGACACGCACCCTCCCCGAGACGACGTCGGGAAGGGCCGGCACCATGGTGGCGTAGGAATTTCGGTCGATGAGACGGATGCGGGCCCCGGGACTGCGGCGGGCAACCGCTCTCGCGGCCTCGACCCCCGCAAAGCCGCCGCCTGTGACGTATACGCGTGGTTCATTCATGACTGATGAGAAGGATACTTCCCGCCCGTACCCCGCGGCAACTCGATGTCGGCGGCTACCCGTTTCCGGCTGCCTTCTCCTTCGGCGGAGGTGCAAAAATCATGTTGTAGATCTTGTCGCGCACCGACTCCCGAATGGAAAAGAACTCCACGTGGCAGAGACTCCCCTCGTCGGAAAGCCGCAGGACCTTCGCGTGCAGGGTGAGGCGGGAGCCGTCGCGCGCGCTGAGGTGAATCCGCACGAGATCACCGACCGAGAACAGACCGTCCGGATTCGTGAAGCTCGCCCCGCCACCGCCGAGATCGCGGATGCGGGTCGGGTGCTGCTCGCTCTCATCGCTGTCGTGTGAGACCCGCGCCGGTTCGGAAACCCGCTTGCGGAAGAACTTCCGCTTCTGCTCACGTGACACTCGCTCACTGTGCCGAAGCGACAGCACGCCATCCTCGTGGCCGAGGACGTCGGTCACGATCCGGAATATGCCGCGGTCGTTTCGATAGTATACCTGCACCGAGCTGCCGCTCGGGATGCGCGGGGTCTCGGGCTGCAGTTGCAGCTTGAGGTGATGGGCATCCGGGGCGAGCACACGCGCGCGCACCGTTTTTCGGCTTCGGGATGGACGCACGAAGACGGTGGCTCCCGGGCTCAGGCTGGCAGTCGATATGGGTGATCCCTGTTCGGGAACGGAGAACCCGAGGTGCACCCGCAGCGCGCTGATGGTATCTTCCCGCACCGCGCCGTCACTGAGGGCGGCCTCGGCGGCGAGGTTGAAGCTCTGTTGATTCTCGAACAGCAGGTACTTCTCATCGGGGTCGCGGAGGTAGCGCGACAACGTCTCGGCAACTTCCACCCAGGAGGGCGGGAGCTCGAGGCGCCGGATATGCTCGTCCCAGGCCTCCTGCACCGCCGTCATGCGCTCGGCGCGCTGCTGTCGCCGTTCGCGGTTGTGGTAGTGGAAGAGCAATCCGATCCACAGCGCGAAGAGCAGCAGGAAGACTCCTACCTCGAGCGCACTGTTGTGGTAGGCCTGGGAAATATCCTGAAAAAGGTCGGTTACGGTGTACAGCGGTTCCTCGTCCGGTGGCCCGTTCTACCGGCGCCTTACTGACCCTTCCACGGCGCGATGCGTCCGTAGAATTCGAACAGCCGTTCCTCGTACTGCGGTGTTACCGGCTCATCGGGATTATACTCCGGTGCTTCCTCGATCTTTGCGTTCTCCATATCGACGAAGACCTGCCGTCGCTTCCAGCTGATTTCCTTGGTCCATCGCGGCGAGATGAGCACGTGCTTCCCCTGCGAAAGGAGGCGCCCGGTGGAGACCACGAGATAGCGGATTGCCCACGTCTTCTCGTCGAAGATGAAGTCGGCAACCTTTCCCATTTCGCCACGGTGAGCGAAGAGGGTATAGCCCTCGACCTCGGCACTGCTGCGCAAATGTGTCTGGTCCTCGTCGAGCTCCGTGCGGCCGGTCGGCTGCGGTTGTTTGGTCTGCTCTCCCCTGTTGGCCATGGGCAGGACGTCCTCCGGGTGCATGCCGGTGCCCCACAGCCCGTAGCCGGTCCAGTACGCGGGAGTTTTGAAGTAGCGGTAGTATTCGCGCTCCTGGCGTCGCGAAATGGGTTCCTTCATGTTCAGGTCCGGACTGTGGCGGACCTGCTCCTTGGTGAGGTTGACCGTTACCTGATGCTCCGGCCAGCGGACGCCGGTGATGAAGATCGGAGAGATGAGTACCGTCTTTCGATTTATCCAGGAGCCGGTCTGCACGACCAGGTAGCGAACCGTCCAGTCTTCGTCGTCGAACATGCAGAACTTGGCCTTGCCGATTTCGCCGTCGGTGGCCTGGATCGCGAATTCCTTGAGATGGTTCATATTTCGGAGCATGGTATAGTCCTCCCTACCGGCGGACGTCGCTGCTCGTGTCGCGCATCACCGGCCTGCTCTTGTGGTGCTTCTTCCATATTATCGGGCCGAGGGCCCGAGTTCAATCAACCCTTCTTCTTCGGTCGATATACGTGCGTGCTGAGTCCATAAAACGCCTCGGCGGCTTCCATCACGGTCTCCGACAACGTCGGATGCGGATGCACCGAGAGCGACAGATCCTTTGCCTGTGCGGCCATCTCCACCGCGAGCACACCTTCGGAGATGAGCTCACCGGCCTCCTTGCCCGCGATGCCGACACCGAGGATACGCTCGGTCTTCGGGTCGACGAGGAGCTTGGTGAGGCCGTTGGAAGTGCCCATCGCGATCGCGCGGCCGGAGGCGGCCCAGGGGAAGCTCGCAAGCTCGTACTCCACGCCCTGCTCGGAGGCCTCCCGCTCGGTAAGCCCGCACCAGGCAATCTCCGGATCGGTGTAGACCACCGCCGGGACGGTCGCCGGCTCGTAGGCGGTCTTCTCGCCTGCTATGGCTTCCGCGGCAACACGGCCCTCGTGACTCGCCTTGTGCGCGAGAAGGGGTTGTCCGGTTATGTCGCCGATGGCATAGATGTGGTCCACGTTGGTGCGGCGCTGCTCATCGACGGGGATATAGCCGCGCTCGTCGGTGCTCACGCCGGCCGACTCGAGGCCGAGGTCTTTGCTGTTCGGGGTGTTCCCGACGCTCACGAGGACCTTCTCGTAGGTCTCCGTCTTGTTCGTTCCCTTGTCGTTTGCGCCCTCGAAGGTGACCTCGATCCCGTTCCTGGTTTCCTTCGCGCCCGAAACCTTGGTGTTCGTCATCACTTCCTTGAAGGTCTTCTTGTTGCCCTTCTCCCAGACCTTGCGGAGGTCGGGGTCGGAGGTGGCCATGATGTTCGGAAGCATTTCAACCACGGAGACTTCGGAACCGAACTTCGAGAACACCGTGCCGAGCTCCACCCCGATGTACCCGCCTCCGATGACGAGAAGGCTCTTCGGAATGTTCTCGAGCTCGAGCGCGGTTTTCGCGTAGAGCACGCGGTTGGACTCGATGTCCACCGTCGGCAGCTTCGCCGAGGTGGCGCCGGTGGCGACAATGGCGCTCTCGAAGGAAACGCTCTCCGTTCCGCCGTCGTTCAGGGCAACCTCGACCGTGTTGGCGTCGGTGAAGCGGGCCTTCCCCTTGATGTGCTCCACCTTGCGCTGCTTGGCGAGCTGACTCGTCCCGCCGACGAGTTGCTTCACGACCTTGTCCTTGAAGGCGCGCACGCCGTCGACGTCCACGTTCGGTTTGGAGAAAGTCACGCCCCAGTTCTTCGCCTCCTCGGCCTCGCTCATGACTTTGGTGACGTGGAGCAGCGCCTTCGTGGGAATGCATCCCCAGTGGAGGCAGACGCCGCCGGGATTATCCAGCGGGTCCACCATGATCACCTTCTGCCCCAGGTCCGCCGCGAGAAATGCGGCGGTGTAGCCCCCGGGACCAGCGCCTATGACGAGTGTCTGGGTCTGCTTGCTCATTTCGCACCCCCTTCGAGGTCGGCGTAGAGCGGGTTCTCCATCACGTCACAGATCCACCGCAGAAAACGTGCGCCGTCGGCGCCGTCTATGACGCGATGGTCGTAGGAGAGCGAGAGCGGCAGAATGAGTCGCGGCTCGAACTCACCGTCGGTATAGACGGGCTGCCAGGAGGAGCGCGCGACACCGAGAATGGCCACCTGCGGCGGCAGCACGACCGGTGTGAACGCGGTCCCGCCGATCCCGCCGAGATTCGAGATGGTGAAGTTGCCTCCCTCCATTTCGTCCGGCTTTATCTTCTTGCTGCGCGCGCGGCCCGCCACATCGGCAAGTTCGAGTGCGAGGTCGGTGATGGACTTCTTGTCCACGTCCTTGATGACGGGCACGAGGAGGCCGCGGTCGGTGTCCACCGCGACGCCTACGTTTATGTAGTGCTTGTAGACGATTTCCTTCGTCTGGAAGTCGAGGCTCGCGTTGAAGCGCGGGAAGGTTTCCAGCGCGCGGGCCACGATTTTGAGAAGCATTGCCGTCACCGTGAGCTTACCGCCCGCCTTCTCGACGCGTTTTCCGAACTTCTGCCGGAAATCCTCGAGAGCGGTCACATCCGCGTTGTCGAACTGCGTCACGTGGGGAATGGTCTGCCACGAGCGGGTGGTGTTGTCGGCGGTGATCTTGCGGACCTGACTCATGGGCTCGCGCGTAGTCTCGCCGAAACGGGAAAAATCGGGGAGGGGAGCCGGCTGCGGCATCCCGCCGCCGGCCGCCGGTGCCGCCGCGCCGCCACCCTGCAGTCGCTGCTTGGCGTTGGCCTTTACGTCCTCCACGGTAATGCGGCCGCCGGGGCCTGAGCCCGCGACCTGCTGAATGTCCACACCGATCTCCCGGGCGAGCCGCCGGGTCGACGGCGCTGCCGGGACGGGGACACCCTCGGGCCGCGCGGGGGCCTTCGGTCCTTCAGCGGCCGGAGCTTTCGCTGGTTCCGTGCCGGCCGGCTCCTCACCGGGTGCTGGTGCGGAGCCCGGTTTCCCGGCCGCCGGCGCCTTCTCTTCAGGCGCCTCCGCGGGCGCGGACTCCTCGGCTGCCTCTTCTTTCGCCGGCGCCTCGGGCGCGGCTTTCTCGCCGCCACCCTCTTCCGCGCCACCGGCCTCCTCGCCGGCCTCGGTCTCCACCTTCATGATGGTCTGACCGACCGCGACGTCCTCGCCCTCCGATATCATGATCTCGGTGATCTTCCCGCCCGCCGGGGAGGGAACCTCGACGGCGGCCTTGTCGGTTTCGATCTCGAGCAGTGAATCGCCCTCTTTGATAACGTCCCCGACCGAGACGAGAAGGCTCATGACGCTCCCCGATTCGACGGTTTCCGAGATTTCCGGAAGCTGTATTTCCTTTACCATTACCGTTTCCTTTCCTCTGCTGTGCGATCTCTCCTAGAGATCGATCGGGTTGATCTTCTCGGGGTCGATGTTGAGCCGCTCGGCGCCCCTGGTGAGCGTCTTCT
>CAYOFA010000168.1:0-3474 GCA_964402885.1 uncultured Spirochaetaceae bacterium
AAGACCGACCATCGGACGGGCTCGCGACTGCAGCGCCTCGCGCAGTCCCTCGGTCTCGCCGACGCGGGACCAAAGGACGTCGTTGAGCTCCATCTCCGGGCCCTCAGAGCCGTGACCAGCGGGGTCTCCGAGAAACGAGCGCGAGCTCTCACCGAGGAGGCGCGGCTGGCGGCGCTGGAGCTCATGGGCTATCTCGTGTCGGTGTATCGAAACCAGGTTTGCGACGACGGCGAGGTGGGTGATGAGTGACAGGATTCTGAAACTCTTCGTTACCGGCCGCACGAGGCGCTCGCGGGAGGCGGTCCGAAACCTTCGCTCTCTTCTCTCCGGAAGACTTCACGCCGCATACGACCTGAGCGTCGTCGACGTGCTGGAGAACCCCGAGCAGGCCGAGATGGACCACATTCTCGCCACGCCGACGCTCGTGAAGCACGGCGCGGAGGGAACGATACGTATCATCGGTGATCTTGCGAATACCGAAGAAGTTGTCGAGCTCCTCGGTGAGAAAGGCTCGACCGAAGAACCCGGGGAGGACCGAAAGGATGATGAGGAAGGACGATGAGTAAGAGTACGCCGGCTGTCCTGGAGAAGCTCGACGTCGGGTTCGAGGGATTCGACATCATTTCCTACGGCGGAATCCCGCGCGGGCGCGCAACGCTCGTCACCGGCACGTCTGGCAGCGCCAAGACTTTGTGTGCGGTGCAGTTTCTGGCCGAGGGTGTGAAACGGGGTGAGCACGGTGTGTTCGTGACCTTCGAGGAGCGACCCGGGGATATCCGAGAGAACATGCAATCGCTCGGATGGAACATCGCCGAATGGGAGCAGGAGGGTATGTGGACCTTCGTCGATGCCTCGCCCACCCTCGATCAGGAGACGGTGATATCCTCGGACTTCGATCTCGGCGGGTTGCTCGCCAGAATCGAGCATGCCGTGCACAAGACCGGCGCAACGCGGGTCAGTATCGATGCCCTCGGGGCGATCTTTACGGCGCTGGGTGATTCGAAGGTGATTCGCGGTGAGCTCCTGCGCATGGTGTTTGCGCTGAAGACGCTCGGCGTCACCACGGTCGTGACGGCGGAACGGGACGCCGAATACGGCCCGGTCGCCCGCTTCGGTGTGGAGGAGTTCGTTGCCGACAACGTGATCATCCTCAGAAACGTCCTGGAGGATGAAAAACGCCGGCGGACCATCGAGATCCTGAAATTCCGCGGTACCACCCACCAGAAGGGTGAGTTCCCCTTCTCCATCGTTCCGGAGCGGGGCATCGTCATCATTCCGCTCTCCGCGCTCGAGCTCAAGCAGTCATCCTCCAACGTCCGCATCAGCTCCGGGAACGAGGAAATCGATGCAATGTGTGGCGGTGGATTCTACCGTGACAGCATCGTCCTGGTCTCCGGAGCGACCGGGACCGGCAAGACCCTGATGACAACCGAGTTCATGGCGGGAGGCGCCGAAAAGGGCGAGAAATGCCTCCTCTTCGCCTTCGAGGAGAGCCGCGAGCAGCTGGTGCGAAACGCAACCGGCTGGGGCGTGGACTACGAGAAGTGGGAGAAGGAGGGCCGGATCAAGCTGGTCTGTGCCTATCCGGAGGTAACCAGCCTCGAGGACCACCTCATCCAGATAAAGGATGCAGTCAACGAGTTCGGACCCCAGCGTGTGGCAATCGACAGCCTCAGTGCGCTCGAACGCATCTCCACGCAGAAGGGATTCCGGGAGTTCATCATTAGCGTCACCTCCTTCATCAAGCACCGGGAGACCGCGGGGCTTTTCACCTCGACCACCCCCACGCTCACCGGCGGCTCCTCGGTGACCGAAACGCACATCTCGACCCTCACCGATTCGATCATCCTGCTTCGCTATGTCGAGATGTACGGCGAGATGCGACGGGGCATCACCGTGCTCAAGATGCGCGGGTCGATGCACGACAAGGATATCCGCGAGTTCAACATCGACGGGGAGGGCATGCACGTGGGCAAACCCTTCAAGAACGTGGTGGGGATTCTTTCCGGCAATCCGCAGCACGTGTCCGCCCTCGAGGAAGAACGACTCAAGGACATGTTCTCCGATGGTTGACGAGCTTGAGCGCCCGTACACGAACGAAGCGCCCCTGTTTGCGCTGCTGAGAAAGAGCAGCGACGGTATCGTCATCCTCGATACACACGGCAGCATCCTGTTCGTGAACGCCGCCGCCGCGCGGCTTTTCGGCCGCTCCGAGGCGGAGCTCCTCGGCACGACCCTCGGCCTGCCGTCGGCCTCCGGGGAGAAGACGGTGATCGAAGTCCTGCAGAAAGGCGCAGGCCCGCGAACGGTCGAGATGACGGCGACCGAGACGGTGTGGGAGCAGAAGCCGGTACACCTCGCGATCCTCCATGACATCACCCGGGAGGTCGAGGCGGAACAGAAGTACCGCCTGCTCGCGCAGAACACGAGCGACCTCATCGTCGTCATCGAGGACGGCGAGGAGACGTTCATCAGCCCCTCCGTGACGGATGTTCTCGGCTATTCAGCGGCCGAGTTCCGTGCTCTCGGCGCGCTCGGCACCGTTCACTCGGACGAGAAAGATGAGATAGCCACGAGCATGGAGACGAGCCTCTTCGGTGTCGAGACCGGACGCCTGCGTTTCGTGTGCAGGCATCGGCACGCGGACGGCCGCTATCGCCGCCTCGAAACCGTCGGCAGGAAAGAGACCCTGGACACGGGGAAGACCGTGACGGTGCTCAACAGCCGCGACGTGACCGAGCGTGTGGAGGCCGAGATGGGGCTCGAGCGGGCCCTCGAACAGAAGAACTACCTCATGCAGGAGCTCAACCACCGCGTGAAAAACAACCTCGCCATCGTGACCTCCCTCATTGCAACGAAGGAGGCCGCGCTCGACGACGAAGTCGACTTCTCCGATCTGAGAAGCAGGATCGACGCGATACGCATCGTCCACGAGCACCTCTACCAGACCGAAGAGGCGAGCAGCATCAACATGAAAGACTACCTCGAGGACCTGCTTGCCACCGTTTTCGCCTCGTTGAGCGACCGTCACGTACAGGTGGACACCGAGGTGGCGAGCATCTCGGTTTCAACCAAAACGGCAATACCACTCGGGCTCATCGTGAACGAGGTTGCAACCAACGCCATAAAGCATGGCTTCACCGATGGCGAGCCACCGCGATTCACCGCAAGAATGGCCTCCGTCCCCTCGGAGGGAGCCTGCGTGCTCACGCTGTCCAATAACGGAGCCCCGATGCCGGAGAACATTGACCTCAACCGCTCCAACAGCCTCGGCCTGCGGCTGACCTCGTTGCTCGTGGAACAGATCGACGGAACGCTCGACCTTCAGAAAAACCCCTCACCCACCTTCACGATACGGTTTCCCGTCGCATAGCACGCATGTCGGCCGCTTTCACCGCGACCTCGATCGACCGCAGGAAGTTGCCGTCGATGTCGCGATCGGCGGTTGCCGAGAGGAGCACCTCTACGACCTCG
>CAYOFA010000168.1:3574-6964 GCA_964402885.1 uncultured Spirochaetaceae bacterium
GTTGCCGTCGATGTCGCGATCGGCGGTTGCCGAGAGGAGCACCTCTACGACCTCGCCATTTTTCGTGACGAAACTGTAGGGGACGTCGCGCGCGTAGCCGATTCGAAAGAACGACGGGAGCGTCTCCTCGAGCGCGTAGCGGCGTGACTCCTCGGTGAGGAAGTCTACCGATCGGCGCCCGATGACCTCGCCCCGCTCATAGCCCATCGTGCGGAGCCACTCCGCATTGACGTCGAGGATGCGCCCGCCCCCGTCGATTGAGTGGAGCATGACCGGCAGCTCGTGGTAACAGCGCTCGTAGCGAGTGCTGCAATCGTTGAGTGCGTGGAGCGTGTCTTTCAGCTCGGTGATGTCTTCGAGGGAGACGATGACGAAGGGCTCACCGCGGATCTCGAAATAGGTGCTGGTCAGTGCAAAGGAGGCAAAGCGCCGGTTCCCGTCCGCGAGGTATGGGATGTCGGCTTCCACACGCGTTCCCGCGCTGCGCTCGCGCAGTGCCTCCCGGACGGTGTTTCGAATGGGGCACTGCGTGCAGTAGGGTCCGAAGCCGCAGCCCTGCGGGTCGTCGAGCCGATGGAGGCAGCGCAGCGCTTCCCCGACTCGCTCGCCCCTCGCATCTCCGGGGCCGACGCCGGCAAAGGCGGCTGCGGCAGCATTCGCCTTTCGCACCGCGAATGCCGAGTCGACGAGGACCATGAGCACGGGCGTGTGCTCGTAGATGGCGGCAAGCTCCGCGTGCTTGTCGGCAAGGACTTCCTCGGTTAGCTGCCGGCGCCGGTTCTCTTCCTTCAGCCCGTTGTGGACGCCGAAGAGCTCGAAGGCCATCTCTATGGACTGGGTCAGGACGAACTCGCCGGAGTTTTTGAGCACGTATCCGTACCGGGTTATGCTCCGCGCGCGGTCTACGTATTCCTTCTCGGTATGGCTCGTGAGGAAGACGATCGGGACTTCGCGGCGGGCGAGGATCTTCTCGGCCACGACGGTCCCGTCGGTCACGCGGGAGCCGAGATCGATATCCATGAGGATGAGATCCACGTCCTCCTCGGCGACCATGCGCATGGCCTGCTCCGGTCGGAATGCGGTTTTCACCGAGAAGCCGTGCTTCTCCAGTATCGTGGACTGGTGCATCGCGATGAGGGCCTCATCTTCGACGAGGAGGATGGTCCTGTCCTGGTCGCTCATACAGTAACGCCACCGCCGGGGCATATCGGGTGTAACACGAATGATTATCTAATGAGTATGTAATCAGTTGAGTAGATATACAAGCGCTTTTTTCGGGTTGGCGCAGAAAAACTTGACTATGCAAGTATATGCAGGTACGCTTTGAGCGGTTTCCGACGGCCCGAAGGGCAGCCGGAGCGTTTCAGCGACTGAGCCGGGAGGCCCAATGACAATCATCATCTTCGGTGCAACCGGAGACCTGACACACAGAAAGTTGCTGCCGGCACTCTACGACAACTTCCGCAAGGGGCGTCTCGACGACGTTCAGGCGGTCCTCGGCTACGCACGTCGCGACTGGACTGACGACGCTTTCGTCGAGCGGGCGCGTGACGGGGTGGAGCAATTCGCCTCCGCTCCGATCGACGAGGATGTCTGGCGGCGGTTCGCGGGCTTGCTCTCCTACCACCGGGGTAACCTCGATGAGGGCGACGATTACCGCAGGCTTGCCGCGCGTCTCGAGGAGCTCGAGACCGCCGCAGGGGCTCGGGCTGGCGGCGCAACCGCGGGTGGCGGCGCCGGTGCCGCAGGCGGAGCGGGCGGCCGCCTCTACTATCTGGCAACAGCGCCTCGCTTCTACGGCGTCGCATGCCGGCACCTCGGCGAGGCGGGTCTGGCCGAGGAGAGCCGCGGACCGCGACGGGTCGTCATCGAGAAGCCCTTCGGCTATGACGCGGCCTCGGCCGCCGAGCTCGATGCAGAAGTTCACAAGGCCTTCGGCGAGCATCAGGTGTACCGCATCGACCACTACCTCGGCAAAGAGACCGCGCAGAACATCCTCTTCATGCGCTTTGCCAATACGATCTTCGAGCCGGTATGGAACCGGCGCTACGTGTCCAACGTGCAGATTACCGTCGCCGAAGAGGTGGACGTAGGCCACAGGGCCGGATACTACGACCAGGCGGGCGTGCTGCGGGACATGTTCCAGAACCACCTCCTGCAGTTGCTGGCACTCACCGCCATGGAGCCCCCCGCCTCCCTCGATGCGGACGACATTCGAAACGAAAAGGTGAAAGTCCTCGGCGCCGTACAGCCGCCGGCCCTCGCGGACACGGTGCGGGCACAGTACGACGGCTATCTCGAAGCCGAAGGGGTCGCCGCCGACTCGACCACGCCGACCTACGCGGCACTGAAGCTCTACGTGAACACCTGGCGATGGAAGGGGGTGCCCTTCTACCTTCGCTCCGGAAAGGCGCTCGGCAAGAAAACGAGCGAGGTCACGGTGAGGTTCCAGGAGCCGCCCGGCATTCTCTTTGATCTCCCGACCTGCGACGGCTACACCCCCAACACCATCTCCATGTGTGTCCAACCCGACGAGGGAACGCATTTGAAGTACCAGGTGAAGATGCCGGACGCCGGGAATGCATCGCGCACCGTAGACATGTCGTTTCACTATCGTGACGGCTTTCCCGAAACACCCCTGCCTGACGCCTACGAGCGATTGCTGCTCGACGCGGTGAAGGGGGATGCCTCACTCTTCGCCCGGAGTGACGGCATTCGGGCCGCCTGGGGCATCATCGATCCGGTCATCAAGGGATGGGAGCAGGCCGACGTGCCGCCGGTGGAGCGCTACGCTCCGGGGAGCTGGGGCCCCGCGGCCGCGGAAGAGCTGCTTTCACGCTACGGTCACAGATGGCAGCTGGGCTGTGCGCACGAGAACGAGACGTAGGACCTCCAGCCTGTGACCCTGAACTCTACCCCAACCGCGTCTCCACGACCGTCGTTGATGTGAGCGTCCGGTGCACGGGGCACATATCGGCGATCTCGGTGAGCCGCGCACGCTCTTCGTCGGTGAGATCGCCCTCGAGCTCGAGGACGCGCTCGATACGGTCTATCTTTGCCTTCGATCGGCGACCTGACGGCTGGTCTTGATCTCGGGGGTGGTCGGCGCCGGCATCAGCGCCCGGATCCAGGATCCGATCATCTGTCCCGAGTACTCGGCATCGCTCGTCCGGGTGAGCAGGTGGTCCGCCTGCCTGAGCGACACGAAACTCTTCGGGTGGCGGGTGGAGGTGAAGATGCGCTCGGCATTTTCGATGCCGACGAAGAGCTTCTCCACGTGCGCCGGCTCAGCCAGCGACCCGATCGTCGCGACGCCGCGCACCGACGGTAGCTCTCGAGCGGCATAGAGGCACGCCGTACCCCCGAGCGAGTGGCCGACGAGGAAGCTCG
>CAYOFA010000169.1:0-6941 GCA_964402885.1 uncultured Spirochaetaceae bacterium
TCTCGAGGCCGCGGTGGTGCTGCCGGAGATCGGCGGCCCGCAGTCTCCGCCGGAGAGCAGCTGAAACCTATGATACGGACCATCGGCGATCACGTCTTTCACCTTGCCACACAGGAAAGCTCTTACGTGATAGAGATAGCGGGCGGTGTCGTTCCGGCGCTACGCTACTGGGGGCGTCGCCTCGACGCAGACCCGTCCGCCGGCGCGGTCGGCGCAGCCGGCGCCGGCTCGGACGACGGGCGGCGCCTCGCGGAGTCGCGCGCCGACGCACCCTACCGCATCAATGCGGGGAAGCGGCTGCAGCGGCTGCAGCTCGAGGGGCTTCGCCTGGAGTACGGGGTTCACGGCTCCTGGGAATTCAGGCGGCCGGCCCTTTACGCGTTCGATGCCGAGGGATATCCAATGCCGGAGCTGGTCTATCGCTCGTCTACAGCGGCAACTTCCTGGCCGAGGTAGATGCCTCATTCCCGCAGTCGCCTCGCCTGAACATTGGGATAAACCCGTTCGAGTTTCGGTGGTGGCTCGACCCGGGGGAGACATTCACGAGTCCGGAGGTGCTCCTTGCCTACAGCGGTGGCGGCCTCTCGAGGATGAGTCGCTGCTTTCATTCCGTCATCGGGGAGTGCATCGTGCCCGAGCACTGGGCCCGGCGCGAGCGCCCGCGGCAGGTTCGATGCCGGCATGCTTGCCTTCATGCCGCAGATCTGGACGAGCGACAATATGGATGCCGTCTCGCGGCTCTTCATTCAGTACGGAAGATCCTTCGTGTTCCCGCCGGTCACCATGGGCGCTCACGTGTCGGTCGTTCCGAATCATCAGGTCGGCCGCTCGACGCCGCTGAAGCCGCGAGACCTTGCCGCTGGCGGCCTCTACGAAGGCAGCCACACCTACGGCGATGCCTCCCGGGTGTATTACCTGCGGCGGGTGGATTAGCTTACCCCGTGGAGTTTGCGGTAGTGGGTTGCGCTCATGCCCTCGAACCGTCTGAACACGGTCGAGAAGTAGTTGAGTGACTCATACCCGCAGGCGCGGCCGACCTGGGAGAGCGTGAGCTCGGGCTTTTGTATCATCAGATCCTTGCTGCGGGCAATGCGATAGGAGTTCAGATACTCGAACGGCCGGCGGCCGGTCGCGTTCTTGAAAAGTCGACAGAAGTGCTGCGGCGTAACGCCCACCTGCTGCGAGAGATCCTCCACCTGCACGACCCGATCATAATGCGCCGAGATGTATTCGAAGGCCGGTTTGAGGCGTTCATATTTCTGTTCTACCGGCTCGTCATGGCGGGGGTGTGCGTACTTCATCAAGTCGATGAGAAAATCGTAGACGAGCGCGGAGCACTCGATGCCGTGCAGCGGGTCTTTTGAAATGAGCCGTTTCAGCCCATAGCGGATTCGATCGGTGAGGATCTCTCCGTTCCCGACGCCGTATACACCCGAATGCTCGAGGCCCACGAGGTTCACGACGTCCGCTACACCGGCGCCGGCGAAGGTGAACCAGTGTACGCGCCACGGGCGCGTCCGCGGGAAGTACTCGTGCGGAACCTTCGGGTGGAGAAACATTGCGTAATGCGGCGGTACGCTCTCCTCGGTTCCGTTTACGCGGAGGACGCCCTCGCCCTCGTAGCACTGTATCCACTGAAAGTAGGGATACCCCACCGGTCGCGTATGCGGATCGAGATCCTGATCGAAATCACAGCCGGCGCCGACGAGATAGAAGGGAAGGCGTCGCTCCGACTCGGAGACTACGGAGAAACTGAAAGTGCTCATGTCCTGCCCTGGTAGAGCCTACGCCGATATTCATATTTTCACAATACCCTTCAAATCTTTCGATTGACCGGGCCTCGTGCCGGGTCCATCATTCTCCCGCACAGAGAAGCAAAAGGAGGTAGCTATGAACATCAAGCACGCAGCTCTATTGGTTCTGGTTTTTGCTCTATCATGGTCCGCTTTCGCCGGTGGCCAGGGGGAGCAAGCTGATGACGCCGAAGGCGGTGCAAACCAGATGACGATGTGGGTGAGAACCCCTGAGACGTTGGAGCTTCTGAGGAGCAACGCAGAGCAGTACATGCAGGAAAACCCCGGAACAACGATCGAAATCGTTGACTTTTCCGCGGATGCATATCCCAGTGCTCTCCAGGCTGCACTCTCTGGGAATGATCTCCCGGACGCGTTTCAGACGCATAACTCTGTTCCGCTCTCGAGGTTGGAGAGCCTTGGAAGGATTCAACCGCTCGCAGGGCTTTTCTCGGACGGCTTCGTGGACCGATTTGAGCCGGCTACCTGGTGGGAAGGTAGCACCACCATTGACGGTGAAATCTATGCCTGGCCGGATCGATCGTTCAGACGAGCCAGCCTTTTCATGTACTACAACAAGGACATCATGGAAGAGGCCGGCTTGGACCCGGACAATCCGCCGAGAACATGGGACGAGTTTATCAGCCAGGGACAACAGATCTCAGAGGAAGCATCGGGAGAGGTATACGGTCTCCATCTTGGCTTCACATCTAACTGGTTTATCGAACGGGTCTTGTTGCAGCTTGCCACGACGGTATCTCCGGATACCGGTGTGCCCGCCGAGCATCTTCCTGGAAAGATGATGAACTGGAAGACCGGCGACATGTTCACGTATGAGCCCGTTCTTCCTGTCATTGATTTCTTCCAGGAACTAGAAGAGGCAGGCGCGATCCACCCGAACTACCTGTCGACCCAGAGATCTCAGGCGACGGCTCAGTGGGCGGCGGGACAGGCGGCGTTCCTCTTCGACGGTAGCTGGCGATTGTCGGAGATTCTCAGAGAGTACGGTGACATGAACTTCGGTATAACAATGCTCCCCGCTCGAGATGGCGGAAACGTCTACTGGGGAGTGGCCGGTGGCTCTCAGAACGCCTTTGTGGTATCGAGCGCCTCTCAAAGCGCCGAACTTGCCGCCGACTTCTTCGAGTATCTCACCGATAACTACTATCCGCTGCTGCTGAAGAATGCCGTAGACCTTTCCCCCATACCCGAAATCAACAATGACGAGGCAAATCACGTCTACCCCGAGTTTCAGCGGCTTGTGGAGCTCACCTACCAGGGCACGAAAGTGCTGCCGTCGCCCGCCAAGCGGAACCCCGACCAGCTCGAGACGGTCACCTTGCTGTCCGCCAAGGGCTCGAGGAACCCGCTGGGGTCGACCATCCAGGGTTACTTGTCCGGGCAGAACCTGGATGTTGAGTCCTTCCTTGAGACCTATGCAGACGAACAGAATGAGTTTCTTGACGAAGCGATAGAAGAGGCCCAAGACAACGGAGCGGATGTCAGTAGAGACGGTTGGGTCTTTGAAGACTGGGAGAAATCAGAAGACTATTATTAGGCAGGAGACGTGCAGGTCATACCGAATCTCGGTGTGACCTGTCCTGCTGCTTGTCGAGAAATTGCCGGCACTCGGTAAGTCAACTTATCGGGTGCCGGCCTGTGTGTCGACGTCTTCGCAGAGATGCCCGGTTCGACACGATCAACGACAATTCGGAGGAGTTGTTTGTTTGCCAAAGCATTAGATTCCAACTGGACGATACCTCGAAAGGTCCGAAAGAAACTTTGGGGTCTCGCATTTCTGCTGCCGTTTATGACTGTGTTTTTTGTATTCACGATCTATCCGGTTGCGATGTCCCACGTGTATTCGTTCTTCAAGTGGCCCGGTTACGGGCCTCTCGATCGTTTCGTTGGTCTGGAAAACTACATCGATCTGGTACGCGATCCTCTGTTCTGGGACTCTCTCAGGAGAACGGTTGTGTTCATGCTCGGATCGGTGCTGCTCCAAGTCCCGTTTGCTTTGTTCCTCGCGTTGATGCTCAACAACCGCAGGATGAGAGGCAGCTACACTTATCGGACGCTCGTTTTCATCCCTGTCGTTATGACCACGGCAGTGGTAGGTGTGATCATGCGGGGAGTTTTTGCCAGCCATGGCGGGCTTGTGAACTCCGTGCTTCAGATCCTGCAACTGACCGAAAGCCCGATCCGTTGGCTTGCCCGGGGACGCTTGGCCATGCTGACGATCATACTGGTCGCGTCGTGGAAGTGGATGGGCATAAAAATGGTGTATTGGCTGGCAGGGCTCCAGTCAGTTCCGGAAGAACTTTACGACGCCGCGGAGGTTGACGGTGCTGATAAGTTTCAGACGTTTGCCTATATCACCGTTCCGCTCCTGATCCCCGTCGGAGTGGTGATTCTGCTGATTTCGATCATTGATTCGCTCAGGGCGTTCGAATTGATCTACACCATGACTGAAGGAGGCCCCGGCTTCAGTACCGAGGTAATAGAGGTGTACATATACCGTTTTGCATTCACGAGTAGCTATTCAGGCGGCATGGCGGAGATGGGATACGCATCGACCGCAGCGGTTTTCTTCGGAATTCTCGCAATAGCCATTTCCCTGTCGTTGAACGCTATCATCCGCAAGTTCCGAGTGACGAGGCAGTAGCAATATGATTCGAAGGCATTACATCGCCCGGCACCTGTTCCTACTTCCGTTTACATTTGTGTGGGTCTTTCCTGTCATATGGATGATCTCTTCCTCTCTCAAGACCGACCTGGAGTTCCTGACCAAACCCTTGAAAGTGATCCCCGATGCTCTGATCTTCGAAAATTATGTTCGGGCATGGCAAATAAGCAATTTCTCCGTTTACTTCAGGAACTCCGTCATCGTTACCGTCTGGTCCGTCGCTATTGCTGTATGTTTCGCCTCTCTCGCCGGATATGCGCTGAGTCGAGTCAGTTTTCGCGGGAAGCGAGCGTTGATTATCATTCTTGGAGCGGCTCTCTTCATACCCAAGGGTTATATAATCGTTCCCCTCTACCAGGTGATCCGGGGCCTGGGATTATTGAATACATTCACCGGGTTGGTTGTCGCGATGGCGACGACTTCTACGAATGTGCTGTTCGTTTTGCTGTTCATGGCCCATTTCAATGGTATACCCCGCGAGCTGGAGGAGTCCGCCGAGTTGGACGGTGCAAGTTTCGGGAGGACATTTCTGAACGTCATGCTGCCGCTTGCAAAACCGATAATCGCGACCTCGGTTGTCATGAGGTTCATGTGGACGTGGAACGAGTTTTTCATACCTTTAGTGTTGACCCTTCATCGATCGGAGCTCCGCACGCTAACGGTGGGTATGTATGCCTTCCTTGGCGAATACGACACCGATTGGACCGGTCTGTCGGCCGCAGCAACGATATCGGTAATTCCGGTAATCATCCTGTTTATCGCATTGCAGGGGTTTTTCATCCGGGGCATCGCTGGAGCGATCAAGCAGTGAGCTGCGACTCGCAGGACTCACCCTCGGCTCGAGCAAGTAGAACAACAACGACGAAAATGCAAAAGACAAACGGCAGGTACGCGCTCTTCGGGAGCCCGATCACGAAACGACAGTCCGGTGCGGTCGACCGCTGGCAGCGCATGTTCACCCGACGCTTCAACTACGATCCCGACGAGCGCTACGAGCTTCGCGTGCGTGAGAACCACCTCTTCGGCGGCGACTGGGGGCTCAAGGAGCTCGTCCGTGCGGAGGACGTGGCAGACGGTGAGGGGCAGGAGATCGACCCTCGGCGACACGTCATAACGAGTACGGTGCGCATGGGCTTCGGGCACTACCGCATCGCCATGGCAGGCGCGTCGTGCGCCGCGGCCATGGGCTACACGCCGGTGTGGCTCGACCTGCTCGGTATGCGGGGCATCACCTCCGATGTCATCAACTACTGTAACTCAGGCTACAGCCGGTTCTCGCGGATCTCTCAAAAGAGTGACCTCTTCAATCGCCACGTCTGGGAGAAGGTCACCACCGGCGAACCCTCGCTCCCGCTTCTCAATGCGTTCCTGAACTGGTGGATCGTCGGGTGGCCCTGGCGCTTCGTCAAAACCAACATCAAAGACTACAAGATGAGCGAGCTCTTCCGGAATCTTCACGAGGCGCTGCCGCGGGAGACGCCGATCCTGACCGCTCACATGTGGAACTGTATGGGTGCGGTCGCCGGCGGGATGACCAACGTCGTCGATATGGTCTTCGATAACTGGCCCATGGCCTTCCAGCTGACCGAAGGCGCGAAGCACGGCATTCAATCGCCCTCCGCCTATTACGGATTTCGCACCAAGCGCGGGTTCGACGACAGGGGCAGATTGCTGACTCCGGTTCCGGCGGATGCCGTGCACTACGTGGGCCACCACGTGGACCACGAGATCGTTTCGAACATCGAGGGCGACTGTGAAGCGCGTATCCGCCGCCTGGAAGCCGGTGAGCCTCGGCGGTTTCTCATAACGATGGGTGGGGCCGGCGCGCAGCGGGAGCTGTTCAAGGCGGTCATCGACCACTGTATTCCCCGGATCCGCAGCGGTGAGCTCACGCTCTTCGTGAACCTCGGCGATCACCGGGACAATTGGGAATGGCTGCAGCAAGCCCTTGGCGGGGCCATCAGCATGGTGACAACCCACTTTTCCTGGGAGAGCGCAAAGGGGCTGGTTGATGAGATCCGCACCGGAGAGGCGACGGGCCTTCATGTCATGCTCTTCGAGACGACCTTCCACGCCGTGTATGCCACGAACTACCTCATGCGCGTCGTCGACGTCATGATAACCAAGCCGAGTGAGCTCGCGTTCTACCCGGTGCCGAAGATCTTCAACGAACGTGTGGGCGGCCACGAAATGTGGGGCGCCATTCGATCGGCGGAACTCGGTGACGGGACGGTCGAAACCAGAAACATACCCGAAACCCTGCAGGCCATTGATCTTCTCACCGACGAAGAGGATCTCCTGCGGCTCTACTGTGACCGCATCGTGGCAAACAAGCAGGCCGGCATCTACGACGGCGGGTATCGCAGCGTGGAGCTTGCCACGGGCCGGCGGTTCAGCGAGGTCTGAACGCCCGGGTCGCGATGAAGCTCTTCGTGTGCGCATCCAGCGGGGCGGTCCCTCCC
>CAYOFA010000170.1:0-4459 GCA_964402885.1 uncultured Spirochaetaceae bacterium
CCGTGCGAGTCGTAACCGAGGTGATTGGTGAGAATGCGCATCGCGGTTTTCAGCCTTTCAGGGCGCCGGCGGCGAAGCCCTTTGCAATCTGTTCGTGGAAGAACACGTAGAAGATGATCATCGGCAGCGTACCGATGACGAGGGCGGCAAACTGCAGCCCGTAGTCGCGGGTCAGGCCCCCGGCAAAGGCGTTTATGCCCACCGGAAGGCTTCGGAGCATGCGGTCGCTCGTGAGCACGAAGACGAAGACGAACTCGTTCCAGTTATTGATGAAGCTGAAAATGATCATGGTCGCCGTTACCGGCTTGGCCACCGGCGCAATGATCCGCCAGAAGATCTGCACATAGCCCGCCCCGTCGCAGACTGCGGCCTGCTCGAGCTCGTCGGGGATACCGCGGATGTAGGAGGTTGCCAGGTAGATGAGAAACGGCAGGCCGAAGGCGATGTAGGGGATAATGACGCCCATGCGCGTGTCGTCGATGTTGATCCTCGTCTCGAGGATGAAGAGGGGAACAAGCACCGAGTGCGGGGTGACGAGAAGGCCCATGATGAAGAACGAGTAGACCACCGCCGAAACGCGGAACCCGAACTTCGAGAGCGCGTAGCCCGCCGAGAGGGCCATCGCGGTGGTGAGCGCGGTCGCGATGCTCGTATAGATGATGCTGTTCACGAAGTAGATGCCGAGATTTCCCCGCTCGAAGGCCGTGAAGTAGTTGCTGATGTGGAGCGTATCGGGGAGCGCGAAGATGTTCCGCACGATCTCCGGGTGCGGCTTGAAGGAGCTGTAGAGAAGCCACAGAAGCGGAGCCACGGTGAGGAAGGTGAAGAGGATCATCAGCGCATAGGAAGGTATCCGCCAGGCAAGCGGATGGGAATGCTGCACACCGCCCCCCTCTGAGCGCGTCGGGGCGTCGATCTTCGTGGCGCGCGGGGCCGGAATCACGTTACTCATACTTCCTCGCAAAATGGCGGTAGACGCCGAGAGCCGCGTAGATCAGTCCGATGCTCAGCACGATGATCACCATGGAGATGGCCGAGCCGAACCCGTAGTTGTAGTAGCGGAAGGTGTTCTGATACATGTAGATGGCGATGACCTCGGTGTAGTGTGCGGGGCCGCCGCCGGTGAACGCGAAGATCAGATCAAAGCTCTTGAGGCTGCCGGTTATGGCAAAAACCGCGGTGGTGAACACGATATTTACCATGAGCGGCAGGATGATGCGAGAGAGTATCTGCCCCTCGGTCGCCCCGTCGATGGTCGCCGACTCGAGCACCTGCGGATCGATGCGCTGCAGGTTGGCGATGAAGATCACCATGTAGAGGCCCGTGTACATCCACAGGATCACGAAGAGGATGGGAAACAGCGCCCACTGTTTGTTCTCGAAGATGGAGAAGACGTAGCGCGGATCATCCTGGATGATGCGCACGAGCTGGGTGAAGACGCCCGAGCTCGAGAAGATCTGGTTCCAGAGGATGGCCACCACGATGGGCGATATGGTGATGGGCAGGAAGATCATCACCTCGAAGAAGCGCTCGCGGTGCACCATCTTTCGATAGATGATGTAGGCGAACACGAAGCCGAGGGGGATCTGACCGAAGACCGAAACCGCAACGATAAGCAGATTGTTGCGCAGGCCGTGGAGGAACACCGGATCGGCGAACATGCGGGTGTAGTTCCCGAGCCCGAGCCACTGCGGCGCACCGAATCCGGTCCATCGCGTGAAGCTGAAGCCCACGTTGAACACGATCGGGAAGATGATCACGAGCCCGTAGATGAGCACGGCGGGGGCGAGCAGAATCAGATAGCTGCGGGTGCGATTACCCTGTGTCGTCGTCATTGTACAATCGGCTCCGGTGTCTGTATGATCAAACGGGGGGCGCCGGGGCATCCGCCAGAGCGCATGGCCTGCAACCTGCGGATGCTCCCGGTAATCCCCGTACTTAGAGCCTGGTCTCCTCGTTCTCAGCTACCCAGGCTTCGTAGCGATCGCCGACGTCCTGCGGGGAGAGGCTGCCGAGAATCATCTCCTGCATACCACTCTGCAGCACCGCCATGCCTTCCTGGCTCAGCTTCGCGTCGATGACGTAGCCGGCCGGGACCGAGCCGACGAAATCGGTGAGCTTTTTCACCATCTGATCGGCGTCGTCGGGCACCGGCAGCTTGTAGGCCGGAAGCGCGCCCTCGCTCTGTCGGATCTTCGAGCCCTCGGGCCCCGAGTAGAACCAGATCCACTCCCATGCCGCCTCGGCCTTTGCGCCCTCGAGGTTGGCGTTCATCCCGTAGCCGGTACCGGCCACCGCGGAGGTCGACGCCGTCTGTCCCTGCGTGTCGGGGACCTCGGGGAAGACGTTGAGCGAGACGTAGTCCTTCTGCTCCTCTTCGAGCTCGGTGACGAGGTTATTCACCCGCCAGCCGCCGTCTATGAGATAGACCGCCCGCTCGTTCACGAAATCGGTGAGCGCCTCGCCGTAGTCGGCCTGGTTGATGCCCGGGGAGAACATCTCGTTGTCGGCAAGCTGGTCGATGACAGAGAGCGCGTTTACGAACTCGGGGTCCGCAAAGCTCGCATCACCTGCCACTGCCGCATCCATCCAGTCACGCCCGGCGGTGCGCTCCACGAGCGCGCTCAGGAAGCAGGACTGCATCTGCCAGCCGCCGCCGTTGTCCATGGCGATGGGGATGTAGCCCGCCTCGCGGATCACATCACCCTGCTCGATGAGCTCATCGAGGCTGGCCGGGTAGTCGAGGCCCAGCTCGTCGAGAAGCTTCTCGTTGGTGAACATCACGTGGGTGGCGGTCACCTGCTCGGGCAGCTCCCAGATCTCGCCGTTCGGACCCTGCGGCTGCATGGCCGTCGAGGCGAACTCGTCCTCTTTTCCCTCGAGCCAGGGGCTCAGGTCCTTGATCATGCCGCTGCCGGTGACCGCACCGGTGCGCTTGCCGGGCCACAGGAACATGATGTCGGGAAGCTGTTCCGCCACCGCCATTGCCTGCAGCTTGTTGTGATACGCCTCATCAAAGAGCGGGTCGATCTCGAACTCAACGTTCGGATGAAGCTCCTGGAAGCGTTCCAGCAACGTGTCCCAGACCGCCACTTCCGACTCGTCGGTGACGTTCTGGTACTCGAACATCGTCAGGGTGATGGTCTCACCCTCGTCCTCGGCCGCCTCCTCGCGGGGTCCGCAGGAGAAAAACAGCGCCGTTGATGCCACAAGCAGCACCGCGACGGCCGCCATGAGTATCCTTCTCATCGAAGCACCTCCTCGAAAATATCTACCCCTCCCATACGGGAGCTCAGGTTCCCACTACCGTGTCGCCGAGCGGCCAGCCCGGCTGCAATATCGCACCGCCCCGGCCCGAATCGGCGACACCCTTCACCGTCTCCGCATCAGCAAACATCCGCTCCAGCACCATTCCCGCCGCCCCGTAGGCCACCGCGCGCTCTCGAAGCGACGAGTATCCGATCTGCACCCACGCCTCGTCGGGGTAGGCCCAGTTGCGCTGTATCTCCTCGTAGAGGATGTCGCGCATGTTCGCACGCTCGAAATCGAGGTTGCCTCCGATGAAGACATGACTGAGGTTGAATGTGTTGACGAAAAGGCCCACGTGCCTGGAGAACTCCCGCAGAAAGCGATCCATCACCTCCGGGTCCTCCTCGATACGTGCGGCCTCTTCATCGCTGAGGGCGAACTGCCCCTTGTGCTCGTTGTTTCTGAAGATGGAGCGGAACTCACCCGCCGAGCGCTTGAGCCCGTAGTGCACCCGACCGCCGATGGCGATGCCGAAGCCGACGGCGGTCTTCTCGTGGACGATCTGCGTGCGCTCGATGTCGCGCAGCTCCACGAGACAGAAGATGAAATCCCGCAGCTCCTTGTGGCGATGAAAGGCGAGCTCCCCCCACGCGCAGGCGTTGGCGTCGTTTTCCGCCATGAAGGGGACAGGAAAGTCGCCGGCGAGCTCCGCGTAGAGATCGAGGGGCTCGGTGAGCTTCAGGGGGATGGAGTAGCGGACCATGCCGGTTTCCGAATCCACGACACCGGAGATGCCGAGGCCGATGCCCATGAGCGGGAGGTCGCACCAGGCGCGCTCCGCCTCCACCCGCGCCACGATCTCGCGGACCCGGGCGGCAATGTCTGTGCCGGCGATATCCATCTTCTCGAACCTCGAGAAGACCACCTCGCCGTTGAGGTCGACGCCGACCGCGGTGTAGGACTCCGGCCGCATCTCGATGCCGAGCACGCAGCCATAGCCGCCGTTGAGGGTGATGTGGACCCGCCGTCGTCCGCCCTGGGGCCCTGCCTCCCCCTCGCGGGTCTCGTGGATGACGCCGAGCTCGATGAGCTCGTTCACGATGGAGGAAACCGTCGACTTATCCAGCCCCAGGGAGTTGGCAATGTCGATGCGACTCGTCTCGCGGGTCGTCCAGATCTCACGCATGACACGCGATGTGTTTATCAGTTT
>CAYOFA010000170.1:4559-6919 GCA_964402885.1 uncultured Spirochaetaceae bacterium
TTTGGTTGGTTTAATATCCAACTAACTCTGATTCTACACCGGCCGGGCGTGGTGTCAAGAAAAATGTTGCCGGCGCGGGCGTTTTCGTCGTTTCCGAGGCGAAATCCGCCCGCAGGACCTGAGCTTGACGGCCCGATCGAAGCGTCTGATAATGAGTTGGTTGCGTTTCGAAACCAATTTGCCCGATTGCCAGGAGTGCCACGACATGCAGCGCATCGATCTCACCGGAACATGGACGCTCACCCGCCTCGCCACCGGCGAGCACTATCCCGCACGCATTCCCGGTGACAACCTGAGCGCCCTCCACGCAGCCGGGGCGGTGCCCGACCCGTACTACGGGGACACCGAGCTCACGCTGCAGTGGCTCGGCCGCGAGGACTGGAGCTTCGAGACCACCTTCGACGTGCCGCAGGCCATGCTGGACCTTCCGCGGCAGGTGCTGCACTTCGATTCCATAGACACCGTCGCCGAGGTCCGCCTGAACGGAACGCTCATCGCGGGCTCCGACAACATGTTCCGTGCCCTCAGTGTCGATGCCGCCGGGCTCCGCGCGGAGGCGAACCACCTCGAGGTAACCATCCGTGCCCCGGAGACCGTCGCGGCCGAGCGAGCCGCCGCCCTGCCCTATCCGGTGCCGCACGTCGAATATCCGGTGCAGTCGCCGCATCGCAATCTGCTTCGGAAGGTGCAGTGCCACGCCGGCTGGGACTGGGGCCCCGCGCTCATGGTCTCGGGGCTCTATGGTGATGTGTACCTGGCGGCCACCGAGGGCGAGCGCATCGAATCGGTGCGGGTGTTCTCAGAGCCGGCAGGGGGCGCCGACTCCGGAAACGCTTCGGCTGCCGCGGCAGCCGCGGATGGCCCCTGGACGGTGCGCGTGGTCGTCGAGCTCGAAAGTCCCCGCCCGATGAGCACACCGCTCAGGGTCCGCCTCTCGCCCGCGGCAACGGCGACGGCCGCGCAGACCGTCGAGCTTCCCGCCGGCCGCAGCGAGCATTCGCTCACCGTGGTCGTCGAGGAGCCGCGGCTGTGGTGGCCCAACGGCTACGGCCCCCAGCACCTCTATCACCTGGAAGTCGAGACGGGGAGCGACAGCCGGCATGTGCAGGTAGGCCTTCGGCGCCTCGAGCTCATCTCCGAGCCTGATGAACACGGCCGGGGCATGCGGTTTCGGGTGAACGGACGAGAGGTCTTTGCCAAAGGGGCCAACTGGATCCCCGCCGACGCCATGCCCGCCCGACAGACAGCGGAGCGCGTCCGGGCCCTGCTCCAAGACGCCGCGGCGGCGCACATGAACATGATCCGAGTATGGGGCGGCGGGCAGTACGAGTCCGACGCCTTCTACGACGCCTGCGATCGCCTGGGGCTTCTCGTGTGGCAGGACTTCATGTTCTCCTGCAGCCTCTATCCCGCGGGCCCCGCCTTCCTCGAGAGCGTCCGCGCCGAGGTGCGTCATCAGGTGGCCCGCCTCCAGCACCACCCGAGCATCGCGCTGTGGTGCGGGAACAACGAGAACGTGGGCGCACTCACGTGGTTCGAGGAGTCACGCGCCGAACGCGACCGCTACCTCATCGACTACGACCGGCTGAACGAGGGCGCGGTGGGAGAAACCGTGCGCAGCCTCGACCCGAGCAGGCCCTGGTGGCCGAGCTCCCCCGCCGCCGGCCCGGGCGACTTCTCGGACAACTGGCACGACGATTCCCGCGGCGACATGCACTACTGGAGCGTCTGGCACGAGGGCCGGCCCTTCGAAGCCTACTACGAGGTCACGCCCCGATTCTGCTCGGAGTTCGGTTTCCAGTCCTTTCCCTCGCCGGAGACGGTGGCGACCTTCGCCCCGCCCGAGCAGCACAACGTCACCTCCCCCCTCATGGATCACCACCAGCGCTCGCCCGCGGGCAACGCGGTCATCCTCGAGACGCTTGCCCGCTACTTCCGCTTTCCCGCAGGTTTCGAGGAGTTCATCTACCTCAGCCAGGTACAGCAGGCGATGGCAATCTCCACGGCGGTGGAGTACTGGCGCACCCGGCGGCCCGTCTGCATGGGCGCGCTGTACTGGCAGCTGAACGATCTGTGGCCGGTAGCATCCTGGTCCTCCATCGAGTACTCGGGCAGATGGCGCCTCCTCCATTACGCCGCTGCGCGCTTCTTCCGTCCCCTTCACCTCGTCCTGCTGGAGGGACCCGGCGGGGCGATCGAGGCGTGGTTACTCAACGACACCGATGCGGACGTCACCGGCGAGCTCGAGCTCCGCCTGCTCGATTTCGGCGGCACCCTGCTCGAGACTCACCGCGCGAGCTCGACCGCCGTGGCCGAGACCGCAAGCTGGGCTGCCAACCTGCGCGTGCCCCCCGCCCTGG
>CAYOFA010000171.1:0-6899 GCA_964402885.1 uncultured Spirochaetaceae bacterium
GCGCGCCCGCGCCGGAAGGCCGCTCAAGTGCGACCTCGTGAGCCGAGCCGAGCCCCCTGGGCGAGGCGAGCGAACGGGGAGCGGCGGTATGACGGTCACATCACCAGAACAGCTCTATGAGCATCCTCAAACGCGTTGTAGATCTTGTAGTTGTGATTCGCGTCACCAACTACATAGGTCTCATCCACTATCCCTTTCAGCGACTCGACTTCGGCAGTGTCAGACTCCAAACCGGTACAGGCGACTACTGTGTCTCCTTCGAACTTGTGTCTTCCCGTGTTGCTCGTGCACGTGACGACGTTGTCGTCCATTTCCTCGACTTTCATTCCGGTATGAACTTCTACTCCGGAAGCGACCAGTCTCTCCATGAGAACTTGCCTGTTCATGCCTTCCATGCCGATCAGTATGTCGTCCTGCATCTCGAGCACCACGGCATGCTTTCCCTTCTCTTCACTCAGATACAGTGCGGTTTCGCAACCGACGATGCCGCCGCCAATGATTATCGCTCGACCACCGACATCCACCTTATCGAGTAACACGTCCCTGAACTCGGTGGCGTCACTACACCCCCTTCCTTCGGGCATGACCGGCAACGAACCGACAGCCAGAACAAGAGCATCGGGATTCTCTCGCTTGACGAGTTCCTTTGTAACCTCCGTATTCATCACGACCTTGAAGGTGCCCTTCTCGGCCTGACGGACGGCCCAATCCTTGAGCTCGCGAACGGTCTCCTTGAACGCCGGCGCCGAGGCCTCCAGAAGATGTCCGCCAAGCTCTCCGCTCTTCTCGTACAGGCTAACCTCGTGCCCTCGAAGGGCAGCAACTCGTGCTGCTTCGATTCCGGCAATACCGCCGCCTACGACCATCACTTTCTTTTTCACTTCTGCCGGCGTCTTTTTCCAGTACCGCTCGCGACCCATTTCGGGGTTCACCTCACATCGAATCGGGAGCCAGCTGAAGATCCTGGTGATGCACCCTTCGTTGCCGTAAATGCAGGGTCGCACGTCGTCGATGTTTCCCTCGACAACCTTCTTTGGCAACTCGGGATCGGCGATCATGGCGCGACCCATTGAGATGAGATCCGCCGCACCGTCCTGCAAAGCTTTCTCCGCAGTGTGTGGATTGTACGAACCGACGGATATGATCGGGACATTATTCACAACCCTTTTCACGCCCTCGGCCAGGTGTCTCAAGTGACCATGGCCGTAGTACATGATCGGGAAGAGATGCGGCATGGACTCATATGTCGCCGCAGAAACGTGAATGTAGTCCACGTGGCCGGTATCGGCGATTACTTTCGCGTATTTGACTCCTTCTTCTTCGGTCATGCCGCCTGGAACGTACTCATCACCGCTGAATCTGAACCCAACCGTGAAGTTCTTTCCAACCGCGTTTCGAACCTTGTTGACAATATTGAGCGCAAATCGGCACCGGTTCTCGAAGCTGCCGCCATATTCGTCGGTTCTCTTGTTGCTTAGCGGTGAGATGAACTGATACAGCAGGTATCCGTGGGCACTGTGAATCTCCACCCCGTCAAACCCCGCCATCTGTGCTCGTACGGCTGCGGCAGCGAAGGCATCTTCGATTTCCACGATCTCCGGCCGGGTCAATGGACGTGGTACCACACCGACGGCAGTACTTGCGATGGGCGAGGGTGCAACATCCATGATGCCCGGTTGAGAATCCGGCGAAGTCTGTCGTCCTCCGTGTCCGAGTTGAATCATGGCATGTGCACCGTTTTCCTTGATGGTCTCCGCCAGTCGATTCAAGCCGGCAATCATATGGTGGTTATGAATCGAAAGCTGGCAAATGGCGGATCTACTTGCCTTCCCGTCTACGTTACTGTTCTGTACTATTATGAGGCCTGCGCCGCCCTTTGCTCGCTCTTTGTAGTAGGCGAGCAGTTCGTCGGAAACTGATCCATCAGCGTTATTGAAAAGGTTCTCGATAGGTGGGTACACGATCCGGTTCTTAAGATTCATCGTACCGACCTTGATTGGTTCCGTTAGTTTCATTTCTTCTTTCTCCATTACTGTGTAGATTGCGATGACTACCTCGGTAGAGTCGCCGTTGTAGCGCGGAATTCCGGTGAGGCTCGTTCAGTACTGCTACAGTCCGTGGACCTCACGGAATGCGGAGACCAGTGCATCAGCGAACTCCTGGTCGTTCACGTTGTACGGAAGTCTCACCACTTTGCGCACGTCGTTCTGAATTGCGGTCTCCTCGATGGCTCGAAACAGGGCCTCATCCGCGTCCGGGTCATGGAATGGCTGCCCGTCCGCGTCGATCAGCGATACGCCTTTCTCGGGAAGCAGAAAACGAACCGGCCCCGTCATCTGATTAAGCTTTTCCGCGATCCATTTGCCCATCAGCTGGTTCTCCTCCGGCGTCGTCCGCATCAACGTGACATTCTCGTTGTGGACGTAGAGGTTTCTGTTCCTGTGTTTCTCGGGCACCGTGGCTTTCGCCCAGAAGTTCACCATGTCCAGCGCACCCACCGAGCCCACATAGGGCAGACCTCGTCGGATGACGGAACCCATTCGGTCTTCTCCCGCACTCAGGACGCCACCGAGAAGCAAATCGCAGATTTCGGTAGTCGTGATGTCCATAACATGTGAGATCATGCCCGAGTCTATGAGCTTCTCCATGGATTGGCCGCCAGTCCCCGTTGCGTGAAACACGAGAACGTCGAACTCTTCCTCCAGGGCCTTTCTGACCGCTGTGACTGCCGGCGTGGTTACGCCGAACATCGTTATTCCCAGAGTCGGCTTTGCATCCCGAGCTTCCGGAACCGGATTTGCGACCATTCCGGCAATGGCGTGAGCCGCGTTTCCGAGTACGCGCCGGGTTATGCGGTTCATGCCGGCCACGTCGGTCACTGAGTACATCATCGAGATATCGTTGGCGCCGACGTACGGTGCGACGTCGCCGCTCGCAACGGTCGATACCATGATCTTTGGCACTCCCACGTCGAGCCGTCGCATGGCACCGGTCACGAGCGCGGTGTTGCCGGAGCCACCGATGCCTATCACACCCCCGAGGTCCTGTCGCGAAGAGAGATACTCGCCAAGCGCCTCCGACATCATCCTCACAGCCTCTCCGCGGTCGTCGATCTTTCCGAGGAAGTCGGGCTCTGACGGATGGTGTGTCGCAACCTCGGTGTTCGGCACATCGACTGTAACGGCACTGGGTTTTGAGGAGACATCGACACTGAGCGGGCTGGCCCCGGCCTCCCGGATTCGCTCCACCACGTAGCGGAGTTCATCTCCTTTCGTGTCAAATGTCCCGACTACATAGGCATATTTCATAACGCCCCCTAGAAGCTCAAAGCTTTGAATTGCTTGATCTGATCCCTAATTGCGGTCTCTGTCGGCAGCCGTTCCATGGAGCTGGCTCCGTAGAAGCCGTCGACTTCTTTCACCGTGTCGAAGATGTACTGTGCATCTTCCGGCATCGCGATAGGGCCACCGTGGCACAGAACGATCACGTCTTCGCGGACACTCTTTGCGGCATCGGCAATCTCCTTTACGAGCCTCGCGCTGTCATCGAGGCTCTTCGCGCTTTCTGCGCCGATCGATCCCTTCGTCGTAAGACCCATATGGGCAACCACGAGGTCAGCCCCGACTTCCGTGAGCTTCTTCGCCTGATCGGCATCGAACGCGTACGGCGTGGTCAGCAGGTCCATTTCATGGGCTTCGCCGATCATATCGATCTCCAATTGAAAGCCCATGCCGGTCTCTTCTATGTTGTTTCGGAAGTTCCCATCGAAGATTCCCACTGTGGGGAAGTTCTGCACTCCGGCGAACCCAAGCTCTCTCAGCTCCCTCAGGAAGTGGGTACGAAGCATGAATGGGTCAGTGCCGTTGACCCCTGCGAGTACAGGCGTGTGCTTCACTGCGGTTATCACTTCATGCGCCATCTCTTTGACGATCTCGTTGGCATTTCCGTACGGCAGAAGCCCGGCAAGGGACCCGCGACCGGCCATCCGGTAACGGCCGGAGTTGTAGATCACGATGAGGTCGATCCCGCCGGCCTCCTCGCTCTTCGCTGAGATTCCGGTACCCGCGCCGCCGCCAATGATCGGCACGCCTTGCTTCACCTTTTCGCGCAAGTTGTTGAGGATTTTGCGCCTCGTTGTTTCAGTCGCCATATCCGACTCCTCTCCTTTGGTGGGTTTTGTAAGTACTTGCAAAACCCATGCCGAAACTGCGACATCATTTGTTCACGGGACACTGGTGATAGGGGCTCAGACACGGAGGCATCGGCAGTCGCCCCTATATCGGTCTCAACGGCTACAGCCGCCGGATTGGCAAAGGCTGCCAAGATAGGGAGATGGTACGCCACTGCGCGGACCGAAATCGAACGCGGACTTCATGACGGAAAAGTCTAAGTCGCGACCGGAGGTGGCAGATTTTTCTTTCGCACCTGCACGTGTGCTGTTACAATCCCGTGTGAGCAGGGTAACACCCTGTTGACGCGGAGGTTACACGTTGCTGGACAATATAGCCGACCGCCACCCCTTTATCGGCGACATGTGTGAAGGAAAGTCGGGAGAGCGTCCGCTGATCGGGGTCGCGCCGGGCTCCGGGCTTGTGACGCGCACGGCTGTCGATGCCGGTGTGGATGTGCTCTTCGCGTTCAGCGCCGGCGTCTACCGCACAGCCGGTGTGGGCTCTCTGGCCTCCTTTCTCGCGTATGGAAACGCCAACGACCAGACCTATGAGCTTCTTACCACCCGAATCCTTCCTCATTCGGGTGATACCCCGGTTGTGGCTGGTCTCATGCCGAGAGACCCCGAAGTCCCGCTCGATGAGCGACTCGGCCGGTATGCGGATATCGGGATTCGCGCCGTTACGAATTTTCCGGCCACCGGTGTGATTGATGGAACAATGCGACGAATCATGACCTCGGAGGGCTACTGTCACGACGCAGAACGCCAGATGCTCGAGAGGGCTCGAACCGTCGGGTTCGCCACGTTCGGCTTCGCGTTCACGGCCGAGGAGGTGGCAAGTTTCTGCGAAAGCGGCGTTGACGGACTCATCCTAAACGTGGGGCTTACCCGAGCAATCCAAGACAGCGCCGAGAAGAGAAACGTTGTACGAAGCGCAATTGCGTCGGCTCAGGAGATGTGGGACGCCCTCCGCCACTGCGACGGGACTCCGCTTTGTTTCCTCTTTGGTGGAGCGATTAGCCAGCCACCCGATCTCGAAGAGATTCTACGGGAAGTGCCGGTCCACGGCTACGCAGGCGGGTCGGCATTCGAGCGTATTCCGGTGGAGACAGTGGTGGCCTCAATAGTGAAAAGACTCAGGGCCGTACCGCGACAAGCCGGAGGAACCGAGCGCGGCTCGAACTCCGGCCGCCCGAGCATGGTTGGCGCCTCCCGTCAGATGCAGCATGTCTACGATCTGATCGACCGCGTGGCCCCTTACGATGTCAATGTTTGTATTGAGGGCGAAACCGGTACCGGGAAAGAACTCGTCGCACACTACCTGCACCGGGAAAGTGCTCGCCACCAGATGCCGTTCGTGACTATGAATTGCGGCGCGGTGCCGGACACTCTGGTGGAAAGCGAGTTCTTCGGCTATGAAAAGGGCGCATTTACCGGAGCTGTGGAACGCAGGCGCGGCAAGTTCGAGCTTGCAAGCCAGGGTATTCTGTTTCTCGATGAAATCGGAGACCTGAGCAGCCATGGACAGGTCGCACTCCTACGAGTTCTGCAACAGGGAGAAGTCTTGCGCCTCGGTGGACAGAAACCGGTTCGGGTGGACGTGCGCATCATCGCGGCAACGAATCGGGACCTGGCGGAAGAAGTGCGCCTCGGTCAGTTCCGAAGTGACCTGTACTATCGCATCAGCGCAATGGTGATTCGTATGCCCCCGTTGCGAGAGCGTACACAAGATATCCCTCTTCTCGTCAACCACATCCTGAGGCTTCTCAGCACGCGCTTCAACCGTAAGCTTCTTGGGGTTACCGAAGCCTTCCTCGAACACCTTGTGGCATATCACTGGCCCGGCAACGTCCGCGAGCTGGAGCATGTACTCACCCGTGCCGCACTTCTCGAAGATGGCGCAATCCTGGAAGGCACAAACGCGCTACCGACGCCAGCCGAATCTACGATGCAATTAGGCGCACGCCCGAGACGTGACGACGAAGACGGGGGCCGCGGGATATCGCACCGCGCTCAACGTGCTCGAGAAGCAGTTTCGAGATCGGGCAACAACAAGAGTCGAGCCGCTCGCGCCCTCGGGATCAGTCGGAAGACACTCTACAAGTGGCTCTCGCGGGAGAACGATCCTCGACGCGAGTAACACCACAACCCGTAACCGCACCACCCACACCGCCAAGCCCCCAGACCGCGCCCGGCGCGCGGGGCCGCTCCAAACGCACGGCGCGCCCGCGCCGGGAGACCGCGCCGAGCGCGACCTCGTGAGCCGAGCCCGAGCCCGCAGGGCGAGGCGAGCGAACGGGGAGCGTCGAGGCCGGGCTCACGGGCGCGGGGCGCGGCTACGGTACAGAAGTGGCCCCGCGCGGGGTGCGAAGCACCCTGAGCCCCGCCCCTCCGGATCGCCGCCAAGCCCCCAGACCGCGCCCGGCGCGCGGGGCCACCCCAAACCCACGGCGCGCCCGCGCCGGGAGACCGCGCCGAGCGCGACCTCGTGAGCCGAGCCCGAGCCCGCAGGGCGAGGCGAGCGAACGGGGAGCGTCGAGGCCGGGCTCACGGGCGCGGGGCGCGGCTACGGTACAGAAGTGGCCCCGCGCGGGGTGCGAAGCACCCTGAGCCCCGCCCCTCCGGATCGCCGCCAAGCCCCCAGACCGCGCCCGGCGCGCGGGGCCACCCCAAACCCACGGCGCGCCCGCGCCGGGAGACCGCGCCGAGCGCGACCTCGTGAGCCGAG
>CAYOFA010000172.1:0-4926 GCA_964402885.1 uncultured Spirochaetaceae bacterium
ACTGGGATTTCTCGAGCTCGCGCACGCTCAGCATCATCTGACGATACTCGCCGTCAATACGGTAGCGGTCGATGTCGACATCGTGGAACCGATAGTAGAGGCGTATTTCCTGCTGCTGTCGGAGGTTGTCTTTCAGCGCGCCGGGGTCCCAGAGACGCACGTTGTCGAGCATCTCGCGGCTCCCCTCTATGACCTCCGGCGTGATGTCGCGACCGACCGGATATTGCTCCTGCGTCAGGTTCGACTCGTCGAGTCCAAAGGCCCGGCGGGTGTAATCGATGTTGTGCCGAATGTAGGGCGCCTCGAGGGTAATCTCATTGGGGCTTACCACCAGGCTCTGGAAGGCGCTGGGAACGATGCCGTTTGCGATAAGGAGGACTGCGACGATACCCGCAGGCGCGATGAGGGACTTCTTGGTCGGCGCCGTGCCTTCCCCGGACTCGTTCGCCTCGAGCATCAGCACTTTGCGCTCAACACGCTTGCTGAAACCCGACACGAGCAGCGTGACGCCGGCGGCCACATAGATTGCGAGGGAGACGTAGTATGCGGGCGTGCGAACGTGTATGTCGTTCCAGCCCGCACCGGTGACGACACCGGCTTCCGAGTAAAGGAGCTCGAAGACGCTGAGATAGGCGTTCCAGCCCAGCGCAAGCAGAAAAAGCCCTGCCAGGCCGATGACCTGGCGCCTGAGCCCACCGGTGTGAAGCACGGTGTCGGTCGCCGACGAGCCGAACTCACGCGATCGGGTGTAGCGCAGTGTCGCAGTGAGGATGACACCGGCGGCGGCCACCACCAGCAGAAAGATCAGCCAGCTCACCAGCTCCTGGTAAAATGACAGCGAAAAGAGGTAGAAGTTTACCGGCCGGTTGAACACGGGGTCGGTGGCCTGCGTGGTGGTCTGATTGATGAACAGCAGCGCGTTTTCCCACAGACCCATGGCCCAGGAGCCCATGATGGCAGCAAGGACTACGGACGCCGGGAAAGCTAAGAGGCTTCTGGTCTCACCCTGCACTTTGCCCGCCGCCGCTTTGAGGTTCCAGAACAGAAACACAAAGGCAACGACGAAGCCCACGGCGAAGAGAACGATCTTGGTGAAGATCTCCGTCCAGAAGCGACTCTCGTGACCCAGAGTGCCGAACCACAGGTGCTCCGAGTAGATATGGAAGAACACGTTTATGAGAATCAGGAGCACGATCGTGCCGAGGAAGATGAGGCCACCCCTGATGAGCCGGCGCGTAAGCACTTTCTGCTCCATGCTGCCGGAGTTCTTGAGCGTGCGAAGCAATGGCAGTGCGCCGATGGCGAGAATGAGTATCCCGAGGACGGTAAACATACGGACTCCTTGTGCAGCTATGCCGCGGCGTAGCCGAATATGACTGCGAGGGTGAGCACGACGATGAGGATTATGAGGAAGACGCTGAACACACTCTCCAGCGTCCGTCGTCGCTCGATCTGCTCTCGTGCCTCCTCAGTGCTTTCGGGGGGTCTGCGCGGGATGAAGGTGATCAGAATCAGGCTGACGATGAAGGCAACCACCAGGAACGGGAACCAGTACACCCCGTATACGGTGGGTCCATATGGTCGCAACCACAGTCCACCGCCCCAGGTCGCCAGGAAGATCACGAAAAAGAATACGACGGCATCCACGGTATGGCGGTGTCTGCGGAATACCACCGTCACGATGACGGTCAGGACGGCAGCCATGAGCAAAGCGGTCAGGATTTGTACAAGTACGATCATCTACGCGGCCCCTTTCATAATTGAGGCTACTAAGGCCGGGCGCTGCAATGAATAGACCAAAACGGTTAGCACGGGGCGGTGCCGCCTTCCGGCGGTTCACTGTCAACTGCGGAGGGTTTGTCTTTACCAGCTGATGTTTGCATACTAGAATGGAGGAGCAACGATAGGGAGAACACGTATGGAGAATCCGTTTCGCACAGGTATCTACGCCGGTCTCGGCCTCGCGCTTCGAACCCGTGACGCAGTCCTCGAGACCGGACGCCGCATTGCGCGTGAAAGCAGTATGAGCGAGGAAGAGGGTCGCAAGTTCGTGGACAATCTGCTCAAGCAGAGTGAAGAGACACGAGGCAGGCTCTCGGGGCTCGTCGAAGACCGCGTCTCCGAGGTGATTGAGCGCCTCGACCTCGCCAAGCGCTCCGACATCGAGCGCCTCGAAAAGCGCATCGCCGAGCTCGAAGCGAAGCAGCAGAAAACTGATCAGAAGACCGAACAGAAGAAGTAGTCGAGCCGACAACCGTAAGGCTGCAGGACGAGAAGCAGACCGACCCGAAAGGAGGGTATCATGCACATCACCAGTTCAGCATTCGAACATAACGAGAGAATTCCGGCCAAATACACATGCAACGGTCAGAACATCAATCCGCCCCTGCGCATCGAAGACATCCCTCCGGGCACACAGAGCATGGCGATCATCGTGGATGACCCCGACGCACCCGGAAAGACGTTTCTCCACTGGCTCATCTGGGATATCGAGCCGACCAACGAGATCGGGGAGAACACGGCACCCGGAACCCAGGGCCGCACCGACTTCGGGAAGCCCGCCTACGGCGGTCCCTGCCCGCCCTCGGGCACGCACCGCTACTTCTTCCGGGTCTACGCCCTCGGCACGACCATCGGCCTTCCGGAAGGGAGTTCGCGGGCAGATCTCGAGCAGGCCATGAAGGGCCACGTTCTCGCCGAGGCGGAAATAATCGGACTCTACGCGCAGTCGTAGGTACAGCGCAGACACAGACAGTTATCAAGCAAGCGAAGAGCTGCACATCAAAGCCAGAAAAGGGAGCGGTGAATGGAATACACACGTCTTGGTTCGACCGGCACGAAGGTATCGCGCATCTGTCTCGGATGCATGAGCTATGGAACGCCCGAGTGGCGCGAGTGGGTACTCCCCGAGGAAGACAGCATGCCGTTCTTCCGTCGTGCGGTGGAGGCGGGAATCAACTTCTTCGATACCGCCGATATGTACTCGAAAGGCGAGAGCGAGCGCGTAGTAGGGAAAGCGTTGAAAGAGTACGCGAAGCGGGACGAAGTCGTCATAGCAACCAAGGTCTACTTTCCGATCGACGACCACCCCAACGGCAAAGGTCTGTCGCGAAAGCACATCATGGACTCAATCGATGCCTCGCTGAAGCGGCTCGACACCGACTTCGTCGATCTCTACCAGATCCACCGCTTCGACCCCGACACACCGATCGAAGAGACGATGGAAGCTCTCGATGACGTGGTGAAGGCCGGCAAGGCCCGCTACATCGGCGCATCGAGCATGGCCGCCTGGCAGTTTGCCAAGGCCCAGTACACCGCCGATCTCGGCGGCCTCAGCCGCTTCGTCACCATGCAGAACCACTATAACCTGATCTATCGGGAGGAAGAGCGAGAGATGATCCCCTTCTGCGAGGATCAGGGCGTAGGGCTCATCCCGTGGAGCCCCCAGGCACGGGGTTTTCTCGCCGGCACACGCACCCGCGATAAGGGCGGGCAGACCGCGCGCAGTAAGAGCGATTCGATCGCCCAGGATATGTACTTCTCCGACAGCGACTTCGACGTGCTGGAGGCCGCGCAGGCCGTTGCGAAGGAAAAGGGTGTGAGCTCCGCGCAGATCGCACTCGCCTGGCTCATGCATAACCCGGCGGTCAGCGCGCCCATCGTCGGTGCCACCAAGATGAAGCACCTCGAGGAGGCAATCGCCGCCGTCGACGTCGAGCTCAGCGACGAGGATATCGCACGCCTCGAGGAGCCCTACGTCACCCACCCCGTGCTCATGCCCGGCACGGCGCAGGCACAGAAAGCGCAGTCCCGCGGCCGCTGAGGCGGTTGCCCTCCCGCTCTCCGGCGAAATGCGCCGGGGAGGGCCGGGGGCCCCGGGAGGCCGTCGACCGGAAGGCCGGCGGCCATTGTTCGCGGGCACCGGCGGTAGCTGCCTGGCGCCGCCGGAGTTCCCCGTGGCGGCCCGACGGCTTTCCCGCTCAGTAGTTCAGGGCGAATCCGAAGCGGAGATCCGGCCGCACCGGCGCGAACTCTCCGCCAATCACCGTAGTGCTGTCGGAGTCCCATTCCAGCGACGCCGGCGACACGTAGCCGCCGAGTTGGCCCAGAATCCGGAAGTTCTGTCCGAGCCTGAACGCCGCCTCGAGCGCGGCCTCGAGCATCGGTCCGAATGCCTCGGAGCCCGCCGACTGCGTCTCTTCGGTGTCTTCATTGTAGACGTCGACTGAGCCGCCACCCATCTTGGCGCCGATGCCGATACCGAGCCCAACGCTGAAACCGCCGGCCTCCGTCCCGAGATCGAGCCGGTAGCCGTACTTCGACATGATGAAAATCGAGCCCGACACGAGATCCCGGATCTGATAGCCGGTTCCGCCGATGTCGTAGCTTTCCGATTCGCCGAGCAGGTAGATGATGGTTCCGACCTCGTACCCGGTGTAGAAGCCTCCGCGCTTGGCTACGTTGATACCGTTGAAGATGCGGATGTCGATGCCGGGCACGAGTATGTCGTCTTCCTGTACCTCGTTATTGTCAGTGTAGTCGATGGTCAACGTGGCAAGCGAGATTCCGTAGGTAGGCGAGGCGAACCGCTTCTTCCACCCCTCCTCCTCATAATCACTGCTTTGCGCGAACGCCACACCACAGACGAGAACAAGAACAACCGCTGCAAGAATCGTCTTGCGCATACCGATGCTCCTTCACGCGTTCGAGGACGCCGGAGAGAGGTGTTGTATTGTCCGGGTCGCCCTATTCGATCGGAATCCCGTAGCCCACGAGCAGGCTCAGAGAGTTCCCGAACGCGTCGTAGTTGTTCTCGAACCGCGAAAGCACCCGCGTGTAGCGAAGCTCACCGATGAGCACTCCCGGATCCACGGGATACTCATAGCCCGCGCCGAGCGCGAGACCGAAGAGGAGGCGGTTGTCGGG
>CAYOFA010000172.1:5026-6874 GCA_964402885.1 uncultured Spirochaetaceae bacterium
GCCTTGCCGCCGGCCTGCAGGCTGATATCCTGTGCCGGAGCCGAAAGCGCTGCACCCACCAGCAGTACGATCGCAACAATCAGAGCCCGTTTCATCGCGTCCTCCACCATTTTCACTAATTGTAACCACCGAGAGTGTACTTCGCCCCCGAGCGTCGCGCAAGCGGAAATCGCCGCACCGCGCGGGTCACACGGTGAGGAATCTGGCGTCCTGTTTGAGCAGCTCGGTAAGCCCCTCGCCCCAGTACTTTATCTCTACTCCCGCGGCCTCGAGAGTGGAGGTCACCTCGAGCTGGTCCGCACAGGCCTTACACGCAGAAACATGCACACCGGCATCCAGCAGGTCGCGGACGCCTCCGCGAATCTGAGCGTGCTCGGCTACAAGAAGGGCCGCAGCGCCCCAGATGATGACGGTGATCTCGTCCCACCAGCCGCGCTTCCTGGCATTGAGCGCATACATCAACACCATCTTCTCCGCGGTAACCGTATCTCCCGTCGTCCAGAGAATGTGCAATCGCTCCGTAGTATTCGCCATATGAGTACCTCGAGTCAGCCGTTTGCCTCACATGATAGCATGGCCGCGTCACTCTCGGGAGCGCTGTCGTGAACAGTTGCGGCGCCGCAGGATATGCACTACGCTCTGGGGATGATGGCGAACGCTGCGGTCCGGGGCATCGTCACACTCGTCCTCCTCGGCTGCATGATGACGGTCGTCGTACCGGCCGCCGTTGCCGACCTGGACGATTTCCGCCGGGATGTCGAGGAAGAGGAAGAACGGAACCGCACAGACGATGACGGCTCACCAGAGAGCTCGTCCGGCGAGGACGATGACGGTGGGAACCCCTTCGCTCAGCTGCTGTACGAAATCACCATCTTTGCCTGGACCCTGCACAACACAGCCGTCTTCTACGCCGATTTCCCCTACGCCGATCGACCCACACCCGGCGGGGTCAGGCCACGCGGTTTCGTGCACTTCGATCTGGAATCCATCAGAATCGAGGAGGACTTCTCCATCGCACGGGTGGGTCCGCGGCGCAAACGCCACTGGTTCGAAGTTCGCTCCGGCGTCCTCTCCACCGACTACAGGGGCTACGGTGCGATGGCATCTCTGCAGGGCCGCTTCACGCCCTTCTTCGGTCCCGATGTCGACACCCGCTTCATCGCCGACGGTGATGACTATCTGAATATCACCACAGCCGGCATCGACGTGTCGATTCTGCAGCATGACTACTTCACCTGGACCCTCTACGGAAAGTGGGCAGGCTTCCGCGGAGTCCTCGAGCGAAACGGCGGCGCAATGGGCAGCCAGATTCACTCCTACCTCTTTGATCCCGTCTCGCTTCGAATGCGAGCCGGCGCCCTCGTCTTTCCGAACATCACGTTCGCCCAGCTCGAAGGCAGCCTCTCAGTGCACCTCAACCGCTTTGCCCTTTTCGGCGGGGCGATGCTTCTTCAATCGGATAGCTCACACATCCTGTCGCTGGAAACCGGCGCAAGCGTATCGTTCTAAAAGAACACGATGAAGTTGACCGCTGTGTCCTCCCACCTCGTTCCCGGATACACCTCTTCAATGATGATACGGATCCCGCCGTCGGAGGCAGTCTCCCAGTCGCCGGGTACGTCGATGGGCTGAAGATTCGGCGTATCCTCGAGCTCGACCACCCGCTCCTCGCCGGTGGCCTCACTTATTACACGGATCGTCTTCGGCCTGCTGTTCAACTCGTAGAGCTCCGGGCGGTCATAGGACACGAACCCGATCGAGATCCACAGCCGCCCGAACCACCGGTCGATATGAATCTCCTCACCGATCCCCTGGCCCGGGACGCCTTCGACCCAGGGTTTGCGTGTC
>CAYOFA010000173.1:0-5574 GCA_964402885.1 uncultured Spirochaetaceae bacterium
CAGACCTTGACCTCCCGCCCCGCGCGCGCAATATTGTCTCAAAGGGGAACGCGAACGCATGAAAGTAGAGATAACCACCGACAATTTCGAGCAGGAAGTGCTTCAGTCGGATGTGCCGGTGCTCGTGGACTTCTGGGCGGACTGGTGCATGCCGTGCAAGATGGTTGCTCCGGTACTCGAGGAGATGTCCAAGGAATACGAGGGGAAGCTCAAGATCGGCGAGCTCGACGTGGATTCCCAGGCCGACCTGGCCGCCCGGTACAACGTGGTGAGCATTCCCACCCTCATGGTATTCAAGGGCGGTGAGGTCGTGGGCCAGCAGATCGGCGCGGCCCCGCGAGACCGCCTCGAGAAGCTGGTCGAGCCGCACATGGACTGAGTGCGGGGCTATCCGGGCGGAAGGACTGCAGGCCCCGACGCGCGGCCGGCGATGCCGCCACCACGCCGCTTCAGAACAGGTTCTCCACCCCGTAATGGGCGAAGACCTGGTCGCCGGATAGAACGGGAAGACCGGTATGAAGGGCCTGTGCCACGATCAGCCTGTCAAACGGGTCCCTGTGAATGCCCGGTAACTCCGCTACACGCGCACAGTGCTCGTAGTGAATCGGCAGGATAGAAATCAGGTTTTCGGAGAACTGCTCTCGCAGGAAGGCGGCGGGATTCTCCGGGAGGACGAGCTTGCCGGTTCCGATCTTGATGAACATCTCCCACACGCTCGCCATGCTTACGTAAGCTTCGGTGTCATGGTCGAGAAAAATTGTTCGGGCACTCTCGGAGAGCCGCGGATCATCGGCGATGATCCACAGGAATACGTTGGTGTCGAAGATAACGCGCATCACAGGTAGTCTTCGAAGCCCTCGGGAGTTTCGTCGAAGTCCTCTGCAATCTCCACGCGACCGCGGGCGGTGCCTATCCTGCGGGTGCCTTCCTCGGGCTGAAGCGGAACGATGCGCACGAGAGGCTTGTTTCTGCGCATGATAATGACGTCCTCGCCGGACAGGGCCTCTTCGATAAGGCTCGAGAGTTTCGCTTTAGCCTCGTGAATCGTCACCTTCGACACACCATCAGTATAACCTGACCATGTTTCCTGGTCAACTTGCCAACACGCACTACCCAATGTGCAGCCCGACCCGCTCATACTGCCTCAGATCCGTGTCCGCGGTGAGCAGAGCAAACCCATGCCGAATGCACTGCCACACGAGCATTCGGTCGAAGGGATCCCGATGGGGGCCGAGGCTCTGCAGCTGATAGGAGGTCGCGAAGTCGTCGGCTGATATGGGCAGAACTTCGAAGCCGGCCCGTATCGCGGCAGCGGGGAGGGCGGCGGGCTCGGCGCCTTCTATCGAGAGCTTCCCGAGCGCATACTTGAGCGAGATTTCCCAGAACGAGACGGCGCTCACATACTTCACATGCTTGGGGTCTTCGAGAATCCTCTTGTGGGCTTCCGAGATTCGGCCGGGGGAGACGAGACCCCAGAGGAGGTAGTGAGTATCTGCGACGTAGTTCACTCTCCGATGAGCTCCTCCGGGCGAATCTTAAAGTCGTCGGCGAACTGCACCGAGACCGTGCCCTGGAGTTCGCCGAGGCGGATCCGGTTGGTTTCGCGATAGCGCTCGTATGGCACCAGTACGGCGACTCTTTCGCGCCGGCGTCCGTATGAAATAACGATCTCTTCACCGCGCTTCACGCGCTCGATCACCTCGGAGAAATGCGCCTTCAGCTCGCCGATCTGCATCGTTTCCACCTTTCGAAGGTAGCGCCGGGCGCATAACTTGTCAACTTGTCAACTTGTCATGTAGGAGGCGGGCGCGCGCGCTGCGCAGCCGTCGCTCACGGCTCATACACCTCATCGGTATTCGGGCCCCCGAAGGTATAGCCGCTCGTCGGGGTGATGTGCCAGTCGGCCTTGGTGTCGGTATCCGCACCGTCCGATCCGCGCGAGATGGAGCGGGTCGCGGTCGAGTCCTCGGGGTCCACGGCGTCCTCGGGGGCGAGGATCGGTGTCGTGGACGCGGGTGAGGCCCCGGTCCCGGCCTCGGCCCCGGGATCGGTGCCGGCCCCGTCCGGCACCCACCCGCCGTCCGCGGCGACCCGGTCGACCATGGCGAGGGCCTTCTTGCTGCCGAAGCCGCGGTAGCGCTCGTCGGAGTCGGAGGTGCGGTTCGAGTACACGATGGCGTCGATGAGGCGCCCGCCGGGCTGTGCATAGAGGCTGACCGCGCCGTTGTTGCCGGAAATGCCCGAGCCGCCGGGCACCCAGAAGTCCCATCCGGTGTCGGAGGCGTCGAGGCCGCCGGAGGCGGTCGGGTCCTCTATCTCGTCCACTTCCTCGGGCACACCCTCGGGTTTGAAATGGACCACGACGTAGGATTCGGCGGGGAGCTCGATGGCCGGGAAGACGATGCGCCCATCGTGCTCGCCGGGGGCACCGGCGTAGAGGGAGAGGCCGCCGAGGTTGCCGCCCGAGAGCAGCCTGAGCTCCACGACGTCGGGGTGGGTGCCGGAGCCCTGGGTGGTGAGCTCGTTTATGATGACGGTGGGCACATCGGGATTGAAGCCGTATACGGTTTCCACGAAGCTCATAGTGTTTCCCGCCTCATCGGCAACGACCGCTTCGAGCTGATAGGGACGGCCGATCTCTCCTGCGCGCGCTGTCTCGAAGGTGATCTCGGGGCCGTCGGCGCGGGCGCTCACGCCGCCGAGTTCGGCGGATACGTGGGCTGTTTCGGCGGTGGTATCCTCGGTGAAACGTGCTACAATCGTGGTGGGGCCGGTGGCCTCGATGGAGACCATCGACGGGGGCGTGAAGTCCTGGTCGGCGAAGTATACGGTGTCTTCGAGCGGCGCGCAGCCGCCGAGGGCGACCATTGCGGCGACGGCGGCGGCAACGCCTGCGGGTATGGCGCTGTTTCTCTGCGTACGGGGTGTGGGTTGTTCGTACATATGCATCTCCTTTCACAGGGAGGTACTGCCTATTTTGAGCTGCCGATTGCATCTTCTTTACGGGTTTTCGAGCGACTACTATAATCGCGGGCAACGGAGGGACATCACCTGTGGCTGAGAACGTGCTCTACGAGAAATACGGGCAAACCATCGGCGCCGGCACGGAGATCTTTCGCGAGGGCGAGTCCGGCGAGCGAATGTACATCATCCAGAGCGGCACGGTGCGCATCTCCAAGGAGTTCGACGGCAAGCTTCACGTGCTCGCGGAGCTCGGCAAGGGTGAGTTCTTTGGCGAGATGGCCATCGTCTCCCGCATCGAGCGAACAGCGACGGCAACGGCGGTCACCGACACGTATCTTCTCGCCTTCGACCGGCAGGGCTTTCAGAGCATGATCGAGAAGAACGCGAAGATCGCGATGAACGTCATCGACAAGCTCTCCCGCCGGCTTGCCGAGGCGAATGCACAGATACAGTACTTCTTTCGAAAGAACGAAGAGAGCCTGGTCGCGCTGGACCTCTACAACCGCTTCATCGCGAAGCGCGAGGGTGAGCCGGTGCTCGCGCGGGATCGGGTGGTCAAAGAGATCTCGCTCAACCTGGAGATCCCCTCACAGACCGTGCAGCGCATCATAGACGGTCTTACCGAGCGCGGGATCTGTACAGTGAAGCAGAATGCGATCCGATTAAAAAACGAGGGACGCCTCGGCGCCATTGCCGAAAAGGGCGGCCAGCAGCCGGAAGCGGAGCCGGAGCCGGAGCCGGAAGCGGAGTGACGGCACCACCGGCGAGCCGCGAAGGAGCAAATCAATGTGTGGAATAATAGGATACTGCGGGCCGAAGCCGGCCGCGCCGATTCTCATCGAAGGACTGAAGCGACTCGAGTACCGCGGCTACGATTCGGCGGGCATTGCCGTCGGCGGCGAAGACGGCCTCCACGTCCACAAGCGTGAGGGGAAGCTTTTCCGTCTGCGCGAGCGAGTGCCGGAGAATCTGGGCGGAATCTGGGGCATCGGGCACACCCGGTGGGCAACCCACGGCGAGGTGAACGACCTCAACGCCCACCCCCATACTGATGCGTCGAACACGATCGCGGTCGTGCACAACGGCATTATCGAGAACTTCACCTCCCTCAAGGAGAAGCTGCAGGAGGAGGGCTATGTCTTCCGCACCGAAACCGACTCGGAAGTCATCGCTCACCTCATCGCAAGCCTCTATGACGGTGATCTGGAGACAGCAGTGCGGCAGGCGGTGCGCCTGCTGAAGGGCACCTACGGAATCCTCGCGATGCATGCCGCAGAGCCCAGCGTCCTCGTCGGCGCGCGAAACGGCTCGCCCCTGGTGATCGGGGTCGGAAACGATGAGATGTTTATGGCCTCGGATGCAACGGCGCTCGTGGCGCACACCAAACAGGTCGTCTACATCGAGGACGGCGAGGTCGTGAAGATCACCCCCACAAGCTATAAGACGACCGACCTGCGCAGCCGGGAGATCGACAAGAAGGTCGATTTCATCAGCTGGGAGCTCGAGGAAATCGAGAAGGGCGGGTTTGCGCACTTCATGGAGAAGGAGATCCTCGAGCAGTCCGAGTCCATCAAGCGGGCGATGCAGGGACGGCTCGACATGGAGTTCGGCACCGGACACCTCGGGGGCCTGAACATGTCGAACAAGGAGCTCCTCGATGTCGAGCGGGTGAAGATCATCGCGGCAGGCACCTCGCTGCACGCCGGAATGGTTGCCGCCTACCTCCTCGAGACCGTGGCGCGGATTCCCGCGCAGGCCGAGCTTGCCTCCGAGCTTCGCTACCGCAACCCCGTCGTCGAACGCAACAACATCTACTTTGCGGTATCCCAGTCCGGAGAAACCGCCGACACCCTCTACGCGATGCGCGAGCTCAAACGCAAGGGCGCCCGCGTGCTCGGCATCTGCAACGTGGTCGGCTCCACCATCCCCCGGGAATCGGACGGTGGTGTCTACATCCACTCCGGCCCCGAGATCGCGGTAGCCTCCACGAAGGCCTTCACGAGCCAGATGACCGCGCTGTACCTCTTTGCCCTCATCATGGCGCGCATGCGTCATATGTCCCTTGAGCACGGCCTCGCCTTCATCAGGGACCTCGAGCAGGTGCCCGACCTGGTTGCTCAGATCGTCGACCGCCGTGGTGAGATCGAGCTGCTCGCAAAGAAGTACGCCCATGCCGGGAACTTTCTCTTCCTCGGACGAGGCATAAACTATCCCGTCGCCCTCGAGGGTGCGCTCAAGCTCAAGGAGATCTCCTACGTCCATGCCGAGGGCTACAGCGCGGCGGAGATCAAGCACGGGCCCATCGCGCTCATAAACGACGATACGCCGAGCTTCTTCGTCGTGCCGGACAACGGGCTGCGCGACAAGGTGATCACCAACATGAAGGAAGTGAAGGCGCGCCGCGGGCCGGTTCTTGCCCTCGCCGTCGAGGGCGACCGGGAGGTTGCGCAGATCGCTGACGATGTCTTCTACGTGCCGCCGACGCACGAGTACATGTATCCCTTCCTGATGGTCGTGCCCTTTCAGCTCTTCGCCTACTACACGGCCATTGAGCTTGGCCGCGACGTGGATCAGCCGCGAAACCTCGCCAAGAGTGTGACGGTCGAGTGA
>CAYOFA010000173.1:5674-6828 GCA_964402885.1 uncultured Spirochaetaceae bacterium
ACCGATGTCTCGGGAGCGGCTCCCTTCCCGGCAGTGCTCCCGCGCTAATTCCGCCCGCGGATTCTACCGATACTCGTAAGTGCGATGAGACGGGTTCACGTCGTCTTCTTAGCGAGCCTCCTTTTTGTTCTCACCACACACCCGCTTCAATCGCAGGACCTGTCGGTGGGCACCGAGGATCTCCGTATCGAGCAGAGTCTCGATGGCGGGTACATCCTGTCCATACGCAACAAGCCCGACATCGCCTCGGTGCTCATCACAGAGTCCACGGAAGACCCCGACCGCGAGGTCGCAAGCTACGCCTACCGCAATCCCGAGTACCATCCCTTGAACGGCGACGAGCGGCGGATGCTCGACGGCGAGTTCCTCGACGATGGCCGCCACTACCTCATCGACTCGACTCCCGAGGAGGACGACGTCTTCGGCTCGGCTTTCAGGGTGTTCGTCCCCTACATCGTCACCTACGGCTATCCCTGGAGCAGAAGCGGCGAGTTGCAGGTGCTCGACGGTGCCTACCTGAACGTGCGCACCTTCACCGAGGAGTACGCCTCCTACGCGGGCGAGTTTCGCGACAACCCATTCGTGCTCTCGGTGCAGCAGGCGCCCGAGGAAGGCCCGCCCGAGGGCAACTACATGTCGGACACCGTGGACAACTACGAGGAGATCGCGCGGGAGAGCGACGGGACGGCAACGTACTCCGAGGGCGAGGAGGACATTCCGGCGCGCATCGCCGAGATCGTGCGGCAGACCGAGGGAGAGAGCCTCGACCTCGTGCTCGCCCTCGACACGACCGAGAGCATGCGAAACGATCTTCCGTTCCTCAGACGTGACCTCGTTCCGCTGCTGCGCGAGGAGGCGGATCGGTTCGGTAGCGTTCGCATCGGGATGGTCTACTACCGCGACTACATGGAGGAGTACCTCACGCAGAACGTGGGCTTCCAGCCGGACCTCGAGGCCGTTCAGACGGCCGTGGACCGGATCAGAGTCGCAGGCGGCCGGGACATCCCCGAAGCGGTGCATGAGGCGCTCTACGTGGCGCTGGAGAAGTTTCCGTGGGCATCACAGGCCCGCGTGGTGATCCTCGTCGGAGACGCCCCACCGCATCCGCGGCCCCGCGGCGGTGTGACGCGCGAAATGGTCTACGATCTCGCGCG
>CAYOFA010000174.1:0-6815 GCA_964402885.1 uncultured Spirochaetaceae bacterium
GCCCGCGAAGCACGGGAAGAGCTCGAGGCGCAGCGACTCGACCGAAGCAGCTGACTCGTGATGTACGTTGTCGTGGGGCGGAAAGCCGACGGGCGCTTTTCCGCGGCACGAGGACGCCGACACTCTACTTCTACAATCTGGTATATTAACGACACATGGCATCGACACAGGACGACAAGAAAATAATCTACACCATGCACCGCGTAACGAAGGTGCTCGGTACAAAGACAATTCTCAACGAGGTGAGTCTCTCGTATTTCTACGGCGCGAAGATCGGCGTCATAGGTCTCAACGGATCGGGTAAATCGACGCTGATGCGCATTCTCGCGGGCGTCGACACGGAGTTCAACGGTGATACCTCGGTCTCACCCGGGTACTCCATCGGGTTCCTCGAGCAGGAGCCGAAGCTCGAGCCGGGGCTGACCGTGAAGGAAGCGGTCGCAGAAGGGGCGAAGGAAATCACCGACCTCCTCGCTGAGTTCGAGCGGGTGAACGAGGCCTACGGCGATCCTGACGCCGATTACGAGAAGCTCGGCGAGCAGCAGGCGGAGATACAGGAGCGGATCGACGCCGTCGGCGGCTGGGACCTCGACGCCCGCCTCGACATGGCAATGGACGCGCTGCGTTGCCCGCCGGGCCACACCCCGGTGGACGTGCTCTCCGGTGGCGAGCGCCGACGCGTGGCCCTCGTACGGCTCCTCCTGCAGCAACCCGATATCCTGCTTCTCGACGAGCCCACCAATCACCTCGATGCCGAGTCGGTTGCATGGCTCGAGAAGCATCTGCGCGATTACTCGGGCACCGTGATCGCCGTCACCCATGATCGCTACTTCCTCGACAACATTGCCGGCTGGATTCTCGAGCTCGATCGGGGTGAGGGCATCCCGTGGAAGGGCAATTACTCATCGTGGCTCGAGCAGAAGCAGGAGCGTCTTGCCCACGAGGAAAAGGGCGAGAGCCGTCGGCGAAAGCAGCTCGAACGCGAGCTCGAATGGATCCACATGACGCCGAAGGGTCGGCACGCGAAGAGCAAGGAGCACATCAACCGCTACAACGAGCTCCTCTCCAAAGGCTCCTCCCAGCGCGAAAAAACTGCCAGCCTCACGATCCCGACCGGACCGCGGCTCGGCGATCTCGTTATCGAGGCCGACGGGCTCACCAAGGCCTACGACGACACGCTTCTCTACCGGGACCTCAGCTTTCACGTGCCCCCGGGCGCCGTTGTCGGCCTCGTCGGGCCGAACGGCTCCGGCAAGACCACGCTGTTTCGCCTCATCGCCGGACAGGAGGAGCCCTCCGATGGCAGCCTGCGCGTGGGGGATACCGTCCGCCTTGCCTGGGCCGATCAGATGCGCGATACCCTCGAGGGCGAGAAGAGCGTCTGGGAGCAGCTCTCCGGTGGCCACGACGTCATCCGCCTCGGCGGCACCGGTGACGCGCCGGCACGAGAGGTGAACTCGCGGGCGTTCTGCTCCTGGTTCAGCTTCTACGGCGCCGATCAGCAGAAACTCGTGAAGAACCTCTCCGGCGGCGAGCGGAACCGGATCAACCTGGCAATGATGATCAAAGAGGGCGGTAACGTCCTGCTTCTCGACGAGCCCACGAACGACCTCGACGTGAACACCCTCCGTGCTCTCGAGGAGGCAATCGATGAGTTCGCGGGCTCGGCAATGGTGATCAGCCATGACCGGTGGTTCCTCGATCGTGTGTGCACGCATCTCCTGGCCTTCGAGGAAGACGGAGTCTTCTGGTATGACGGCAACTGGAGCGAGTATGCCGAGCACCGCCGCGCCAAGTACGGCGATCGCGCAGACCGCCCGCACCGCTTCGTGCACCGAAGCCTCACACGGTAAGGCACCTCCGCCCGCCTTCAGGGCACGACGACGGTGTCGCCCGGCTGCAGCGGCATGTCCAGTGAGTGGTCGCCGCCGAACACCAGTGCCTCGATATTCACCCGCGTGAAGGTGGTCCCCTGCCGCTGAATGCGCGCAAGCGACAGAGAATCGGGGCTGACCGTCCCCTCGCTCACGTTCGCCGCCTGCCGTCCGGGTCTGAGCAGGACGGCCTGCATCACCGTAAGCAGCGTATCGCCGTCACGAAGCCGGTGTCTCAGCGTGGAGACCTCGGTCCCGAAGCGTATGGAGACGTAGACCACCGGGTTGTTCTCCCGTACGCTCGGTACGTATATGCTGTCCTGATCCCGTAGCTCCGGCGCCTGTCCTCGACCGAAATCGAAGGTCCGATACTCGTCACGGGAACCCGGCTCATCGCCGAGGCTGGTAATCTCCACACTGCTGAGGTCGGCGTGGGCCGTTGCGCCCCCGGCAAGCAGAGCCAGCAGTGCGTCGAAGCCCTCCTCAGGCAGAAGGTCGTAGCTGCCGGGGCGCCGCACTTCGCCGGCGATGGTAACGCGGCGATCGGAGTAGGGGACGGTGATTCTGTCTCCCGGACGGACGAACGGATCGTTGTCGACGTTCCCGAGTCGCTCCGCGGCGACGAGATCGTAGACCTCGGCGGTACCGTCACCGTCACTCCGGCTGATCGCCCGTCTCGAAGCCTGCTCGGCGAGTCTGCCGTCGAGGACGGAGCTCAGGTGCGTCAATCCCCAGGCATCGATCCATCCCGCCCGCTCGACCGCTCCCGAGACGAAGACCCGGAAGAGGCCGACACTCACAAGGTCGAGCTGTGGGTAGGCGGTCGGGTAATTCCGTCGAACGGTCGCCTCCACCTTCGTGCGAAGCTCCGGCAGTGTCAGGGTCCTCGCGTTGACGCTCCCGAGGTGGCCGAGCGGCAAGTCGTACCCGGCATCCACGGTGAAGGTCCCGGTCGTCTCCACTCCGGAGGGAAGCACGTAGACGAGACGGTAGGTGTCTCCCGGCGTCACGGGATAGGCCGGAGACGAGATTGCAAGGGTGACCCGGGTATCCGGCGGCGAGACTTCGGTCTCGCGACCGGTGTCGATGCCGTCTCGGCCGTCTCGCATATCCTGCGCCGGGCATGCAAGCGCTACAAAGAGAAGACAAACTGTGGCAAGCAGCCGTGACTGCATCGGTGCACTCGGGAGACTCTACCTCTGCTACTTACTCTCTACGCCGCGCGGATGCGGAAGTCAAGAGATGTTTTTGTGAAGCGGCGCAGCGGCTCCCTGTCCGGAGTGGTTCAGCGGAGCTTCGCCTCTCGCGTTCCACCGCCCACTTGAACCCGAATGAGCAACGTACTACTATCTCGATAGCATGCCTACACCCGGCGGCGGCGAGACACCGGTTCGAGCCGACGATGCTGAGTTCACCCGATTCCTCTCGCGTCAGACAGGCAGGCTTGCCGGTCTGTGTGAGTTTGCCGAAGAATCGACGGATGTGCCGCAGTTTCCCTGTCGGGATTTCCTGAGTCAACTCAACCGCGAAGCGACCCGGGTCGAGGAGCTGGTCGACGCCCACGGCGCGCAGACCAACGAGAAGTGGTTCCCCTTCCGGGAGGTCATTGCCGCCGCGAAGCTCTTCTCCGCGGTAACCCATGAGGTGCTCCACATACGGGACGGCATGTCACGCTACCGCCTGCTCGGCGTCGACAACGACCTGAAGGCTGCCACCGCTCACGTGGTGGACGTCATGCAGGACGCGATTCTCATCGTCTGCGATACCATACGCGCCGAGCTTTCCCGATGTGGCCTGGGTACCGACAGCGACTATGAGTTCGAGCCCTGCGCCAACGAGATGCTTCCGTTTCGGCTGGAAGCCGACCGCACCGTGCGCCACACCGAGCGCGTGGGCGAGACGGTGGTCTACCTTGCCACGCAGTTCCTCAACCTCTCGGAGGATGCCGATGTGCGCGAGGTGGTTCGAACCCGCAGCGCAGAGTCCTACGACGCCTTCATCCCGGAGCCCATCAGCGAAGAGCGCCTTCGCATCGTGGAAGCCCGGTTCCACAATCTTCAGTCGATGTATGATACCTACATCTTCGAGTCCGATATAGAGGAGCAGAACGGCGATCTCCCCATCCTCCGGGGACACATCAGCCTCATCTATCATCTCCTTGCGGTGGCCACCGATGTGGTGCACTACTACGTGCGCCACATGAGCTCACTGCGCCGCGACACCTTTCTCAACACCCGGTTCCCCATGGCGCCGGCCGCCCTGTGTCGATTGCTCTTCGACTACCCGCTGCACTTCTCCCGCCTCTATTTAGACTCGGCCGTGCAGCTGTGCCAGTCGATGATCCGTGCCTATTCCGAGCAGACCAGCGTGGAGGTGCCGATCCCGAATTATCGGGGGTTTCACGTGCGCCCCTCCACCCTCGTTGCGAAAATCGTCGCTCACTACGGCAGTCCCGTCACGATGAAGCTCGGCGAGGAGCAGTATGATGCGGGGTCGTCGCTCGACCTTTTTCGGGCGAACGAGGCGATAAACGCGGCAAAACGTCGATACATCGCCGACATGCTCAACAGGCGGCCCGAGCTTCAGGTCAGGATGCCGGCGGACAGCGAGGAGCGCACGCGGGAGCTGCAGCTGCTCTTCGTGCAGCTCATGAACGAGGGCAAGATCGTTCTCTACGAGTCACGTCTGTCCTTCGATGAGATCGAGTTCGATCCGCAGGCCACGCTTGCCGAGTTTGCCGCACGGTACGTCGTCCACCTCATGTCGGTCGCAAAGATGGATATTCGAAGCGATATCACAGTCACCATTACGGGAGACAGCCGCGCGGTGAATGATCTCCGCATTCTTGCGGAACACGGATACGGCGAAGACGACATGGGAAACAACATCATGCTGCCCGAGGAGCTCACCTACCTCTCGCGATAGGGGGCGAACTCCGGCCTCTGCTTCACGGCCTCGGCATATTCTTCGGGCGTCATCCTGTCCCGCGCGAGCATGATGTCATAGTAGCTCTTCATACGTATGAACCACCCGTCGGTGATGCCGCCTCGCGCGTAATACCAGTGGTAGCGCTTGGGGGCCGGAAGGATGCTCGCGAGAAACGTCGCCTCGCCGGCAGTCAGATCGACGGGCGAAGTGTCGAAGTAGTAGCGGGCCGCCTGATGTATGCCGAAGACGGCCGGGCCGAACTCGGCGATATTCAGGTATATCTCCAGGATTCGGTCCTTGCTGACCGGCACCTCATGCTCCATGAGATACACAAGAAACACCTCCTGCAGCTTCCGGGAGAAGATCCGGTCGTCGTCGAGAAACAGCATCTTCACGAGCTGCATGCTGATCGTGCTTGCCCCGAGTACCACTCCGCCCGCATCGAGATTCCGAACCGCAGCCTCTGCCATCGTGCGGAAATTGACGCCGTTGTGGTAGTAGAAATCGCCGTCTTCGGCCGTGAGCACGGCCCGCGGCACCCAGGGCGACATTTCATCGAGACGAACATAGGTGAAGGTGGCGGACGCTGTCGGCACCGCGGTGTCCCCGGCGGAAGCACCTGTAGTCCCGCGGGCGCCGGCCGCAGTGGTGCCGGTCTCGGCGCTCGCAGCGCCCGCCGACTCCGCCGGGGGGATCCGCACCCGGCGCACGTAGTCGACCTCCGGGTCGCGTATCGTGTGCATGAACGACCCGTTGAGCCCGAAGGGGCTCACCGACTCATCTATACGCAGAACGGCGAAATCCCGGAGCTCGGTTTCGGCCACCCACCGGAGACCGCCGGGATCGTAACGTGTCGCCTCGAGGTCGAGGCGCCAGGAAAAGCTCCCCTCGAGCTCCATCGTGTCGAGAGGCCCCTGAAGAGCCCGCGGGACTGCGGCGTGTATCCTGGAGGTTGAAGTCGGCGGGAGGTCCACCGTCAGGTGAATGACGCGGGGGAGAAAGGCCGGCGCCCCGGACGCCGGATGTGCACTGCCGGAGTGCAGGCCCTGGAACCGGGCGCTGAGCCCGAACCCGACTCCGTTGATCGAGGCGTCACCCTCGCTGATTGCCAGCTCTCCCCGCGGGAAGCGGCGCCTCACCGACGCCGGCACCGCCTTCGGGATCTCTGCCGATGCGGCGTGTGGCGCGTATTCGGCCGCAAAGGTGTAGCTGATGTCGAGCGGGCGGATAGCTTCCGGTGCGACGACCGGTGCCTCGATCTCAAGACTGTGGAGCTCAACGCTGCCCGCGACACGTATCGGCCGTGCGGGAGAGATCCGCGCGGCAAGCGACGCCGACGTGGAGCCCGAGGTCAGGGCAGCGGAGGGCAGGGTGATGCGGGGGAGCTCGAGGCGGTTGAGCTCGATGGTGACATCCACGGTTCGCTCGCGGTATGCGGCGGCGAGCGCGGCCGAGATCTCCTGCCGCGGCGGCGAGCCCGCCGACAGCGCTTGTCGCGATGAGCCGACTGCCTGTAATCGTATGACCTCGCCGCCCTTCTCGTGGAGCACCCCGACCTCATCGAAGCGCAACCGGTAGGCCCCGGATCCGGCCGTTGCGGCAACCACGACGCCGATGTCCCGGGCGGTTATTGCGTCCGGAATGAGCCCGCGCTCGGCGAGGGTCTCGGCTGTAGTCCAGATCGCCCCGGTGTCCATCGGCACCGCTGTCCGTACCGCCCGTCGGAGCCGGAGCAGCCCGCGAAAGTCCACGTCGACATCGACGGATTCTGCGCTCGCGCGGAGCGCAGCGCCGGCCGCTGAAATGCGAATGTCCTGCAGGTGAATACCGCGGAAGGGGCGCAGGCGTGCCGACGCGATGTCCAGATCGGCGCCAAACGTGTCGTCCACTGCAACCTCGAGCCGGCTCACGACCCTGGGCAGGATCACCGTGTTGGCTACCCGCAGCAGAATGAGAGCAAGCACCGTAACGAGAACGAGCGCCGCCGCGATCCCGATCAGGATGCGTCGCATG